>NZ_SOFU01000035.1:0-78227 GCF_004402245.1 Cryobacterium sp. TMT2-18-2
TACGCACAAGTTCACCCGGCCCTACCGACCCCAAACCAACGGAAAGATCGAACGATTCCACCGCACCCTCGCCGCGGAATGGGCTTACGCCCACCACTACAACTCAGACGCCGCCCGAGCAGCCACCTACCAGGACTGGATCCATAGCTACAATCACCACAGACCCCATACCGGCATCGGCGGCAAATCACCCATCAACCGTGCTCACAACGTCAGTGGGAACAACACCTAGATCGACACTGAAGCCCCGCCCATGAGCCAACACGTCGCAACAGTCCGGTGCTCAATGTCTGGCGAGCCCTGCGAAGGGCCGGAACGGTTTTCGATGGACGAAGCGGGAGCCAGCCGCGCCGCAGCAGGTTCTTGAGGCAGAGGACGTCTGCTCTGCACGGGCGGGCAGACGAATCACGAAGCCGGCACGCAGTTGATCTAGCGATATGCGCATTTTCGGCAGCTACAGTCACCTGAAGCGACAGTGGGCCTTTTCGGCGGAATCGTGAGATTCGAGCTTTGACTGAGTAAGGCTGGAATTACCAATCCTGACCACAGGTATGAACTTTTGGGGCCCGGCGCGCAGCGTGAGGCCAGTCAGGCGGCGAAGTCCTCGTACCTTCTCGCGAGGGCGACGCGAGCCGGACGGTCGATCGCGCGACCTGGAAGCGTAAGGGTCTTACCGTGCATGTCCTGCAGGCCGTAGCGGAGCATTGGTCCGTCGACCTCATCGAGTAATTCGCCGTTGATGCGAACGACATAGTCCGGTGTGATTCCAAGGAGATTCCGGTCGTAGGCGGCATGGTGGATCTTGCACAGCGATAGACCGTTGGTCACGTCTGCAAAGCCATCCCGCTCGACATCGGGGATGATGTGGGCGGCATCTAGAAGTTCTAGATGTTTGAGCGAACAAATGGCGCAGGTGCTCGCGTAGGCGTGCATCACTTTGGCACGGAACGCAGGCTGATGAAGACGCGCTTTGACAGTCCGCTCGGCATACGCGCGTAGGTCCGGTGGGAGAGCTGCAGGATCGCCGAAGAACCGAAGGGATTCATCCATGGTGATCGTGAAGACCCTATCGATTGGGTCATCCGCCACAACATATACCGGGTAATGCGCCACGAAGACACCGGGGCGGATGCCTTCGAAGTAGATGAGGGGAGCCTGATGCTGAAACGCTCGCTTCAGCTTGAAGTTGTCTCTGTTCTCTCCAGCTCGATAGTCGTATTTTACGAATGCCGCAGTGTCAAGCCTGTCGGAATATGGGCTATTCACACTCGTCATTATGCTCAGCGTGGACTCGAAATCACGCGGGTTACGGATTCCCCTTCCGCGATCGATTAGCGGGATGCGGATGTCGCCAACGTGGAAGTTAGCGAGTTCATCGCGCGTGAATTCGTATTGACCGCCGAGTTGGCGCTCGTCGAGCCATCGGAAGATGGCGACGCGCAGATCCTGTTCGATATCGGGCGAGTACATGTAGCAGTTCTACCAGGTAATCCGTGTTGAGTTGGAACCTCTGTGCGAGACCATTTGTGCCGATGAGGGCGGCTTCTCAGATCGGTATGTAGCGCCGAAACGGAAGCATTCCACTCCTGCCCGCGTTACCCCTGACATGAAGTCCATTGTGTACAGCCAGACCGGTGACCCGTCCGTGCTCCAGCTCGTCGATCGGCCGGTGACCGAACCCGGAGCCGGCGAGGTGCGGGTTCGGATCGTGGTCAGCGGCGTGAACCCCACCGACTGGAAATCACGGCGCGGCTCGGCACCGGGCCAGGCGCTGGCGTTCGACGACGTCGTACCCGGCCAGGATGGCGCAGGGATCGTGGAGGCGGTCGGCTCTGGGGTGCAGCACGTGGGCGTGGGCGACCGGGTGTGGCTAGTGCTCGCCGCGTACCAGCGCGCGAACAGCGGCACGGCCCAGGAGCTTGCGGTGCTTCCCGCGGAGCGCGTGTTCCCGTTGCCCGCGAATGCGAGTTTCGACCAGGGCGCGAGCCTCGGAGTGCCGGCGATCACGGCGTACCGCGCGCTGACGGTCGCCGAAGACGGCCCGCGGCGGCTGCACCCGGGCGCCCTGGCCGGAAAGGTGGTGCTGGTGGCCGGCGGAGCAGGTGCGGTCGGGCACGCGGCGATCCAGCTGGCCCGATGGGCGGGGGCATCCGTTGTCACGACCGTGAGCGGACCGGCGAAGGCGGCGCTCGCCACGGCCGCCGGCGCGCAGCACGTGCTCACCTACACCGACCCGGACGTCGTCGCCCAGATCCGGGCGATCGCACCGGAGGGGGTGGACCTGATCGTGGAGGTCGCACCGGCCCAGAATGCGAGGCTGGACCTGGCCGTCATCCGTAATCGGGGGTCGATCGCGGTCTATGCCAACAACGGTGGCGACCAGGTGACGCTCGACGTGCGCCAGCACTTCAGCCTCAACGTGCGCTACCAGTTCGTATTGCTCTACACGGTGGGTGCCGACGCGATCCGGGCGGCGGCCGAGGACATCACCGCGGCCCTCGTCGACGGCGCACTGAGCGTGGGGGAGGAGGCGGGGCTGCCTTTGCACCGCACCGATCTCGCGCACACGGCGGATGCCCATGCCCTGGTCGAGAGCGGCGTTGTCGGGAAGGTGCTGATCGACGTCTCGGCGGGCCGGTAAGAACATGCGCGCCGGGCTTACACAAGATGGAATGTGCGAGCCCGGCCGGTTGTCAGTAGCTGCCAGCGCCTTCGGCCGAAGACGCACCGGAGAGCAGCGCGGCGCTACCGGAGACGCCGAGGCGGGTGGCGCCGGCTTCGAGCATGGCCAGGGCATCGTTAAAGGTTCGCACACCGCCCGAGGCCTTGACTTCGGCCCGGTCGCCCACGGTCTGCTTCATCAGGCGAACGGCGTGCACGGTCGCCCCGCCGGCCGGGTGAAAACCGGTCGAGGTCTTGACGAAGTCGGCCCCCGCGGCGACGGATGCCTGGCACGCGCCGACGATCTCGGCGTCGGTCAGCGCGGCGGATTCGATGATCACCTTGAGCACCTTCGGTGCGGGGACGCCTACACGAACGGCCGCGATATCGGCCTGCACGTCCGCGAACCGGCCGGCCTTGACGGCACCGATGTCGATGACCATGTCGACCTCGTCCGCACCCTGCTCGATGGCGAGGGCGGCCTCGGCGGCCTTGATGGCGCTGTGGTGCTTGCCGCTGGGGAAGCCGCAGACGACCGCGACCTTGAGGTCGGAGCCGGCGGGGATGCAGAGCGGCAGCATCGACGGGGAGACACAGATCGAGTAGGTGCCGAGCCTGATGGCCTCGGCGATGAGTGCGGTCACGTCTGCTGCGGTGGCCTCGGGCTTGAGGAGGGTGTGGTCGATGTGCTGGGCGACGATCGCGGAGCTGAGGGAGAGGGTGGAGGTCGAAATCATGGTATGTCCTTAGTTGGTTACGGGTTCGGGTGCGGGTTCGCCTTGGCGCTCCAGGACCACGATGAAGGCGCGGTAGAGCACCAGTCCGAGGGCGGCGACCGCCGCGAGAATCAGCAACACCGTTCCGTAAGAGGCTGCCTGGTCGGTGCCGGTGATGCCCCCGAGCAGGTTGGGCTTCAGGTCCATCAGGGTTGCGGTGTAGGCGATGCCGATCGGCACTGCCATGTTGATGGTGAGGTTGTAGAAGCCGATGGCGATACCGGATTTCTCGACCGGCACCCGCCCAATGGCGGTCGATACGAGTGGGCCGTACATCAACGCGAAGCCCATGCCGAACAAGACCATCGAGATCACGAAGATCCCGATCCACTTGTCCACCACCAGAGCCGGGATCAGCATCGAGGCGGTGATCACGATCAACGCCGTGGTGATGGCCTGCTTGGAGGTGAGGAACCGGGCGATTTTGCCGGTGGCCGAGCCGACGATCACGGCGGCGATGTAGCCGGGGATCAGCAGCAGGGAGACCTCACCCAGGTTGTAGCCGTAGATGTCGGATACCAGGAATGGGAAGAGGAACGTGTAGCCGAGCTGGACCGTGTAGATGACGAATACCACGCTGATCATCAGCGAGTATTGTGCGTTGGCGAAGAACGCGATGGTGATCACGGCGTTGTCGTTGGTTCGGATGTGCCAGATGAACAGGATCAGCCCCGCGATGACTGGCACCAGGTACCACGGGTTGAAGTTCTGCATGAACAGGATGATGCCGGTGGCGAACACCGCGATCAGGAAAAGCCCGAGCACGTCCACGTGGCTGTCGTTCGTTTCCTCCGCAGCAACCGTGCGGAGCACGAGCGGGATGGTCAGCAGGGAAAGCAACGTGACCAGGAAGAAGGCCGCCCAGCCGATGTAGGTGGCGATGAAGCCGCTGCCGACGGTGCCGATCAGTAGCGACAGTTGGAAGGCTGCGGTGCTGAAGCCCAGGTACTTCTTCTGCTCGTCGCCCCTGAAATGCTTGGTGACGTAGATCACGTAGAGGGTCTCGGCGGCCGCCAAGCCGGCGGTCTGGATCAGCCGGCCGACCAGGACCAGCCAGAAGTTGGCCTGGAAGATGAAGCCGACGATCGACCCGATCGTCATCACGAGGATCGCGAAAATGATGAGTTTCCGGATACTGATCGAGTCGGCCAGCGCGGCGTAAACTACGGCACCGATACCGATCAGGATGCCGGTCAGCGTGGCTTGCAGGCTGACGGTGTTGACGGGCAGGTTGAGGTCCTGCGCCAGCGCCGGCGACATGAACTTGAAGCCGTTGTCCAGCACCAGCGAAAACACGAAGAGGAACAGCAGGATAGGAACGGCCCGGGTCGGTGTGAAGGCCGGGGTTGGACGCTTGGCGTGACTCGCGTTGCTCATCAGATCAGTTCCAGCGCGATTTCGATCATTCCGGTGAAGGCGGTCTGCCGTTCCTCGGGGGTGGTCTTGGCGTTGGTGACGAGCTGGTCGCTAACAGTGAAGATGCCCAGCGCATCGACGCCCCCGGCCGCGGCGTTGGCGAACAGCCCTGCCGACTCCATCTCGGCGGCCAGGATGCCCATCTTCATCCACTTCCCCATGGCGTCCGGATCGGCGCCGTAGAACAGGTCGGACGAGAGCACATTGCCCACGTGGGTGCGTTGACCGCGCTCGTCGGCGATCCGTTTGGCGTGCTCGAGCAGCCTGTACGACGACAGCGGCGCCCATGAACCGGGCAGGTTGAACTGGTGCAGGTAGTTGGAGTCGGTCGACGCGCCCTGGGCGATAACTACGTCGTAGAGCTCCATGTTCTTCTGCATGGCGCCGCAGCTGCCCACCCGGATCAGGTTCTTGACCCCGAAAAAGTGGATCAGCTCATAGCTATAGAGCGAGATGGAGGGGATGCCCATACCCGTGCCCATCACGGACACGGGACGCCCCCGGTAAGTGCCCGTAAAGCCCAACATGTTACGAACCTCGTTGAAGCACCGGATGTCGTCGAAGTAGGTCTCGGCGATGAATTTTGCTCGCAGCGGGTCCCCCGGAAGGAGGATCGTCTCGGCGATGTCCACCCCTTTCGGATCAATGTGCGGCGTGCTGCTCGTGGGGGGATACAGACCCTTCATCGTTAACGGTGATCCGACCCTCGTGGTGGTTGAACTCATATTGACCCCTTCGTCTGCATAGTATGAAGTTATACCTCTCAGGTAGCATATCAAATGTGATACGTTCGGGGTGACAAGGAGGCCTCGTGGCGACCCGTTTGGAACCGCACCCGTTCTTTCACCAGCAGCTCTACCTCACGGTCGGCCAGCCGATTCGAGTCGCCGTCTACACGCGGCTCGCAGATGGAATCCGCTCTGGTGTGTTCCGGCTCGGCGAAATGCTGCCGAGGGAAACAGAGCTCTCGGCAATGCTCGGCGTCAGCCGCACACCCGTACGCGAGGCGCTGATGCTCCTCGAAGAAGACGGGTTACTCGTCACCCGTCGCGGAGTTGGACGATTCGTGACGGACTTCATCCCGCACGGCGGACTGGAGCAGCTGCGGCCATTTGAGATCGCCTTAGCCGACCCGAACATGACGTTGACTGTCCAGCCGGTGCGCTTCGAGTTGGAAGGGGTTACAGACTTCGTGTCCCACCGACTCTCGCTCGACCCGGCTGCCAACGCCTGGATCCGCGAGAGCGTCTTGCTGCAGGATGGCGTTCCCGTTGCCACTGTTCAAGAGCATCTCCCCGCTGGGCGCTACCTCAGTGATGTGAGCGCGCGAATCGCATCCGAACTCTCGGAGATCGCCGCCGAACCACGGACACTCCTCGCATCCATGCAGGCCAACGGCCACGTCTTCACAAACAGCGTGTGCCAGATCGTCGCAACCGACGCTGGCCCCACGCGAGGGAAACTGCTGAACATAGAGCCGGCAGCGGCGGTCCTCGTTCTGACCCAGACAGCGGAGCACGGCGGAGTTCCGATCTACGCCGCAAAATGTGTCGTCGCGCCCGGGCACGGGTCACTGTCGGTAAGGCAACACAACCCGAACTAGGGGTGCTTTTCGGCGACTGGGCTTAGTCGCGGGCGATGCGCAAAGCTGCGGTCTCTATCGCGCAACGGTGAACCCTTATCGAATGTCGACGATCTGCTTGCCGAGCGGCATCAGCGCCACCGGAATCAGCTTGAAGTTGGCGATCCCGAACGGGATGCCGATGATCGTGAAGCAGAGCGCGATGCCCGAGAAGAGGTGCCCAAGGGCGATCCAGAAGCCGGCCAGAATCACCCACACGACGTTGCCGAGGAAGGACCCGACGCCCGCGTTCGGCTTGTCGACCACGGTCTTGCCGAACGGCCAGAGCGCGTAGACGCCGATCCGGGCCGCTGCGATGCCCCAGGGGATGGTGATGATCAGCACGAACATGATCAGCGCCGCCAGCATGTAGCCGAGGAACAGCCAGAAGCCCGAGAACACGAGCCAGATGACGTTGAGGATGGTTGTCATAGTGATTCCATTCTCTCCCTGGTGGCCGGGTCGCCGGGCCGACGGTGTGGCTCACCGAGCGCGTGATCCTGCCGATTCCCTGAGCCGGGTGGCGGCGAGGGTGGCGTGCGCTGCCGCGATGACAGCGTCGAGGTGGATGCCGCGGCGCCGCAGAACCTGAGGGCCGCTGCCCGACTCGCCGAACTCCTCGATCGACACCACGCGCCCGTCGAGGCCCACCCAGCGGTACCAGGCATCGCCGCGGCCGGCCTCGACGGCGACCCGGGCACGCAGGGCCTCCGGCAGCACGACCTCGCGGTAGTCGGTACTTTGCTCCGCGAACCACTCGACACAGGGCATGGACACGACCCGGGCGCAGATGCCGTCCTCAGCCAAGCGTGCGGCGGCTTTGATCGCGAGGTGGACTTCACTGCCGGTGGCGAGGATGGCCAGGTGGTTCCCATCGCCGTGCTGCCAGCGCACGTAACCGCCGGCCGTGACCCCCGCGGGGGTGGTGTCGTGGCTCTCGAGCACGGGCAGGTCCTGCCGGCTGAGGACGAGGGCGACCGGCCGGTCGGGGGAGGCGAGAATACGACGCCAGGCGGCGACGACCTCGACGGAGTCGGCGGGGCGCACCACGTCGAGCCCCGGAACGGTGCGGAGTGACGCGATCTGCTCGACCGGCTGGTGGGTGGGGCCGTCTTCGCCGACGGCGACCGAGTCGTGGGTGTACACGTACACCGCGCCGAGTCCCATTAGTGCGCCGAGACGGATGCTCGGCCGCATGTAGTCGCTGAACACCAGGTAGGTGGAGGCGAACGGGCGCCACGGCCCTTGCAGGGCGATGCCGTTGAGGATGGCGGCCATGGCGTGCTCGCGGATGCCGAACCGGATGAACTCGCCGGCAGGGTTCGCGGCGGAGAAGCGGTCGCCGTCGACCTCCACGGTGGTGGAACCGGCGAGGTCGGCGGAGCCGCCCCACAGCGGGACTGAGCCCTGCAGCGCGCGGAGCACGGCGCCGTTGGTCTTGCGGGTGGCGATGGTGTCGCCGGCGCTGCCGACGTTCACGGTGTCGAGGGCGGAGCTGTCGAACTCGCCGCCGCGGAAGGCGGTCCAGCGCGCCGCCGCCTCGGGGTCGCCGGTGCTCCAGGTGGTGAGGTCGGCCTCCCAGCTGCTGTGTAGTTGCTCGCCGCGGGCGCGCGCACCTCGGGTGTGCTCGAGGGTCTCGGGGTCGACGAGGTCTTCGAGGGGAGCGTCGGGTGCGAAGCCCAGTGTTGTCTTCACCGCGGCGAGTTCGTCGGCGCCGAAGCCGCCCGAGTGCGCAGCCGACGAGCCACCGAACTTCGCGGAGGGGGTGCCGATGACCGTGCGGAGAGCCACGAGGGTGGGGCGGCCGGTGCGTTCCGCTGCGGCGCGGAGGGTGTGTTCCAGAGCGTCAAGGTCGTTCGGGGTGTCGATCTCGAGCACCCGCCATCCGTAGGCCCGGTACCGGGCGCGCACGTCTTCCGTGAAGGTGTCGGCGGTGCTGGAGTCGATGGTGATGCCGTTGTCGTCCCAGATCAGCACCAGGTTGTCGAGGCCGAGCGTGCCGGCCAGGCTCGACGCCTCACCGGAGACACCCTCCTGTAGGCATCCGTCGCCCGCCAGTACCCACACGCTGTGGTCGAGCAGGGTGGAGCCGGGGGTGAACACGGCGCTCTCGTGCCGGGCGGCCATGGCCATGCCCACGGCCGAGGCGACGCCCTGACCGAGCGGCCCGGTGCTCATCTCCACGCCCACGGTGTGGTGCACCTCGGGGTGCCCCGGTGTCTTCGAGCCGAGGGTGCGGCTCTTGGCGAGGTCGTCGAGGGTGAGGCCGTAGCCGGTGAAGAACAGCTGGGTGTAGAGCAGAAGACTGGCGTGACCGGCCGAAAGAACGAATCGGTCTCGGGCGGGCCAGTCGGGATGGGCGGGGGAGTGGCGCAGAACTCGGGAGAACAACACATGGGACAATGGCGCCAATGCCATGGCGGTGCCGCCGTGTCCGTGACCTTTTGCCTGCACTATGTGGGCGGCCAGGGCCTGGGCGCTCGCGACGGCGCGAGCGTCGAGTTCGGTATGCGTCATCGTTGACGAAAGATTCGGGATTTCGGTAGCCATGCGAGATACTTTGGTATACAAATGTACGTAAGTCAATAACGGATCCGTCGGGTGTGTAGCGCGCCTACGGATGCGTCGGAGGGGTATGAATACGATGGCGCACACTCTATCCACGGGCTCGGGCGTGGTGCTCGGCCTGATCCGGTCCGGTCTCGCCACCACCCGCAGCGACCTCATCGACCAGCTCGGCTGGTCGCGGATCACCCTGGCGCGGCGCCTGGACGAACTGTTGCTCGCGTCGATCGTGGTGAGTGTGGGGCAACTCGATTCCCGCGGCGGCCGCCCACCCGAGGAGTTCGCGGTCAATCCGCACGCCGGCCTGTTGCTCGCCGTGGACATCGGTGGATCGCACACCCGGCTGGCCATCACCGACCTGGTGTCCACCATCCTCAGTGAGGATGAAGCCGACATCGGACTGAGCGAGGGGCCGGCCGAGATCTTCGAATGGGCCGGCCAGGTCTTCGACCACATGCTCGATCGGCTCGGCAAGACCCGCGCCGACGTGGTGGGGATCGGCGTGGGTGTGCCCGGACCGGTCGATTTTGTGACCGGGCGGCTCGCCACCGGGCAGGTGGACGCGCAGTGGGACGGCGTCTTGGTGAAGGACTATTTCGCCGGCCGCTTCGACAATGCCGTATTCGCCGTGGACCGAGACGTGAACATCATGGCGCTCGCCGAGGCGCGGCGGGGCTGGAGCGAATACCGAGACGTCGCGGTGCTCAAAGCCGGCATCGGGGTCGGTCTGGCGTTTGTGCTCGACGGCGCGATCTACCACGGCTCCCGAGGAGGCGCAGGCGATCTCAGCCCTGTGCGCACCGGCGGAGCTCGCACCGAACGGCTCGAAACGAGCGCCAGCGGTGCGGTGATCCGCCGCGAACTGCAGCGCCAAGGCTACCGGGTGCGCACCAGCAACGACATCGTCGGCCTCGCCAACCAGGGCGACCCCGAGGCGCTGCGGCTGCTCAACGAGACCGGCACCGCCATCGGGCAGAGCCTGGTGCACGTGGTCGGTCTGCTCAACCCGCAGGCCGTGGTGGTCGGCGGCAACCTTGCCCAGGCCGGCGAGCCGTTCCTCGGCGCCATCCGCGACGCTATCTTCGCCGGCGCCCGGGATTTCGCTCTACAGGGGCTTGTGGTGGAGAAATCTCGTCTCGGCCACATCGCCGGCATCACGGGAGCCTCGCTCATCGCCCAGGACGCACTCTTTGAACCCGACCGCATCAGCCGGCTCACTCGTGGCGGCCTGCCCGCTCTCTCCCTGCCCGTCCCGTCGATCTAACTCGCGCTGGAGTCCTGGCAGTTTCCACACTTCCCGCGCCCGCCATTCGTTGCCCACGACGCCATTTGGCGACGCTAGATAGTCAATTTCAAAAACTTTGGTACATTTGTAGACAAAAGGTCGCTTAGGCTTGTACAGTCATCCCAATCGCCCTCGCAGTCAGGGGGTGGATCGAATCCAAACAACGGAGTTAATTCGTGGCATTCAACCTCGCCGAATCACTGTCGTCCATCGTGACCCAGGCGGATGCAGCCGACTGGCGCGCCGCGATCCGTCTCGCCGGCGACGGCCTCGTGTGGGGTGGAGCAACCACGGATGCCTACACCGACGAGATGATCGACGCGGTCGAAAAGCACGGCCCCTACATCGTCATCGCCCCGGGCATCGCCCTGGCGCACTCACGGCCGTCGTCGGCGGTTCTCACCGGCGGACTCAGCTGGGTGAGCCTGGCCACCCCCGTCGAATTCGGCAACAAGGCCAACGACCCCGTCAACCTCGTGATCGGGCTCGCCGCCGTCGACCACGACGCTCACCTCACCGTGATGCGTGCACTCGCCGGTGTTCTCTCCGACAGCTCGGCCATGGAGCGCCTCACCGCGGCCACCAGCCCCGACGACGTTCGCGCCGTGCTCCGCGGGCTCTCCTCGGTCGCGTAAAGCGCGGCACACGCATCCACCCCACTCTTCTTCACTCTTCTCTCACCCAATCGAAAGGCACCCCATGAAGATCGTCGCCGTCTGTGGAATGGGCATTGGAACCTCAGTGCTGCTGAAAATGAACGCCGAGAAGGTTCTCGCCAAGCTCGGGATCGATGCGGATGTCGAGGCCGCCGACATGGGCGTGGCTCGCGGCGCCGCTCAGACGGCCGAGATCGTGCTCACCTCGGCGGAGCTGGCCGAAGAACTCGGCGATGTTCCCGCCGAGGTCATCGTCATCAACAATTTCTTCGATCTCGAGGAGATCACCGAGAAGCTCACCGCCGCAGTCGAGTAACCCCTTTCACCTTCCCTTCTCACAGAATATGGAGCTCCCACAATGGAGTGGCTCGTCGTCGTACTGAACTTCATCGGACAACAGATTCTCAATGTGCCGGCCTACCTGATCGGCATTATCACCGCCATCGGCCTGATGGCGCTGAAACGCAACGCCGGGCAGGTGATCGGCGGCGCACTCAAAGCGGCGCTCGGCTTCCTGATCCTCGGCGCCGGCGCCGGCGTTGTGGTGGGCTCCCTTGACCCGCTGGGCAAACTGATCCTCGCGGTCACCGGCGCCCAGGGCGTTATTCCCACCAACGAGGTCATCACCGCCATAGCGCAGGATGAGTTCGGCGCTCAGAGCGCCTACGTGCTCACCCTCGGGTTCCTCGTGATGCTCGCCCTGGCCCGCTTCACCCCGCTGAAGTACGTCTTCCTCACCGGGCACCACATGGTCTTCATGGCCACGATGCTCACCGTGGTGCTCTCCGTCGGATTCGGAGACGGCGCCGGCTGGCTCGTGGTCGTCATCGGCGCTCTGCTGCTCGGCGTGATCATGGTGGTCATGCCCGCGTTCGCGCACCCCTGGACCAAGAAGATCACCGGCAACGACACCATCGCGATCGGCCACTTCGGCACCCTCGGCTACATCGCTGCCGGTGCCGCCGGCCAGGCCGTCGGTCACCGCAGCAAGTCGACCGAAGAGATCAAGTTCCCGCAGGGCCTCAAATTCCTGCGCGACTCGATGGTCGCCACCTCACTGTCGATGGTTCTCATCTACATGGTCTTCGCCATCTGGGGCCTCATCGCCCTGCCGCTGCAGGAGGCGCTGGACATCTTCGGCTCCGCCGACGCCGGCGCGTTCATCATGGCGGCCTTTGCCCAGGCCCTGCAGTTCGGTGTGGGTGTCGCGGTCATCCTCTACGGTGTGCGCACCGTGCTCGGCGAGCTGGTCCCCGCGTTCCAGGGGATCGCCGAAAAGGTTGTGCCCGGTGCGCGTCCCGCGCTCGACATCCCGATCGTGTTCCCGTTCGGCGCCAACGCCGTGCTCATCGGCTTCCTGAGCTCGTTCGCCGGTGGCCTCCTTGCGCTAGGTGTGCTGGCAATCTGGCTGAACCCGATGTTCGGGCTCGCACTGATCCTCCCCGGCATGGTGCCGCACTTCTTCACCGGTGGTGGAGCCGGTGTCTACGGCAACGCGACCGGCGGACGCCTCGGTGCCATGCTCGGTGGCTTCGTCAACGGCGTGATCATCACCATCCTGCCCGCCATCCTGCTGCTGGTCCTCGGCGACTTCGGCTTCGCCAACAGCACCTTCGGCGACGCCGACTTCGGTTGGTTCGGCACCCTCGTGGGTGTCAGCGTCGGTGTGGGCGGCGGACTCGGGGTCGTCCTTGCGATCCTCATCGCCGTGGTGCTCGTCAGCGTCGCGATCGTCTACCAGATCCACGTTGTGGACAAGGGCTGGGTGCCCGGGGCCAAGCGTGACGTCTGGATCGCCGAAGAGAAGGCGGCCGAGAAGGCCGTTCTCGACGCCGAGAAGGCTCGTCGCAAGGCGGAAAAGGAAGCGGCGGCCGAGGCCGGTTAGGTTCACCGGCTCGACGTTTCGCCAGAGGGCGGCCCCGCGGTGCGGGGTCGCCCTCTGTTCCTGTTCGGAGTGCTTCGGGGCTGGGTTCTGACACCTGTACCGGCTGGGAGCACGGTCAACGTATTCGACCTGGTCACGCCGATCGGCATGAATCGTTCCAGGTGTGTTCGCTCAACCGTGCGTGCGAGTGCCGCGTTCAAGGCAGCGATGTCGAAACTCGACGGATCATTGACATCTAGGCCATCTTTCGCCAAGAGCGGTGCCATCTCCTAAAGAAGGTCATTGGCCATGCCTGGCCGGTGGACCATGCCGGCTGCGCCGAATGCGCTTCGGAAGTTGGGGTCGTCTAAGGGAGTGGACATGCTCCGAGCTTGGGCGCGGGGCGGCTGCGAAGTCGCGGTGAGGAAGGCGGTTTCGTGCGATTTTCGGTATGCCTGCGCGATCGGTGATGCCGCACTGGTGCGCGTCGTGGGGCCGAAGCCCGAGATGAGGGCAAGGCGAGAATCTTTCCACCCCCGCCCGCGTTGCCCCTGACGTGAAGTCCATTGTGTACAGCCAGACCGGTGACCCGTCTGTGCTCCACCTCGTGGATCGGCCGGTGACCGAACCCGGTGCCGGCGAGGTGCGGGTGCGGATCGTGGTCAGCGGCGTGAACCCCACCGACTGGAAGTCGCGCCGCGGCTCGGCACCGGGCCAGGCGCTCGCCGCGTACCAGCGCGCAAATAGCGGCTCGGCCCAGGAGTACGCCGTGCTGCCCGCGGAGCGCGTCTTTTTGCTTTCCGCGAATGCGAGTTTCGACCAGGGCGCGAGCCTCGGAGTGCCGGCGATCACGGCGTACCGCGCGTTGACGGTGGCCGAAGACGGACCGCGGCGGCTGCACCCGGGCGCCCTAGCCGGGAAAGTGGTGCTCGTGGCCGGCGGAGCAGGTGCGGTCGGGCACGCGGCGATCCAGCTGGCCCGATGGGCGGGGGCATCCGTTGTCACGACCGTGAGCGGGCCGGCGAAGGCGGCGCTCGCCACGGCCGCCGGCGCGCAGCACGTGCTCACCTACACCGACCCGGACGTCGTGGCCCAGATCCGGGCGATCGCACCGGAGGGGGTGGACCTGATCGTGGAGGTCGCACCGGCCCAGAATGCGAGGCTGGACCTGGCCGTCATCCGTAATCGGGGGTCGATCGCGGTCTATGCCAACAACGGCGGCGACCAGGAGACGCTCGACGTGCGCCAGCACTTCAGCCTCAACGTGCGCTACCAGTTCGTATTGCTCTACACGGTGGGGGCCGACGTGATTCGGGCGGCGGCCGAGGACATCACCGCGGCCCTCGTCGACGGCGCGCTGGGCGTGGGGGAGGAGGCGGGGTTGCCGCTGCACCGCACCGACCTGGCGCACACGGCGGATGCCCATGCCCTGGTCGAGAGCGGCGTTGTCGGGAAGGTGCTGATCGACGTGTCGGTGGGGTTCGCTCCGGCGGCGTGAGCAATGTGAACCGTGAACCGTGAACCGTGCGCTCTGAGCAGGGAGTGACGGCCCGCGCCCGCCGAACGCGCCAACGCTCACCCCCAGTGTCGCCGGAGCTTCAGCCCATTGAATGGCCAACCGCCGACCTGCGCCCATCGTGTGCACTCTACGGGGAACGAGCGCCGAGTAAAACCCGGGACAATTCTGCGTCAGCTGCGTGCGCAAGACATCAACTGCGGCATCGCTTCCAACGGCGTCAGTACAGCCAGTTAACGCAAGGCGAACTTTCGTTCAGGTGGCCTGGGGCGGTATTTGCTGCGACTTAGTGTGAATGAACCGTTGCTAAAACTTGATTCGGTCGGTGAGTGGCCATCTGCCCTCTCGCGGCCCAGAAAAGGACTCACAATTGAACAAGCGCATTCTCACAGCGGCCACTCTTGCGGCCGTGCTTCTGGGCACCGTCGCGTTGGCGTCATGCAGCAGCACGGCAGGCGAGGCGTCGTCGGGGGAATCCTCCGGAACCCTCATCGTCTACACGAACAGCAATTCGGATGGGCGAGGGGAATGGGTGACCGCCAAGGCCGCCGAGGCCGGGATGAAGATCGAGATCGTGGGGCTGGGCGGGGCCGACCTCGCCAACCGCATCGTCGCCGAGAAGAATAACCCGGTGGGCGACGTCGTCTTCGGCCTGAACAATATGTTCTTCGAAACGCTGAAGGCAGAGGATGCCGTCACCGCCTACACGCCGGAGTGGTCGGGGGATGTCGACAAGAAAGCCGGTGACGCCAAGGACGGGGCGTTCTGGCCCCTCGTCGAACAGGCCATCGTCACCGTCTACGACACCAACACCGTGACGAGCGCAGACGCCCCGAAACAGGTCAGCGACCTGTGGGACGGCGCCGAATACCACGGCCGATACGAAGTGAACACCAGCCTCGGCCAGGCCACCCCGCAACTGGTTCTCGCCGGCATGCTCGCGCCCTATGCCGACGAGAAGGGCGACCTGGGCATCTCGGATGCCGGCTGGAAGCAGGTGCACGACTACTACAAGCACGGTTCACCAGCGATCGAGGGCACCGACCTGTATGCGCGCCTGACCCGCGACGAGGTCGACTACGGCGTGCTCCCGAGCAGCGGAATCACCAGCCGCGACGCCGAATACGCCACCAAGACCGGCGTGATCAGCCCGGAAGACGGTGTCCCCTACGTCACCGAGCAGATCGCGGTCATCAACGGCGCGCCGCGCCAGGACCAGGCCGAGAAGTTCATCGACTGGTTCGGCGGAGCCGAGGTGCAGGGCGAGTTCGCCGCCGAATTCGCGTCCTACCCGGTGAATGAGAAGGCTCGCGCCGAGGCGCTTCCGGAGGTCGTCGAACTGATCGAGTCCCTCCCCAAGCAGGACATCGACTGGTCGCTGACCCGCGAACGCATCTCCGAGTGGGTCGAGAAGACCGAGCTCGAGTACCTGCCCTAAGTCTCGGCCCGGGCACGAACAGTCATGATCAGATTCGAGAACGTCGAAGTGAGCTTCGGCGAGAAAATCGCCATCCCGGACCTGACCCTCGAGATCGAGCAGGGTGAGTTCTTCACCCTGCTCGGGCCCTCCGGGTGCGGCAAGACGACGGCCCTGCGCACGCTCGCCGGGTTCATCGAACCGTCCCGGGGTGAGATCTACATCGACGGGAAGGTGGCCACCCGGCTGCCGAGCGAAAAACGCAGCGTGGGCATGGTCTTCCAGAACTACGCGCTGTTCCCCAGCATGAGCGTGTGGGAGAACATCGCGTTCGGCCTGCGGGTGCGAAAGACCAGGAAGGCCGAGACGGCGCTGCTCGTCGACGAGATCGCCGCTCAGGTCGAGCTCAGCGAGGAGCAGCTCGCGAAGAACGTGTCCGAACTCTCCGGTGGCCAGCAGCAGCGGGTCGCCATCGCCCGGGCCCTCGTGCTCAAGCCGCGCATCCTGCTGCTCGACGAGCCCCTCTCCAATCTCGACGCCAAGCTGCGCGTGCAGCTGCGCGAACAGCTGAAGAACCTGCAGCGGGAACTCGGCATCACCACGGTGTACGTCACGCACGACCAGGAAGAGGCCCTCACCATGAGCGACCGGATCGCCGTGTTCAACCACGGTGTGGTCGAGCAGGTAGGCACCCCGGAGGAGATCTACAACCGCTCCGGCACCGAGTTCGTCTGTACCTTCGTCGGTGCGATGAACAAGCTCTCGGGCGACGTCGTGCACCAGCTGCGCCAGCGCGGTGGCACCGGTCTCGCACCAGCGAAAACGTCGTACCTGCGCCTGGAGAAGGTGTCGTTGCAGGCGCCCCCAGGCAACACGGATGCGATCCGGCTCGATGGCGTTGTCGCCGGCCGTTCCTACCACGGCTCGCACAGCACCTACACAATCGACAGTCATGGCAGCAGCATTCGTGCTCTGGTGCCCGAGGGCGGCGGATCTGCGCTCGAACCGGGTTCTGCGGCGCGACTGTATATCGACCCGTCGTCGATCCTGCAGTACTAGAGGGGAACATCCGTGCGCACTTCGTCGTGGGCTTCAATGTTCCGATCCCCGTTCGTCGTCATCATCACCCTGGTGACGCTGTGGTTCGTGGCGACGTTTTTGGTCTTCCCGAACGCCAACCTGCTCATCAGAACCTTCTTCCCGGAGGGTCAGTTCAGCTTTCGGGCCGTCGAGAAACTGGTCAGCTCCGAACGTGCGATGAACAGCCTCTGGCACAGCTTCGCGTTGGCCGCCACGCTGGCCGTCACGGTGAATGCCGTCGGCATCTTCATCGTTCTCGTCACCGACTATTTCAAGATCCGGGGCGCACGGATGCTGTGGCTCGGCTACGCCACCACCCTTATCTACGGGGGCATCGTGCTCGCCGCCGGCTACAACTTCATCTACGGCCGCTACGGATTCGTCACCAACGCCGTGCGCAACTGGTTTCCCGAGATCGACCCGAACTGGTTCTCCGGTTACTTCGCGGTCGTCGTCGTGATGACGCTGGCCACGACGACGAACCATATGCTTTTCCTGGGATCGTCGCTGGCGAAGATCGACTACCAGACCATCGAGGCGGCGCGCAATATGGGCGCATCGACCATGGGCATCCTCTGGCGAATCGTGTTGCCCGCCCTGCGCCCGATGATCTTCGCCGTGACAGTTCTCACCTTCCTGACCGGTCTCGGCGCACTGACAGCGCCGCTCGTGTTGGGCGGCACCGATTTCCAAACGATCGCCCCGATGATCCTCACCTTCTCCAAAAGCACCGGGTCGCGTGACCTCGCCGCGCTGCTCGCCGTAATCCTCGGCCTGGCGACCATCGTGCTTCTGGCAATGATGAACCGGGTCGAAAAGTCGGGGGTGTACTTCTCGGTGGCGAAGGTGGCGACCCCGCTGCAAAAACAGAGAATCCCGAACCCAGTGGCGAACGCTGCCGTGCACGTGGCCGCCTACGCTCTCTTCGTCGTCTACGCGACGCCGGTGCTGCTGATCGTGCTGTTTTCCTTCGTGCACTCGAGTGCCATCGTCACGGGGAGCATCAGCTGGAATTCGTTCACGCTCGACAACTACGCCACGGTCTTCGGCACGCCCGCGGTGCTCCGGCCGTTCGTGGTCAGCGTCGTCTACAGCGCGCTGGCGTCGGTGATCGTGGTCGGCGGGATGCTGTTCGTCTCACGGTTGCTGCAGAAGCACCGCAACCCGTTGACCGTCACGCTGGAGTACCTGCTGCACATCCCCTGGATCCTGCCGACGATTCTCATCGCCCTCGCCCTCGTCATGACGTTCGACCGACCCAACGCGATGGTCGGCGGCCAGGTGCTGACGGGAACGACGAGTCTCCTGCTGATCGCCTACGTGATCGTAAAGATCCCGTTCACCCTGCGGTTGCTCAAGGCGGCTTTCTCGTCGGTGCCGGAGTCGCTCGAGGAGGCCGCCCGCATCCTCGGTGCCGGGTCGATGTTCACCCTTCGCACGGTGCTGGTTCCGCTGGTTCTCCCGACCGCGGCTGCGATCACTGCGCTCAATTTCAACAGCCTGCTCGACGACTATGACGCCGCGGTGTTCCTGTATCACCCGCTCTACCAACCCCTCGGTGTTGCGATCAAGGCGAGCACGGAGGGGGAGAACAACCTCGACTCCATGTCGATCACGTTCGTCTACACCGTGCTGCTCATGATCATCATGGGGTTCACCATGTACCTGGTCTACGGGCGAGGAGGCTCGTCGACGAAGCGCCGTACGCGCCGCGCGCGCACTGTCGCGGCGAAGTAGTCGGGGCGGAGTCCTCCCTGCGGCTGAACATCAGCCCGAGCGGTCAGGCTTCACGTGCGGCAGGGCAAGCGCCTTGCCCGCGTGACCGAAGGTCGATCTGCGACCTGGAGTCAGACTGCCGACTCCGCGGCATGCGTCACCGCGTCGAGCACGGCCCGCACGGCCGCCGGGTCGCCGAGGATGCGGAAGTGCCCACCAACCCGGAGCTGGATGTTGCGGGCGCCGACGAGTTCACTGCCCTCGGGGATATGCGGGTCGAACACCCCGTAGATAGACGTGATGCGGTTGTTGACCCGGTGGTCCAGGCCGAGGTCGTGCAGGGCCATGTTGACGGGGGCGAAGGCACGGATGCTCGGCACGACCCAGTAGCGCGCATAGCGGGAGCCGCCGAAGGGTGAACTGATCGCGGTCATTCCGCTTACCCGGCGGCCCGGGTCATCCGTCGTCATGAGCAGTTTGCCGATCAGGCCGCCCTTGCTGTGCGCCACGATGACGACGCCGTTCAGGTTCTCCCGCTCGAGGTAGGCGGCCACGGTCGCTGCGGCATCCGCCAGAGACCGCCGGTTGCGGCCGAGCTTCGCCACCACGTGCACCGGATGCCCGTGGCCATGCAGAATTTCAATCAACGGTCGCATGAACTGCCAGGATTCGTACACCCCCGGGATGATCACGATCGGGGCTTTGGCGCCGGAGCGGAAGTCCGTGGGCCGGGCGCGGGAGAGGAACGCACGGGTCTGGCCGGTCGCCGCATAGACGTAGTCGAGCAGCCACCACCAGGCCTCGCGCAGATGGCGACTGAGCAGACGGGGGTTCAGGAGACGGCGAATCATTGTGCCGGGTGCGCGACCGACGGAAGCCGGAGGGCGTGCCCCTCGATGATGGCGGCGGTTTGCACGGCGGCACTGTGGTGCACCAGGTGGCGGTGCCCCGCAACCTCGAACACATGCCCGTCCGGCGCGGCGGCGGCCAGTGCTGCGCACCAGGTGCTGCCGGAGACGGGGTCGTTGGTGCCGCGGATCACGAGGACGGGGGAGCGCACCTCGCCAAGGGCCAGGTCGGTGCGGTAGCCGAGCATGGGGACGAGCTCGGTGGAGAACCAGCGCGGGCCGCACTCGAGGTAGTCACGGAACACGATCAGATTGCCCGACGGCGACTCCTTGGTCACATCCCGGGTCAGGCCCAGGGCCTGTTGCACGGCTGTCGACCGGCGGGGATCGGTGACAGGGCCGATCAGAACCAGGTGGGAGACGGCATCGGGGCGTTGCCGGGCCACCTCGGAGACGAATTGGGCGCCCATCGAATGGCCGACCAGGACCGCCCGCGGCACCTCGAGTCGATCCAGAAGCCGGCCGAGCAGGGCACCGTATTCTTCGACAGCGAGCGGCCGAACGGGCCGGCGGGTGCCGCCGAATCCGGGCAGATCGAGCGAATGGGTGTGCCCGGTGGCGGCCAGGCTCCGCTGCACCCGGCGGTAGTAGCGGTGCGACGCCCCGATGCCGTGGACCAGCAGGTAGGTCGGCGCGTCCGGCGACGGCGAGGTGCTTTTCAGGGAGTGCACGGTGAATTGATGCCCCTCCACCTCGATGCTGCGGCCACGGGCAGGAACAGCGGCCGCGCGCCGTCGTTCGACACGCACTCGGTCGGTGCTCGTCACAGGGTTTCCTTCGGGTTCAGGTGCCAAAATCCTAGCCTCCGGCAGTGTCGGGTGGCCTGGGCGCTCATGGGGGCTGAGACATCCGTCACTGATAAGACGAATGCGGGCCGGATTCGTCACGCCTGCGGCGCCGATCGGCGGCTCTCGACGACCCGCGCCATCCCGCAGGATAGAAGGCATGGCCCACCGTCAACGAAAACCCGCCGATTCTGACCCCGCCCGCGACCGGGCGGACAAGACGTGCGCCTCGTGTGGGCGGCGCATCGAGTGGCGCGCGAAGTGGGCCGACAACTGGGATTCGGTGAAGTACTGCTCGAGCGCGTGCCGCGCACACGGGGTCACGGCGACCGACCTCAAGCTGGAAGAGAGCATCACCACACTGCTCAGTGCGCGGGCGACGGATGCCACGATCTGCCCGTCCGAGGCGGCGAAAGTGGTCGGCGGTGAGAGCTGGAACGACCTCATGGAGCCGGCCCGACGCGCCGCACGCCGTATGGTCGCCCGCGGCGACCTGCAGATCACGCAGGGCGGGGCCGTGGTCGATCCGTCGACGGCGAAGGGTCCGATCCGGTTGCGGCGGGTGCGGGCATAGGCGCGGTGACCCGCGCGGGGCGAGCATAACTCCTGCAAATTCTGCCTGCCGATTTGTCCACCCGCGTAATCACGCGGATCATGCGGGAAGTCTCACCGTATTGCAGGAGTTATGCGATGAGGGTCGGCAGCGGCAACTGACCTGTTCGCCGCCACCGCGCGGTCGCCGCTCGTCACCTAACGGATTGGTTCACCCCGAGCCGATAATCGGCTCCGTGGTGCTCCTCGGGCAGACGGTCGCCGCGCCCGTGCAACTTGTTGCGTAGAGTGCCCTCGACGTACTCCTCCGGGTAGGCCCCGCGACGACGCAGCTCCGGAATCACGAACTCGACCACGTCTTCGAACGTTCCGGGTGTGATCGCGTAGGCGAGGTTGAATCCGTCAACATCGGTATCGGCGACCCACTCCTGCAGGTGATCGGCAACCTCTTCCGGTGAGCCGACGATGAACGGCCCCAGGCCGCCGATTGCGCCGAGCTTCGCGATGTCACGCACGGTCCACTCGGAGCCGTCATCATTCGCCGCCTGAAAATTTGCCACCGCCGACTGGATCGCGTTGCTCTTCACGTTGCCGATCGGCTCGTCGAGGTCATACCGAGAGAGATCGATGCCCATCCAGCCCGACATGAACACCAGGGCGCCTTCTTCGCTCGCGTAGGAAAGGTAGTCCTGATGTTTTGCGTGCGCCTTCTCGCTGGTCTCGTCGGTGATGATTGTCAGCAGCGTGTAGATCTTCGCGGAGTACCGGTCTCGACCGGCCTGCTCGAGCGCATCCCGGATCTTGCTCACGGTCGCGGTGAGGCCGGACTTGGTCGAAGCGGCCACGAAGATCGCCTCGGCGTTGCCGGCGGCGAAGGCGATACCGCGCGGCGATGCCCCGGCCTGATAGATCACCGGCGTGCGCTGCAACGACGGCTCGGACAGGTGGATCCCCGGCACGGTGAAGTTCTTGCCGTAATGCCCGATCTCATGCACCTTGCTCGGATCGGTGAACACCCCGGTCTCCCGGTCGCGGATGACGGCATCGTCTTCCCACGAGCCCTCCCACAACTTGTACAGCACCTCGAGATACTCGTCGGCGACGTCGTAGCGGTCGTCATGCTCCAATTGGTCTTCATGCCCCATGTTGCGGGCGGCGCTCGGCAGATAACCGGTGACGACGTTCCAGCCGACGCGACCCTTCGTCAAATGGTCGAGTGTCGACATCCGTCGCGCGAACGGGTACGGATGCTCGTACGCTGTACCCGCGGTCACGCCGAACCCGAGGTTCTCGGTCACCGCCGCCATGGCGGAGACGAGCAGAATCGGGTCGTTCACGGGAACCTGGGCCCCGTGCCGGATCGCTGCCTCGTTCGAACCGCCATAGACGTCGTACGTTCCGAGCACATCGGCGATGAAAATGCCATCGAAAGTGCCTCGCTCGAGCAGCCTGGCCAGGTCGGTCCAATAGGAGAGGTCCTTGTATCGCCAGGACTGGTCAAGCGGATGCCGCCACATTCCTGAGGACTGGTGGGCGACGCAGTTCATGTCAAAAGCGTTGAAGCGAATTTGTCTGGGCATGCCACCCATCCTGTGGCGCGGTCGTTGACGGCGCCACAGCACTCGCCATTTTGCGTAACACACGGGGAGCTACGGGCTGATCGTCTTCTCGGTCGCCCCTGCATCGGCTCCAGCACTTCGGGCGCCATTCTCAGCGTGCTCGGTTGGCGCTGAATGTTCAACCTCGTGCTCCCGATCGCCCTCAGCAACCTGTTCGCGATGCCCGCAGCTTTCTTTATCCGACGGTCGGTGGCTGCGGCACGCCTGATCGAGGTGCACGGCCTGCCGAATCCCGTGTCAATCCCCGGCTACCCATGACCCTCGCAGTTTAAAATGAGCGTTTGTACAGAAACATGAGGCAGGATAGGAAATCTTGCCTGCGCCGTCACCCGAAAGCGCAGGCGCGAGGCTCAGTGAGCCGGCGCGCTCATGCGTGCGGGCTTGCGTAACACGGAAGTCAAGCGCACATACATGCCCGAAACACCCGAAGAAATCCGCATCCGATTCGCTGCCCAAAATAAGCGAAGCAACAGCATTCCCAGCAGCAACGGCACCACCGGTCCCGGCACGATCAAACGCCCGCACCGCATCGCTATCATCGCCACGAGTGTGCTCGCCATCACCGGCCTCGCAGTCGGCGCCGGCTTCGCCGGTCAGTCCGCCTCCGCCACCCAGGACCGCGTCTCGGCCACAACCGCACTCGCCGACAGCACCGGCCTGCACCGTGAACAGCTCGGCGCCTACAGCGCGGTCGCCAAGGCGCACGTCGACAACTCGGCCTCCATCACCCTGAACGAGGCCAACCAGGTCATCGCCGCCACCCAGGACAAGGTGGATGCCTCCAGCCTCGCCGCGGTCGCCAGCTCGCTCGCCAGCTACGAGATCCTCCCTCTCGACGAGATCACCTCGCTGACCGCCCAGACCAAGGCCGAGACCGCCGCCGTCACCGCGGCGTCGATCGAAGCCGACCGCGTCGCCGCCGAGGCTGCCGCCGCGGCCGCAGCCCAGGCCGCAGCCGAGGCAGAAGCGCAGGCCGCCGCCGAGTCCACCCGCGCCCAGTCGGTGGCGGGCGGCAACACTCCCGCCGCCGCGCGCGCCACGGCCCAGGCCATGGCCGCATCCCAGTACGGCTGGGGTGAAGACCAGTTCTCCTGCCTGAACCAGCTGTGGCAGAAGGAATCGGAGTGGAAGTACGACGCCGTGAACTCCAACGGCGGAGCCACCGGCATCCCGCAGGCGCTGCCCGGCAACAAGATGGCGACGGCCGGCAGCGACTGGGCCACCAACGCGACCACGCAGATCGCCTGGGGCCTGGGCTACATCAAGGCCTCCTCCTACGGCACCCCGTGCGCCGCCTGGTCTCACTCGCAGGCCAACAACTGGTACTGATGCCCTGATTACCCGCAGCACCAAGGCCGGTCGTCCCCTCGTGAAGGGGCCGACCGGTTTTCTCGTTGCCGGGCTCTCAGCTGTCGGTTCGCATGCACCGAAAAAACCCGTGCTGCACTAGCCTTCGAAGAGCGGATGTTGTGGGGACAGCATGGCTCGGCGCGTTCGACGCCGCATCGAGGCGCCCGGCTCCGGCAGAAACAGGGGAGCGACAGCATGCACGAGATC
The DNA here is from genome assembly GCF_004402245.1 of Cryobacterium sp. TMT2-18-2. Taxonomy (NCBI): domain Bacteria; kingdom Bacillati; phylum Actinomycetota; class Actinomycetes; order Micrococcales; family Microbacteriaceae; genus Cryobacterium; species Cryobacterium sp. TMT2-18-2. Next base: position 23,995 of record NZ_SOFU01000035.1, read on the forward strand.
GCACCGACCGGACATCCGTTACGGCGCTTCGTGCAGGTCATCGCCGCGCTCGCGGTCGCGGTCGCGGCGGCGCTCGCGCTCGGGATGTCGGCCGTCGGGATGCCCCTGGCCGCGTCGGCAGACACCGGTGACTTCACATTCACCTCCTTCGAGGCCGACTACTACCTTTCCCGTGATGACGCCGGGCACTCCACCCTGCGCACGGTCGAGACGTTCGTGGCGCAGTTCCCGAACTTCGACCAGAACCGGGGCATGGTGCGCCTCCTCCCCAACGATTACAACGGGGTGCCGCTGAACACCACCGTCGAATCGGTCACCGACGCCACCGGAGCCCCCGTCAACTTCGAGACCTCTGACCAGGGCTCCGTCACCGAGGTGCCGCTCGGCACCGATGAGTTCGTGCGCGGCCAGCAGACCTACACGATCACCTACACGCAGCAGAACGTGGTGCGCGCGTTCGCCGACACCGACGACGACGAGCTCTACTGGGACACCAACGGCACCGGGTTCGACCAGTCGTTCGGCTCCGTCACCGCGCGTGTGCACGTCGACCCGAGCATCGCCGAGTTCCTCACCGGAGACACCGCCTGCTATTCCGGCGCCCAGGACGACGGCGCCCGGTGCGAGATCAGCCAGACGACGGATGCCGCAGTGCCCGGATCCACGGGCCAGCTGTTCACCTCGTCCGTGCAGGGCCTCGGTCCTCGGCAGAACCTGACCGTGGCCATCGGCTTCGCACCCGGCACCTTCGTGCCGGTGCCGGCCTCGGCCAGCGACGGTGCGAGCGATTCGGACAACGGTGGGGGAGGACCGGCGACCGGGCTGCTGTTCCTGGTGGCGGCTGTCGGCTTCCTCGGGGTCGTGCTCGCCTTCATCCGTCGCCGACTCGGCCAGCGCGACGCCCGCGGCCGAGGCACCATCATCGCCCAGTACAGCGTGCCGAAGGGTTACAACCTGCTGGAGGCGGGGGACCTTGCGAATCGGTCGAAGTCCGCTATCGCCGCAGAGCTTGTGAGCCTGGCGGTGCGCGGCACGGTGCGCATCCTCGACTACCCGGTCAGCGCCGGCGGCGGCGACTACACGCTGCAGCTGCTGACCGTGGAGGGCGTGGACGCTCAGGAGCGAAAGCTGCTGGAGACGCTGTTCCCCCGCCTGACGATCGGAGCGACGCGGGAACTGGGGGTCGCCGACAGCGCGCTCGCCGCCAAACTGAGCGCGTTCCTCCCCGCCGCGACAGCGTCGGTCATCGAGCGCGGCTGGCGGGCCAAGGTGGCCGGCCGCGGCGGCAGGTGGATCGCCATCGGAATGGCCGTCGTGCTGCTGCCAGCCCTGGCCGTCCTCGGGGCGGTGGCGCTGATCGACGGCTCCCCGAAGTTCGGCGAGGTGATGACGGTCGCCGTCATCGCCGCGCTGTTCCTCTACCTGGCCCTCTATCTCGCCCAGGGCACGGTGCAGCTCACCGATTCCGGGGCCGATCAGCGGGACTACCTCAAGGGGCTGAAGGTCTATCTGAAGCTCGCCGAGGAGGAGCGTTTCCGCATGCTGCAGAGCCCGGACGGCGCGCTGCGGGGCACGACGCCTGCCGTGCCGGGTGTCGCATCGGGGGCGCTGCCGAGCCCGGGGACGGATGCCGCCGGCGCACCCGACACCGTCGAACTGGTCAAGCTCTATGAGGAGCTGCTCCCCTTCGCGGTGCTCTGGGGCGTCGAACGGGACTGGGCGAAGGAACTCGTCGTGCTCTACGAGCACGGGGCGCCGGAGCCGGGCTGGATCGTGTCGCAGGGAGGCTTCAGCGCGAGCGGCTTCGGCGTCGCCATGAACGGTTGGGTCGCCTCGGTCCTCACCTCTGCCACGGTTCCCGTCAGCTCCAGCAGCGGCGGCGGGTACTCCGGCGGCGGCGGAGGCGGCGGCCGTTGACGGCTGTGCAGCCGTCCCGCAGCCGTCCCGCAGCCGTCCCGCAGCCGTCACTCATCCGTCGCCGGTGGTGCCGGCGCGGGTGCCGCGCCGCTGCGCTGGTGGCAGGCCACCCGCAGAGCGGCGCACGTCCCGCGCGTCGAGCAGAGTGGAACGGGGAAGGGCGACGGATGCCCCGCGCCGCCTACGCGGCGTCGCTCGGCATGCGCAGGGTGAGGCTGCCGGCATCCACCCAGGTCTTGAAGGCCACGGCGGTGCCGAACCCGTCGCCGTCGAGTTCGATCTGTTCCGGACGGTTGAGCCGCAGCACGAGCTTCGTGCCGGTGGCGTAGTTGAGCGCGTCGACATCATTGGTGCGCAGTTTGCGGCCCAATGCCGTTCGGCTGAGCACGCCGTTCTCCCACAGCACCTTCGACAGAATCTGCAGCCAGCCGCCGAAGCCCTCCGGCTTCAGGACGACCACGTCGAAGAGTCCGTCGTCGAGGGCGGCGTCGGGAATCAACTCGATGCTGGCCGGAAGCGACCCGCAGTTGCCGACCATGATGGTGTGTGCGCGCATCGACTGCTCGGGCTTCGTGTTGAGCCGGTACCGGAACCGTAGCTCGCTGCCGTCCTTGCCGACGGCGATCAGGGATTTCACGTAGGCCAGCCAGCCGGCCTTCGCCTTGAGGTCGTCGTCGGTGTTCGCGAGCATCTTGGCATCGAGGCCGAGCCCGGCCATCACCAGGTAGGCGTGCCGGTCGACTGATCGGTCTGCCCGCTCGATGTCGATCAGGCACACGTCGATCACCTTGTCCTGGCCGGCGAACGCGGCTTGCAGGGCCAGCCCGGTGTCGGCGAGGGGCAGCTGCAGGTTGCGGGCGAGCAGGTTACCGGTGCCCGACGGCAGCAGCGCCAGTGCGCACTCCGTGCCGTGTACGGCTTCGGCGACGGCGCGCACGGTGCCGTCACCGCCGGCCACGATGATCATGGTGGCTCCGGCCTCGATCGCTTTCCGGGCCGGTCCCTGCCCCGGGTCCTCCGCCGACGTCTCGAACCACAGCGTCTCCGGCCAGCCGGCGGCCGATTGCTGGGCCTCGACGGCATCCCGGAGCTCGTCGACGTCAACCTTTATGGGGTTGTAGACGACAGCGGCGAGCCGGGGTGCGCTCACGTCATCGGTCAGGTCGTCGTGGTGCAGATCCGTGCTCGTCATGTGGGGTCCGTTCGATGGTGGAAGCGGGTGCCTTCCGTAAATGGGGTCTCACACATCTAGACGGATGTCGCTGCCCATTTGTCACGCGACTCCGCAGTCGGGCGTGCCTTCCCACGCGTAGACCCGCTCCTTATGCTGGCACCACTTCGCTCGAAAATCACGTTCCTCTCGTTTGCTTCAGGATGGGAAGGCTCTCCTGAACCCCGGCCGAATCTGCCGGGACGCTTTCGAGGGTCCCGGGACGCGGGTACTGTCACCAACGGTTCTGCGCAGCCGGCCACGCCAGGGCCGATTGCTGCCGGGCCGATCGCTGCCGCACCGCTCTCCGCGGAGCCGGCTGACGGCATCCGGAACAGTCACCGAAACGAAAGGGTCAATTCAATGCCCCCCGCGACACAAACACAGAATGTCACCGATGCGCGCACCATGGCTCGGCGAACGGGCACCCTCCTCGGAGGGATGCCCTATTTGAGGTTCGGCACGGGCTCGCCGCTGGTGGCCATCCCGGACCTCACCCAGAACTTCGAACCGACGGTCGGCGTCGAGCGCATGCTCGTGACCCGGATGCTGGCCCCGGTGGCGGTCCGGCACCGCGTGCTCAGGCTGACCCCGCGCCCGGGCCTCGACCCGAACGCCAGTATGGCCGACATCGCCCGGGACTACGCCGACGCCCTGCGCCTGGAGTTTCCGGGGCCGGTCGACGTGATCGGCACGTCGACCGGCGGGAGCATCGCCCTGCAACTCGCCGCCGACCACCCCGATGTGGTGCAGCGTCTCGTCGTGGTCTGCGCGGCCTACACCCTGGGGTCGAACGGCAAGAAGGTGCATCGTCGGGTCGCTGAAGAGGTTCTTGCCGGGCGCCCGCGGCAGGCCAGCCGGGAGATGTTCAGTGTCCTCGGCAACACGCCTCCGGGTCGGCTGGCAGCCGGCATGGGCTGGATGCTCGGACCCCGCACGTTCGGCAATGCCAGCCCCGACCTGATCACCATCATTCGCGCCGAAGACGCCTTCAACCTGCGCGACCGGCTCGGCGAGATCGAAGCTCCCACCCTGCTGATCGGTGGCGACCGGCACGGTTTCTACACGCCCGAGCTGTTCCGCGTGACGGTGGCGCGCATCCCCAACGCCCGCCTCATCCTCTATCCCGGCAAGGGGCACATGGCCGCGATCTCAGATCCGCGCCTCCTGCCGGACATCCTCGAGTTCCTCGACGGCCCCGACCCGGGCGGCCGTGCTCCGGGCGCCCACTCCCCGAGTGCGCGCCCTGCGGGCACTCGTCCGTCGACACTGTGGCCGTCACCTCGCCGGTCCGTTGCCGATCCGGAACCTCGGTGAGACGACGGCTGTCGCGGGCTTCGCCCGGGACGATTACGAGATGGGGCTGCGGACCAGCATCGAGGCACGGGGGTGGTGCTCCCGCCGTATCCGGCACGAGCTCAGGCCCGAGCTGGTCGGCTGGACGACTGCCCTAGGTGAGTGCGGGGATGATCGCGCCAGAGAACACCTGCCAGGCCAGCGCGGTCTTGGCAACCAGGCTCAACGTGATGTAGGCGCGCTCGCCGCGGAGGTAGTCGCGCCAGCCGCCGACCTGACGGTACTGCAGCACCTGGTTGACGGCGAACGTGTTGAAGAACAGGAAGAGGGAAACGATGATGCCATAGACGAAGGCCGGCGGTGCGGCCTCGGTGTTCGAGCCGGGGGCGATGAAGTAGATCAGGATGACGACCCACGGCACCACGCCCACCATCGACCCGAAGATGAAGGGCAGGAACTTGCCGTTGCCGGGTGTCTCGTACTTCTCCTGCAGTGCCCCGAACATGATCATGGCGGCGTTGGCGGCGAAGATCGAGAACAGGGCCGCGATGTCGGTGATACCGGTGATCTGGGCGATCAGCCAGATCATGATTGAGGAGCTCAGGGAGTATTCGACCCAGCGGAAGTAGTTTCGGTTGGCTTTGAGCCCCGCCGCGTAGCGGGGGAAGAATTTCGGCGACGAGATCAGGAAATGGAAGAAGGCCGAGAGCGCCAGGAACGAGACGACGCCGATGCCCACGTTGACGTTGAACAGGGTCACCCGCTCGGGCGGCAGCGGCACGCCGGGAGGACCCGACAGATAGTCGGCGGTGACGGCAAAGGTGACCTGAGTGCTGAGCAGGGTGAGCACGTACGCGAAGCCCAGGGCCTGCACGAGGTGCAGTGAGCCGGCCACGATGTTGTAGACGCGGAGGCGGGAAATTTTCTGATCGGGGGTGTCGTTTTTGCGTGCCATCGGGATTCCTTCACAGGTCAGGTGAGGCCGAGACTAGCAGGGTCGCCGAGTGCCGTTACCCCCGCGTCAGACCACGCCGAGCGGCAGGTGTTTTCCGGCCGGCAGCCGCACCCGAATCGGGTCCCCGGGAGCGACGCTTCCCCCGGTGACGACGATTCCCATGATCCCCGCCTTGCGGATCACCAGACCGGCATCATCCGTGTCGATCAGCGTCTTCATCAGCCCCTTCTGGTACCCGTTGATCAGTGAGCAGGGGTTGCGCACCCCGGTGATCTCCACGACCGCGTGGGTGCCGAGTCGCAGCCGGGCACCCCGCGGAAGGCCGGACAGATCCAGCCCGCGGGTTGTGATATTCTCGCCCAGCTCGCCGGGGGAGACCTCGAAGCCGGCCCCCCGCAGCTCGTCGAAGAGCTCGGCGGGCATGAAGTGCACCTGGGTAAGGTTCGCCCTGGTCGGATCCTTCACGATCAGGTAGCGGTGCTGCGTCGTGGCTCCGGCGTGAGCGTCTCCCTCCACCCCGAATCCCGCGATCAAACGGATGTCCGGGACTGTCGGCTTGCTGAACGCGTGCCGTTCGTCTCGGCTGACCGACTCCACCGTTGCCGCCACTGTTGCCGCCGCATCCTGCATCATGCCCCGAGTCTCGCATGAGGGCCGCCGAGAATTCACCCCGCCGATATAGCATTTCTGCGTTGCAAACGTAGGCTGGGTGGGTGTTCAGCGAGTCGAGTCGAATCGAAAAAGGTCAGTCGTGAAAGTCATCAGCTATAACCTCCGCAAGAATCGTGCCAGTGGAGAGCTCATCGCCCTGGCCGAGAACTACGATCCCGACGTCCTGTGCCTGCAGGAATGCGACACCCTCGAGCTCCCCGAGGAGATCGGTCTCCTGCACCTCGCCGACTCCACTGTGCGCAACCGACTCGGCCTGGCGATCTACTATCGCAAGGACCGGTTCACCAACGAGCACACCCAGACCTTTGCGCTCAAGAAGTCACTGCACGACCGCGTGCTGACCCCCGCGCATGAGCGCCTGATCGGCACCCGACTGACCGACCTCGTCGCCCACCGCGAAATCGTCGTCGCTTCGTTCCACGCCGCGCCGCTCACCGCGCTCAACTCCCTGCGGCGCAACCAGATCCGCACCGCGCACGAAGAACTGCACGTGCTCGGGCCGGGCCTGCCGACCCTGATGGTGGGCGACTACAACTACCCGATCTTCAAGGGGCGCCTCGGCGACCACATCACTCAGTCCGGCTACGACCTCACCCTGAGCGACACCCGCACGTACACGCGCTACAAGTTCTTCCGTGGGCATTTCGACCTGGCAACCTCCATCGGACTGACCATCGACAGTGTCGAGACGCTGCCCCTCGGCACCTCCGACCACCTGCCCATCCTGGTCACCTCCACCTACAGCGACGAGCCGGTGAACGCCACGAATGTGCCGGCCAGCCTCGCCGAGACCGAACGCGCTCCGGGCGGCGAATTCGCGATCTAAGGGGCGGGGCCTCGTTTACCGGGTGTCGCCGCGCGTCCAGAGCAGGTGGGCACGCACCGACAGGGATCCGCCGATCAGGAGGGCCACGCCCGCCATCCAGAGCAGGACGGTGAGGAACGCGTTGGCCGTCACGGCGTTGAGAATGATCAGGGCCACCCCGAAGGCACTGAAACTGAACCCGGCGACGGCGCAGGTGGTGAAGGACCAGTTCTTCATGCGGGTGGTTCCAATCGGGTGGGGATTCGCCAGCGTTCACGGTAGCAGGCCCGCGGGGCGCTCACCGTGCCTCGCCTGCCCAGGACGAGTGAGTCCGAATCGGTTGATTGCATCGCTCCCGGATTGGCAGAGCTGACTGCACCGCGCGGACGCTGTTCAGCACGGGCGAGCGCCGGGTTCGGCGTCGAACCAATTCGACGGAGATTTTGGGTGAAATCGCCTTCCAGAGTGGGTTTAGGGCAGATTTCGGCAGAATCTCCGTCGAATTCGTTCGGGACGGATGGCTGGTCGACCTCGTGTCGCCGGAGGTCGCCGACAGAGTGGAAGCCGACCAACGTGGAGCAGCTCTGGATCCACGGCGGCATCCTCACTCGGTGTCGAAGCTGGCCGTGGCCTGCCGCTGGCTCTCGGTGTGCCAGTTTCTCAGGTGATGCCGGCCCGCCGGCGCGACTCCGCGTGCTCGCCCATGCGCGCGCTCGACTCCCTGGTGAACTGCTTCCAGGCGTCGAGCTTGCCGGGCAGGATCGGCACGAACAGACTGATGCTGTCCATGACTCATCCTCCCTTAGATCTTTTTTCCAGCGCATGTTTCAGTCCCGAGTTTCGAGTCCCGAGTCCCGAGTCCCGACGGGCTCAATCACCGACCAGCAGAATCTTGCCCACGTGAACGGATGCCTCCAGCCGCCGGTGTGCCTCGGCGGCCTTCTCAAACGGAAAAATGCTGTCGATCACCGGGCGGAAGCGGCCGGATTCGAGCCAGGGCCAGACATCCGTCCTGAGGGCCTGCATGATGGCCGCCTTCTCCTCGAACGGGCGGGAGCGAAGGGTGGTACCCCAGTACCGGCCGCGCTTCTGCATCAGATGGAACGGATTGAAGTCGGCGTTCTCGCCGCTCTGGTTGGCGATCACCATGATGCGGCCGTCGACCGCCAGTGCCGCCACGTTGCGGGCCGCGTAGGAGCCGCCGATGATGTCGAGGATCACGTCGGCGCCGCGCCCCTCTGTGGCGGTCTGGATTTCGGTGGGGAAATCCTGCTCGCGGTAGTTGATCAGGATTTCCGCGCCCAGGCTGCGGCACACCGCCAGCTTCTCGGCTGAGCCGGCCGTCACGGCCACCCGCGCGCCGGCGAGCACGCCCAGCTGGATCGCGGTGGTGCCGATGCCGCTGGTGCCGCCGTGCACGAGCAGCGTCTCCCCGGCGGCCAGCCCCGCGCTCAGGAACACGTTCGACCACACGGTGGCCAGCGCCTCCGGCAGGCCCGCCGCCTCGACGAGGTCCATGGAGTCGGGCACGGTCAGGGCCAGGTCCTCGTGCACCACGGCCTCGGTGGCGTAGCCGCCGCCGGCCAGCAGGGCACACACCCGGTCGCCGACCGCGAACCGCTTTGCCCCGGCGCCGACTTCACTGACGACTCCGGACACCTCCAGGCCGGGCCACTGCGGCGCCCCGGCCGGCGACGGGTAGCTGCCCAGCCGCTGCGCGACATCCGCTCGGTTCACGCCGGCCGCGGCGACCCGAATCCGGATGTCGCAGGGCCCGACGGGCAGGTCGTCCACGGTGGTGAGGGTGAGGGCATCGGGGCCGCCGGGGGTGTCTACGATGATCGCGCGCATCGGGTCAGCCTACGCGCGTGCACTTTGCGACGGATCCACCACTGCGCGGTGGTTCGGTCTGTGGAACCCGGCCACCGAATCTACGATGGTAGACAGGGGCGTGGCCGTAGCATGCCGTGGTTCGTACGCACGTGATCCGCAATGACGCGGAGATTTTCTGATGGAGGCTTATTTCAATGACGTCTGAGTCCACCCGCACCGGGAAATCACCGGCAGACAGCACACTGGACGCTTTCCTGGGCGACTACTACGAGCACCTGGCCGGGGAAGACCGGCAGAACTCCGATGGGGGAACCCTCCGCGAGCGGGCCGTCCAGCATCGTCAGGTCGCCCAGAGCCGCACCCCCGGCACCCCGAACATCGAGATCCGGAACGAAGCCGGCCGCAGCATCGTCTACATCGTCACCGACGACATGCCATTCCTGGTCGACTCGGTCACCGCCGAGCTGGTGCGCCAGCACTCGGCCATCCACCTCGAGGTGCACCCGCTCCTCGTCGTGACCCGCGACCGGAACACCAACGAGCTCCTCGGCGTCACCCGCGTGCACGGCGGCGACGGCGCCCGGCCCGGTGACGTCGACGAGACCGTCACCCAGGTCGAGTCGTGGATCGCGATCGAGATCGAAACCGCCAACGACGAGGCGCGGGCTGCTCTGGTCGCCGGGCTGGCCACGGTCCTCGGCGACGTTCGCGCCGCCAACGAGGACTGGCAGGCCATGCGAACGAAGGCCGTGGAGATCGCCGACGCGCTCGGTGATGTCGCCCACGCCGAGGGCATCCAGGAGATCAAGCAGGCGCAGGAACTGCTGCGCTGGCTCGACCGCGACAACTTCACCTTCCTCGGCTACCGGGAGTACGACCTGGAGACCGTCGACGGAGAGGACGTGCTGAGCATCCGTGACCGCAGCGGCCTGGGGCTGCTGCGCTCCACCGAAGACGGCCACCAGATTCAGCACCTGACGGATGCCGGCCGGCTCAAAGCGCGCGAGCGCAGCGCCCTGGTGATCACCAAGGCGAACTCGCGTTCCAGCGTCCACCGCCCGGCCTACTTCGATTACATCGGGATCAAGACTTTCGATGCGGACGGCAACGTGCGGGGGGAGCAACGCTTCATCGGCCTGTTCGCCGCCACGGCGTATACGAGCTCGGTGCGGGACGTGCCGATCCTGCGCGAAAAGGTCGACGCCGTGATGGACCAGGCCGGGTTCCCACCAGGGTCGCACAGCGGCAAGGAACTCCTCGGCATCCTGGAAACCTACCCCCGCGATGAGCTGTTCCAGATCGACGTGCCCACCCTGTTCACCACCACGCTGGCCATCCAACGTCTGCAGGAGCGGCGGCGCACCCGGCTTTTCCTCCGCCCGGATGTCTACGGCCGGTTCATGACCGCGCTGGTCTACTTCCCCCGCGACCGGTACACCACCGCCGTGCGGCTGCGGATCGAGAAGGAGCTGCGGGACACCTTCCACGCCGAGTCCGTCGACTTCGAGGCCCGAATGACCGAGTCCGCGCTGGCCCGGCTGTTCTTCCGCATCCGGTTGCAGAAGAACGACACGGTCGGTGTCGTCGACGCCGTCGCACTGGAGCACCGGCTGGTGATGGCGGTGCGGTCCTGGCCCGAGGGGATCGGCGAGAAACTGCGCGCGAGTCACCCGCTGGACGAGGCGGAGCGCCTCTCCGAACTCTGGTCGGAGGCGTTCCCCGCCAGCTACCGGGTGGATTACGAGCTCGAGGAGGCCGTGCAGGACATCGGGCGATTCGAGGCCGGCGCCGCGGCGGCCGCCGAGGCGGAGGCCGCCGGGACCGGGCCGATCCGGCCGGCGCTGAACGTGTATCTTCCGACCGGCACGGGCGCCGGTGACACGGTCATCGACGCCGACGACGGGAGCACCGCGGGACGCGGCGTCACGGTGGAGGATGCCCGGATCAAGCTCTACATGATGGAGCCCAAGAGCCTGAGCCAGATCCTGCCGTTCCTGCAGAACCTCGGCATCGAGGTGCTCGACGAGGTGCCCTTCGAGATCGAGACCGCCGACGGCCGCGCGTTCTACCTCTATGACCTGGGCTTGAGCTACCCCGAGGGCGTGGACCCGGTTGCGACCGGCGCACTCCTCGCCGACTCCTTCGGCGCCGCCGTCAGCGGGGCCATCGAGTCGGACGGCCTCGACCGACTCGTGCTGCGGGAGGGCATGCCCTGGCACCGGGTCGTCATCCTGCGCAGCTACGCCAAGTACCTGCGCCAGGCCGGAAACACCAACTCCTACGGCTTCATCGCCGATACCCTGCTGGCCAATCCGGCCGTCACCCGAGGGCTGGTGGCGCTCTTCGAGGCGCGGTTCGATCCGGACCTGGCCGAGCCGGAGCGCATCCGTCGCAGCCAGCAGGTCAAGGATGAGCTGACGGTGGCCATGGAAGCGGTCACCACGCTCGACGCCGACCGGGTGCTGCGCACCCTGATCAACCTGATCGAGTCCTCGCTGCGCACGAACTTCTTCCAGGACAAGCCCTACCTGAGCATCAAACTCGACCCGACCTCGATCGAGCTGTTGCCGTTTCCGCGACCGAAGTACGAGATCTGGGTGTACTCCCCTCAGGTGGAGGGTGTCCACCTCCGCTTCGGCAAGGTGGCCCGCGGCGGGCTGCGCTGGTCGGACCGGCGGGAGGACTTCCGCACGGAGGTGCTCGGCCTGGTCAAAGCGCAGACGGTCAAGAACGCGGTGATCGTGCCGACCGGCGCCAAGGGCGGTTTCTTCGCCAAGCAGCTGCCCGATCCGGCGCTGGACCGCGCGGCCTGGATGGCCGAGGGCATCGAGAGCTACAAGACCTTCATCCGGGGGCTGCTCGACCTCACCGACAACTTGGTGACCACGGCGGACGGGGAGCAGCTCGTGCCCCCCGCCCGGGTGGTGCGCCACGACGACGACGATTCCTACCTGGTCGTCGCGGCCGACAAGGGCACGGCCACCTTCTCCGACATCGCCAACGGCCTCGCCGCCGAATACGGTTTCTGGATGGGCGACGCCTTCGCCTCCGGCGGCTCGGTCGGCTACGACCACAAGGCCATGGGCATCACCGCCCGCGGTGCATGGGAGTCGGTCAAGCGCCACTTCAGCGAACTGGGCGTCGACACGCAGGCCGAGGACTTCACGGTCGTCGGCGTGGGCGACATGTCCGGCGACGTCTTCGGCAACGGCATGCTGCTCTCGGAGCACATCCGTCTGCTGGCGGCCTTCGACCACCGACACATTTTTTTGGACCCGACTCCGGATGCCGCGCGCTCCTTCCAGGAACGAGCGCGCCTCTTCGCCCTGCCGCGGTCGTCGTGGGCGGACTACGACACCAGCCTGATCAGTGCCGGCGGCGGGGTCTTCCCGCGCCAGGCCAAGGTGGTGCCGATCTCCGCCGAGGTGCGCGCCGCACTCGGGCTGCCGGACGGGACGGTGCGGCTGAGCCCGCCGGAACTGCTCCGCGCCATCCTGACCGCCCCGGCCGACCTGCTCTACAACGGTGGCATCGGCACCTATGTGAAGGCCAGCGGCGAGACGGCCGCGCAGGTCGGCGACAAAGCGAACGACGCCATCCGGGTCGACGGCCGGGATCTGCGGGTCAAGGTCGTCGGCGAGGGCGGCAACCTCGGGATGACCCAGCTCGGGCGCATCGAGGCGGCCCTCACCGGCGTGATCCTGAACACCGACGCGATCGACAACTCCGCCGGGGTGGACTGCTCCGACCACGAGGTCAACATCAAGATCTTCGTCGACCGGATGGTGGCCGCCGGCAAGCTGGCCGAGTCGGAGCGGTCGGAGTTCCTCGCCTCCATGTCCGACGAGGTGGCGCGGCTGGTGCTGGAAGACAACGTCGACCAGAACATTCTGCTGCTCAACGACCGGGCGAAGGTGACCACCTGGAGCCCCAGCTACGAACGGCTGATGGACTGGCAGGAGGCCTCGGGCGACCTCAAGCGCGAGCTGGAGGCGCTGCCCACCACGGCGACGCTGCGGGAGCGCCTCGAAACGGGCCAGGGCCTGACCTCACCCGAGCTGTCCGTGCTGGCCGCCTACGCCAAGATCGATCTGGCGACCACGCTGCGGGACAGCGACCTGCCCGACGACCCCTGGTTCGGCCGAACCCTGCGCCGGTACTTTCCGGTGCAGCTGTCCGAGCGCTTCGACGCCGAGCTCGACACGCATCCGCTGCGCCGCGAGATCATCGCCACCGTCGTCGCGAACGACATGATCAACCTCGGCGGCGTGACCTTCGCCTTCCGGGCCATGGAGGAGACCTCGGCGAACCAGGCCACGGTCGCGAAGGCGTTCGTCGCGCTGCGGGAGATCTTCGAAATCGACGTGCTCGTCGCCGAGGTCAACGCCCTGCCGTCGTCGTTCCCGACCAAGCACTGGACGTCGATCCACCTGGACATCCGTCGCCTGCTCGACCGGGCCGTGCGCTGGCAGGTCAACCAGGGGGCGTCGCGACCGGTGGGCGAGGTGGTGGCCCAGTACAAACCGCAGATGGACCTGATGCGGGCCCACCTGGAGGATTACCTCAAGGGCGGCGACCTCAAACGCGTGCAGTCCCTGCTGGAGACCGCCCAGGAGTGGGGCGTTCCGGAGAACCTCGGTCGCCGGTGGGCAGAACTCTTCGAGGCCTTCGCCCTGCTGGACGTGGCGCAGATCTCCGCCCAGGTCGATGAGCCTCTGGCCGACGTCGCCGGCGTCTACTACACGGTCTACGATCGATTCCGGGTGGACAACCTGCTGGAGCGCATCACCGTGCTGCCGCGCAAGGACCGCTGGCAGGCCCTGGCCCGCGCCGCCCTCCGCGACGACCTGTACTCGACGGTCGCCGATATGACGCGGGCGGTGCTGAAGGAAACGCATGCCGGCCACGCCGACGCCCGACTGCTTGCCTGGGAGGCGCTCAACGCTGAACAGCTGGGACGGGCTCGCAGCGTGTTCGAGGAGGTCAACGCCCTCGGTCAGGACGACATGGCGTCCCTGTCCGTTGTTGTGCGGCTACTGCGCTCGATCGTGCGCCGCTGACCTGCCGGCTGCGGGCATCCGTCGCAACGCGCTGCGCGCTGCTCGCTCGCTGCCACCCACTACTACTGCCCGCTGCCACCGCCCGTTTGGGGCTAACTCAGGAGAATGGTGAGCCTGATGAGTGTGGGCCGGCATCGGCCGCGGAATCACGAGGCGGTTGCCGGCCGGGCGCGGGGATCTCCTGAGTTAGCCACAATCCGTGCTGCCAAAAACGGATTCTGACCGCATCGGCGGCGCCGCTCGCCGGATGTCCCGGGCGGTCTTTCCGGGTCACGACCTAGTGGCCGCGGGCGATCCATTCATCCAGATGCCCGGCCTCGGCGCCGATTGTCGTCGACTCGCCATGGCCGGTGAGCACGACGGTGCTCGCCGGGAGCATCAGCAGCTTGCCCTTGATCGAGGCGAGGATCGTGGGGAAGTCGCTGAACGACCGGCCGGTCGCGCCGGGTCCGCCGTGGAACAGCGTGTCGCCGCTGAAGACAGTGCCGAGCGCGGGCGCATAGAAGCAGACGGCGCCGGGGGTGTGCCCGGGCGTGTGCAGCACCTCGAGTTCAATACCGGCCACCCGGATGCGCTGGCCGTTCTCGAGCGGACGGCTCGGCGGGGCATCCGGGTAGACCCGGTCCCACAGCATCATGTCGTCGGGGTGGAGGTAGGTCGGCGCGGTGTGCGCGGCCTGCACCCCGGCGACGGCACCGATGTGGTCGTCGTGCGCGTGCGTGCAGAGGATGCCCACCAGCTTGCGGTCGCCGACCGCGGCGAGGATGGCGTCGACGTCGTGGGCCGCGTCGACCACGACGCACTCGTCGTCGTCGCCGATGATCCAGACGTTGTTGTCCACGTCCCAGGTGCCGCCGTCGAGGCTGAAGCTGCCTGAGGTGACGAGGTGTTCGATCCGCGCCGTCATCAGAGCACGACCACGGAGCGCAGCACGTCGCCGCGGGCCATCTTCGCGAAGGCCTCCTCGATGTGTCCGATTCCGATTCGTTCACTGACGAACTCGTCCAGCGGCAAGCGGCCCTGCAGGTAGAGGTCGGTCAGCATCGGGAAGTCGCGCTCCGGCAGACAGTCGCCGTACCAGGACGACTTCAGAGCACCGCCCCGGCCGAACACGTCGAGCAGCGGGATCTCCAGCATCATCTCGGGGGTTGGCACGCCCACCAGCACGACGGTGCCGGCCAGGTCGCGGGCGTAGAACGCCTGCCGCCAGGTCTCGGGACGCCCGACGGCGTCGATCACGACATCCGCACCGAAACCGCCGGTCAGTGCCTGCACGGCCGCGACCACGCCGTCCTCGTCGAGGCCGGCTGAGTCGATGGTGTGGGTGGCGCCCAGCGTCTGGGCGGTCACGAGCTTCTTCGCGTCGCGGTCGATCGCGATGACGACGGATGCCCCGGCGAGCCGGGCCCCGACGACCGCCGCGTTGCCCACGCCGCCGCATCCGATCACGGCGACCGAGTCGCCCCAGGTCACGTTGCCCGTGTTCATGGCGGCCCCGATGCCGGCCATGATGCCGCAGCCGAGCAGTCCGACGACCGCAGGGTCGGCGGCAGGGTCGACCCTGGTGCACTGCTTCTCGTGCACGAGGGTCTTCTCGGCGAATGCGCCGATGCCGAGAGCGGGGCTGAGCTCGGTGCCGTCGGTGAGGGTCATCCTCTGGGTGGCGTTGAAGGTGTTGAAGCAGTACCAGGGCTCGGCGCGCTTGCAGGCGCGGCAGTCGCCGCAGACGGCGCGCCAGTTCAGCACGACGAAGTCGCCCACGGCGACGTGGGTTACGCCCTCGCCGACGACGCTGACCCGGCCGGCGGCCTCGTGGCCGAGCAGGAATGGGAACTCGTCGTTGATTCCGCCCTCACGGTAGTGCACGTCGGTGTGGCAGACGCCGCAGGTCTCGATTTCGACGACGACCTCACCGGGAGCGGGGTCGGGGATGACGATGTCGACAAGCTCCACCGGCGCGCCCTTCGATCGAGCGATGACGCCTTTAACGGTGATCGACATGGGACTCCTCTGGGTTGGTGCCCGGACAGGCGGTGGTGGAACCCAACCACACTACCTAAACTCCCTGCCCCGCCCTGTCTCACCAACTCGACGGAGAGTGTGGCAGAGAGAACCCGTTTCGGTCCGAAACAGGCTCGTAGAGACAAAATCGCAGTCAAATTCGTTAGGGGTTCACGGTGCGGATGTCGCGCGCGGAGCCACGCAACCGGCCGAGGCGCGACCGGTTAAGCGAACTCCTGGCAGTGATCGCACCACCAGTCGCCGCCGACCGGCGCCATCGGGTCGTAGCAGGAAGCGCAGGTCGGTGTGGGGAGCACTTTGTCGTCGTTCATTCGGAGTTCAGTTTCGATTCTGCAAACGGGTTCCCCAGCCCAGAGAAGGGCATTCGCAAGCTTCCAGTGCAGGCAGACCGCAACCCGGATGTCTAGGAAAATTGATAATTCTGACTACGAACTTTCAAGTATCGCATTGGATGCGCTCGGCGCGGCAGCACTCGCTCCGGCACCGGATCGGTGCTGTGACACCCCCGCTCGGGACACCTGACGTCGGCCGGGTTCTGGACCCGGTCTGCGTTCCGGCCGGCACGCACCACCATCGGCCGGCTGCCGACGGTGCCGACGGTGCCGACGGTGCCGACGATCGCCGCGACAGCCGTGAACTTCGTGGTCCTGCTGTCCATGTCGGTGTCGTTTCTCACCGGGCGGGGGCTCAGTCTGGTCTTCATCTGCCTCCGTTGACACCCCCCGGGGGCCCGGTCTACCGTGACTGGTGTTCGAGCGCGGTCTCCGCCAACCGAGCGGTTGTGACGAGTCTTGCGACTGCTCCTGAGCACGGGAGTTCTCTGATGGGCGCAGTGGGTTTGCTGTACGTGGGGGCCGTTCTCTTCATCAACGGCCTGATGCTGGTGGGGGTGATTCCAGGCAAGTCGGCCGGAATCCTCAACTTCTTCGTCGGCGGGATGCAGGTGATCTTCCCGACGCTGATCATCCTGGGAGCCGACGGCGACCTGTCCACCATTTTCGGGGCGTCCGGGCTCTACCTCTTCGGCTTCACGTACCTCTATGTAGCGATTCTGCAGTTCACGGGCATCAGTGGGGAGGGCCTCGGCTGGTTCTCGCTGTTCGTGGTTTTCTGCGCCACGGTCATCGGCATTCTTCAGTTCACCCTGCTGGAGGACCCCGTTTTCGGTGTCATCTGGCTCATCTGGGCGGTGCTCTGGTTCCTTTTCTTCCTCGTGCTGGGCCTCGGCAGGGGGTCTCTGACCCGCACGACCGGCTGGTTCACCATCTTCATCAGCCACATGACCGGAACGATCCCCGCGTTCCTGCTGCTGCTCGGTGAATACGACACCAACACGGGCTATGCGCTGATCGTGGCGCTCGCCGCCGCGCTGTCACTGGGGGTGGCGTGGGTGCTGGGGCACGGCCCCGTCCCCACGCGGCAATCGACCGAACCCGCGGCGTCGACCCGGCCCGCGGCGTCGACCCGGCCCGCCTGAGAAGGGAACGCAACCTCCATGCCCATCTACGAGTTCCTGTGCGCCGACTGCTTGAGCTTTGAGCTGATTCTTCCGATGGGCACGGCGCCGGATGTCGTGGCCTGCCCGACCTGTCGGGGCGACGCCCGGCGCCGGATCACCGCCCCGCATATCTCCCGGACGGCTTCGTCGGCGTTCGCGCTGATCGACGCGGCCAGTCGCAGCGCACACGAACCGGCCGTCGTCGATTCGAAGAAGCCCGGGGTGCGCACGGGCCAGACCCCGCGCTACACGTCCAATCCGCTTCATCAGAAACTGCCGCGGCCCTAAGCAGTCCGGTCCGGCTCGACCAGTACAGGAGACGACATGCCCAAGAAAATATTTCCCCTGGATTCCAGCAAGAAATTCGAGGACCAGGAGCTCGTCGGCCACAACCGATGGCACCCGGAGATTCCTCCCGTGGCCACAGTCAAGCCGGGAGAATCGTTCCGGGTCGACTGCCGGGAGTGGTTCGACGGTGCGATCGTCAATGACGACTCGGCCGACGACATCCTGAACGCACCGCTGATGACGGTGCACAAGCTCAGTGGACCTTTCGCTGTCGCGGGTGCTCAGCCGGGAGACCTGCTCATCGTTGACATCCTCGATGTCGGCCCGATCCCGCAGGAGGATGCCGGACCCCTCGCCGGGCAGGGCTGGGGCTATACCGGCATCTTCGCCAAGAACAATGGCGGCGGTTTCCTGGTCGACCAGTTTCCGGATGCCTACAAGGCCATCTGGGACTTCACCGGCCAGACCGCGACCTCCCGCCACGTACCCGACGTCTCCTTCACCGGCCTGATCCACCCGGGTCTGATGGGCACTGCGCCGTCGGCCGAGCTGCTCGCGAAGTGGAACAAACGCGAGGGTGACCTGATCAAGACGAACCCCAACCGGGTTCCGCCACTGGCGCTGCCGCCCGAGCCTCAGTTCGCGGTGCTCGGCAGCCTCGCCGCATCCGAGTTCGACCGGGTGGCCGGCGAAGCGGCTCGCACCGCCCCGCCCCGTGAGAACGGCGGCAACCAGGACATCAAGAACATGTCCAAGGGCACCCGCATCTTCTACCCGGTGTTCGTCGACGGAGCCAACCTGTCTCTCGGCGACCTGCACTTCTCCCAGGGTGACGGTGAGATCACGTTCTGCGGCGCCATCGAGATGGGCGGGTTCATCGACCTGCGGGTGGACCTCATCAAGGGCGGGATGGACACCTACGGCGTGAGTGAGAACGCGATCTTCATGCCCGGTAACGTCGACCCTCGGTACAGCGAGTGGCTGGCGTTCTCGGGGACCTCGGTGACCCTCGACGGAGAGCAGCGCTACCTGGATTCGCACCTGTCCTACCAGCGGGCCTGCCTGCACGCGATCGACTATTTGGTGAAGTTCGGCTACAGCCCGGAGCAGGCGTACATCATCCTCGGCGCCGCACCGATCGAGGGCCGGCTGTCGGGAGTGGTGGACATCCCGAACTCCTGCTCCACCGTCTACATCCCCACGGCGATCTTCGACTTCGACGTGCGGCCCTCCGCCGCCGGGCCGCACCAGATCGATCCAGGCATCGGCGCACCAAGGTCGAACAACAAGTGAGGGTGAGCTAGCAGCACGACACTACCCATACACGGGGCGCCCGGTCCAGCGGATCGGGCGCCCCGCTTTCGTTCTGGTCAGGGTGTGTATCTGGTCAGCGCGAGGGTTCCAGTCGCACCAGCACCGCCTTGGAGACGGGGGTGTTGCTGCCCTCCGCGGTGGAATCCAGGGGCACCAGCACGTTGGCCTCGGGGAAGTAGGCGGCGGCGCAGCCGCGGGCGCTCGGGTAGGCGACGAGCCGGAGCCGCCGCAGCACACGGTCGACGTTGTCGCTGAACTCGCTGTGCACATCGACGAGCATGCCGCTGATCAGACCCAGCTCCGCGACATCCTCCGGGTTGACGAAGATGACCTGGCGGCCGTTCTTGATGCCCCGGTAGCGGTCGTTGGGGCTGTAGATCGTGGTGTTGAACTGGTCGTGCGAGCGCAGCGTCTGCAGGAGCAGACGCCCCGGCGGCCGTTCGAGGGGCTCGAGTTCGTTGACCGTAAGCAGGGCCTTGCCGCTGGGGGTCGGGAACGTGCGCAGGTCGCGCGGAGCATGGGGGAGGGAGAAACCTTCCTGCTGGCGGATGCGCTGGTTGAAGTCGGCGAAGCCGGGAATGACGTGCGAGATGTGGTCACGGATGATGTCGTAGTCGCTCTCGAAACCGGCCCAGTCGATCGAGGCGGTGCCGTCCAGGGCGGCCCGGGCGAGGCGCGACACGATGGCCACCTCGGAAAGCAGCTGATCCGACACCGGTGGGAGCAGGCCGGTGGACGAGTGCACCGCGGAGACCGTGTCCTCAACCGACACGAACTGCGGGCCGGTGGCCTGCAGGTCGATTTCGGTGCGGCCCAGGGTCGGCAGGATCAGCGCCTGCTCGCCGACCACCGCGTGGGACCGGTTCAGTTTGGTGGAGATCTGCACGCTCAGCGCCGTCTTCTGCATTGCGGCCTCGGCGACGACGGTGTCGGAGATCGCGCCGACCAGGTTGCCGCCCAGGGCGATCCAGACCTTGACCAGGCCGCCCTGCATGGCGCGAATGGAGTTCACGCTGTCCAGGCCGTCCACGCGGGGCGGGTCGAACCCGAATTCTCGTTCCAGGGCATCCAGGAACACCGGTGGCATCTTCTCCCAGATGCCCATGGTGCGGTCGCCCTGCACATTGCTGTGCCCACGGATCGGGGACGCGCCCGCGCCGGGCTTGCCGATGTTGCCGCGCAACAGGAGCAGATTGATGATCTCCCGGATGGTCGGCACGGCCTTCTTGTGCTGGGTGATGCCCATCGCCCAAGTGATGATGACCCGTTCCGCCCGCAGATACCGGTCGGCCAGCTCGTCGATCTCGGCCGCGCGCAACCCCGTGGCCGCCAGGACCGCATCGTCATCCTGGTGGGCGAGGTGCTCGCGCAACTCCTCCAGCCCGACACAGCTCTCACGCAGGAACTCATGGTCGAGCACGGTTCCGGGCCGGGCGGCCTCGGCGTCGAGCACCCGGCGGGAGAGGGCCTGCATGAGGGCCATGTCGCCGCCGAGCCGGATCTGCAGGTACTGGTCGGCCATCACGGTTCCGGCCCCGACGACGCCCCGCACCCGCTGCGGGTTCTTATAGCGCATCAGCCCGGCCTCCACGAGCGGGTTGATGGCGACGATGGCGGCGCCCGCCTCCTTCGCCTCTTCCAGCGCCGTGAGCATCCGCGGATGGTTGCTACCCGGGTTCTGTCCCATGATGATGATCAGGTCCGCACGGGCGAAGTCGGCGTAGGTGACGGTGCTCTTGCCGATCCCGACGGTCTCCGCCATCGCGTGGCTGGTCGACTCGTGGCACATGTTCGAGCAGTCCGGCAGGTTGTTCGTGCCGAACGCGCGCACGAACAGTTGATAGAGAAAGGCAGCCTCGTTCGACGTGCGGCCGCTCGTATAGAAGGCCGCCTGGTCGGGCGAGTCCAGCCCGCGGAGGGTCTCGCCGATCAGGTTGAACGCATCGTCCCAGGTGATCGGCCGGTAGTGCTCGGACCCGGCCGGCTTATGCACCGGCTGCACGAGGCGGCCCTGCATGCCGAGCCAGTACTCCGACTTCGTGAGCAACTCGCTGATCGGGTTCTGGGCCCAGAACTCGGCGGGAACCGTGACCGGGGTTGCCTCCCAGGTCACCGCCTTGGCGCCGTTCTCGCAGAATTCGAATATCTTGCGCCGATCGGGATCCGGCCAGGCGCAGCTCATGCAGTCGAAGCCGTCTCGCTGGTTCATCGCGGTCAGTGCCTTCAGGCTGCGGGGCACACCCATCTGCCGGAAAGCCGGCCCCATCGCATGGGTGACGCCGGGCACCCCCGCCGCCCACTCCCGGGGTGTGCCGACCTTGATCTTGTCCTCGTCGATATCGTCAATGCTGCTCATACATCGGTAGTAGCATCCCTTGCCGGGAGCGGCAAGGCATGTGCGACGCGCCCTCAGTCCGAAATGGGTCCAACGATTCCCCCCATCGGTCACTACGAGGTCAGAAATGACCGTACCGTTGATATGTGGTCTTCGAGCATCGGACTTGAAGAGTGTGGGGGCCACGCACACGAGAGGTTTTTCTAGTTTGAGCGACGAATGCATCCATGGACTCGAGGGTGGCCTCTGCGCCAGCTGCTTCCCGAAGGCCGCTCCCGAAATCGTGCCCGGCGTGGCCACCCGCGCCAGCCGGAGCAAATCGACGGGACGCGCACCGTCGCTTCGCAGTTCGCCGTCACCGCGCACCGTCACCCTGGGCGGACCCAACCCCACCCTGAGCGCGAAGACCGCTACCGCGAAGCCGGCCACCGCCAAGGCTGCCAGCACCGTGAAGCCCGTCAGGAGCACGAAATCCTCCCACGACAACGTCGGTGAGCAGCGGATCTACCACGTCACCCACATCCGTAACCTCGCCGGCATCCTGAACAGCGGGCGCCTGCTTGCCGACGCGAGCGACGCCTGGACCGCCCGGCCGGCCGTCGACCTGTCGTCGGCACCGCAGCGCGCGGCCCGGCGTGCCGCGCTCGTCGCCGGAGACGACAGCGCGAGCGTCGCCTGCTACGTGCCGTTCTTCCTCTCGCCCAATGCGCGCCTGTGGGACAGCCTCCTCACCGAATCCAACGATCCGCGCCTGTCGCCGGAGGCGCACCGCTCCCCGACGTACGACTTCGTCATTCTGGTCAGCACGGTCAAGAAGCTCCTCGATGCCCAGGCCGGCGCCGAGGAAACCGTCGCAGCGAGCGTCGCGGTGACCAACGGGGATGCCGCCGGGGCCCTGACCAGGTTCGGCGCTGCTCCCGAGACTGCCGACCGCATGCTGCGTTCGCTGCGCGCCGATCAGGAATCACAGAAGATCCGGGAGGCGGAGCTGCTCGTCACCGAGTCGTTCCCGTTCGAGTTGGTCACGCTCGTCGGCGTCGCCAACGACAAGGTGCGCGACGCGGTGCGCACGATCCTCGCCGCCGCGGCGCACAAGCCCAAGGTCGTCGTATACCCGCCGTGGTTCCACGCCGTGGAGGAAACCGCAGCGCCCTAGCCGGTCAGACGTCCGGAGCACCCTCTCGCCCCGGCCTGCCCTGCCCTGTCCGGTTCTGTCCGGCTCTGCCCTAGTCTCGGGGAATGGGTAGACGACAGGGCCGCTCGCGCGTGCCGATCGGTGTTCTCGTTCTCGGAGTACTCGGCTTCGCCTGGGTGCAACAGTCTGGATTCCTGGCGACCGAGTTCGGGAGCCTGCTGAGCTCGGTGAGCCAAGGCTCCGGCCAGAGCACCGGCGAGAGCACCGGTCCGGTGGCGACCGTGGCGGACGGCGCCGCCGAGGCAGCGGTCGGCGGCATCCCCGCGCGACCGAGCGGAGCCGTCCCGATGACCGTGGAACATGTGCACGATGGTGACACGCTTTTTCTGCGAACGGACCAGCCGAACGCCCTGGTGGCGACGACGGATGCCGTCAAAGTACGACTGCTCGGAATCGATACGCCGGAGGTGGGGGACACCGCCGAATGCTTCGGCGATCAGGCCACGGAGCAGTTGCGGGCACTCCTCCCCGATGGCAGCCGCACCTGGGTCACCGCCGACCAGGACCCGACCGACCGATACGGCCGTAGCCTGTTCTATCTCTGGACCGAGGACGGGCGATTCGTCAACTACGAGCTCGTCGCCGGCGGCGCCGCCGAGTCGCTGATGATCCCGCCGAATGACGCGCACTACCCGCTGCTGCGTACGGCCGAGGACGCCGCAACGACGGCGGGCGCGGGCCAGTGGGGCGCCTGCTGATGCGGCGGCGCCGTGCCACCGATATCCCCGCCCGTCGTCGCCCGCGCGTCGTCCTCAGCGCGTCGTCCTCAGCGCGTCGTCCTCAGCGCTTCGCCCGGCGCGGCAGGACCAGCCAGACCGCCACGATGACCAGAAGCACCGCGGCCCCGGCCACCTGACCGGCCGTTCGGCCCAGCACCACGTCGAAGACCAGCAGGGTGGTGCCGGCGAGGATCACGGCGACACCGACCAGTGTGGCCCGCACGAGCACGTCGGCGATCCGCACGATCTGCTTCATCGCATGCTTCCCGAAAAGCAGCCGGTGAAGGCTGACCGGCCCGAGCGCCAGAACGGTGGTGGTGGTGGCCGTGGCGACAAGAATCAGATACACGGTCAGTTGGTACAGGTCGAGTTCGGTGAACCGCGGTTGGAAGGCGAGGGCGAGCAGAAAACCACCCACGATCTGGGTGCCCGTCTGGGTGACCCTGAGCTCCTGCAACAGCGAGAGCCAATTGCGGTCGAGGCGCTGGACATCCGTTTCGTTGCGGCGGGGCGCGGATGCCGGCTCCGTCGCCGTGGGTTCCGGTGGTCCTGACAGGCTCATGCCCCGATCGTAATGCGCTTTGCGAAAACGTGATCGCACGCGGCGAGCACGGAACGGGCGAGGTCAGGCGCGCACCCTCAGGATCCACTTGCGCAGTTCCTCGACCCACAGCACGACGGATGCCATGCCCACGCAGACGGCCCAGTGCAGCGGGTCCATCGAGGTGGTGCCGAACGCGGTCTGCAGGAGCGGGAGTTCGACCACGGCCACCTGCAACAGGATCGCAAGCAGGATCGCCCCCCACAGCCACGGATTCACGAACAGCCGGTGAAACGCGGTGGTCAGCTCGGAGCGCGCGTTGAGCGTGTTGAACAGCTGGGCGAAGACCAGGGTGGTGAACCCCGCGGTGCGGGCCACGGTGAGGCCGTCGGTGCCGGGTTCCAGCGCCGGCAGCAGCCCGCCGGGCAGGAACAGGTCGATCGTGGCGAGGGTGACCACCGCCATCACCAGGCCGGTCGACATGATGCCCACCCACATGCGCAGGTCGATCATACGGTCGTTGATCCCGCGCGGGGGGCGGGCCATCACGTCCTCGATCTCCGGGTCGACGCCCATCGCCAGGGCCGGACCGGAGTCGGTGATCAGGTTGATCCAGAGAATCTGGGTGACCAGCAGGGGCAGCACCACGGTCTCGCTGCTGGCGCCGGTCAGGCCCAGCACCCCGGCGAGGAGCACGCCGAGGAACACGGTGAGCACCTCGCCCATGTTCGAGGACAGCAGGTACCGCAGGAACTTCTTGATGTTGTCGAGAATGACCCGGCCGGCCCGCACCGCGGCGACGATGGTGGCGAAGTTGTCGTCGACCAGGATCATCTTCGCGGCCTCCTTGGTCACCTCGGTGCCCGTGATGCCCATGGCCACGCCGATGTCGGCGGACTTCAGGGCCGGGGCGTCGTTGACGCCGTCGCCGGTCATCGCCACGATGTCGCCGTTGGCCTGCAGGGCGTCGACGATCCGCAGCTTGTGCCGCGGGGAGACGCGGGCGAACACGGATGTGCCGCGCACCGCCTCCCGCAGCCCCGGCTCGTCGAGGTGGTCGAGGTCTGCTCCCGCCAGCGCCGTCGCCCCCGGTTCGACGATCCCCAGGTCGCTCGCGATCCGCGCGGCCGTGGCGGGGTGGTCGCCCGTGATCATGATCACGCGCACGCCCGCCCGGTGGGCTTCCTGGACGGCTGACGTCACCTCGGCGCGGGGCGGGTCGATGATGCCGACCACCCCGGCGTAGATCAGGCCCTGCTCGTCGGCCTCGTCCAGCGGGGCCGTGTTCTCGTCGGCGCGTCGGTAGGCGACACCCAGGGTGCGGAAGGCCTGGGCCGAGAGCGCCTGGATGTCGGCGAGCAACCGTGGCCGCTGCTCGGCGGTCAGAGGTACGACCGTCTCGCCGACCTGCACGTAGGCGCAGCGCTCGAGCAGCACGTCGGGCGCGCCCTTGCTGAAGATGCGCAGACTGCCGTCGCCGGTCGCCTGGTGCAGGGTGGACATCATCTTGCGTTCCGAGGTGAAGGGCATCTCACCCCGACGTTCGAACCGGGCCATGTGCTCGGTGGTGCCCTCGAGTTTGGCCGCGGCCACCAGGAACGCGGCCTCCGTGGGGTCACCCTGGATCTCCCACTCGCCGTCCTGCTCGGTCAGCTGGGCGTTGCCGGCGAGGGAACCGACGCCCAGCACCAGCTGGGCCTCAAAGCGGAGTGCCGGGTCTGTGAGCGGCTCGGCGCCCTGGCGCAGTTCGCCCTCGGGGCGGTAGCCCACCCCGGTCACGTCTACCCGGCCGGAGGCGGTCAGCAGCTGCTGGATCGTCATCTCGTTGCGGGTCAGCGTGCCGGTCTTATCGCAACAGATCACGGATGCGGAGCCCAGGGTCTCCACGGATTTCAGGTTCTTGACAACGGCGTTCTGCCGCGCCATCCGTTGTACCCCGATGGAGAGGATCACCGACAGGATCGCCGGCAGCCCCTCGGGAACGGCTGCGACCGCGAGGGATACCCCGAGCAGGAACACGGTCACGAAGTCGGCGGGCGTGGACACGCCCTGCACGAGCACGACGGTGAGCATCACGACCGTGGCGATCGCGATCACGACGACGCTGAGCAGCCTGCCGATGTGGCCGATCTCGGTTTGCAACGGGGTGGGGTGAGCCTCGGTGCGGTCAAGCATCGTGGCGATGGCGCCGACCTCGGTGTCCATGCCGGTTCCGGTGACGATGCAGCGGCCGACGCCCTGGCTGACGGCGGTGCCCTTAAAGACCATGTTCAGGCGATCGCCGAGGGCGGCCGCGGCGGGAAGGGTGCGCGGGTTCTTGGTGACGGCCTCGCTTTCGCCGGTGAGGGAGGCCTCCGCGATCCGCAGCGAACTCGCCTCGGTGAGGCGGGCATCCGCCCCCACGCTGTCGCCCTCACCCAGAACCAGCAGGTCGCCGCGCACCAGGTCAGTGCTGGGCACGGTGGCGAGCAGGCCGTCGCGCAGGACGGTTGAGGATGCCGCTGTCATGGTGGACAGGGCGGCCACGGCGTTGTCGGCGCGCGCCTCCTGCACCAGGCCGAGCACGGCGTTGAGCACTACGATCACGGCGATCACGATGGCGTCCACGGGCAGGCCGGGTGCCCCCTCGATCAGCCAGGCGCCGAACGACACCGCGGTGGCGACCAGCAGCAGGTAGATCAGCGGGTCGTTGAACTGGGCCAGGATCCGGCGCCAGAACGGCACCGGGCGCACGCCGCTCAGCTCGTTCGGGCCCTCGGCCGCGAGGCGACGCGCGGCTTCGGCGCCGGTGAGGCCCCGGGCGGCGTCGGTCTCGAGCCGGCGGGCGATCTCGGTGGCATCGGTAACGGCGGGATCGACCGCGAGACGGTCGATCGGGTTCGGTTCTTCCGATTGAGCTGATTTCTCCGATTGAGCAGACGCGTCCATCGGGTGGGTTCCTCGTTTCCGGGAGTGCCGGGTCGGTCTGGCCCGCGGCTTCACCCAGTGTAGAACCGGGGCCGGGCGGCCGACGCCGATCCCGTAGGTCACGTAGCCCTCGAAGTCTCCGGCCGGAGCGTAGCGGGTGATCGCGTCGTAGTCGATGAAGGCGGGCGGCGCCGAGTAGACGCTCGACTGGCCCTGTTCGGTGTGCGCCTGCGCCGCGGTGAAGACGACCCGCAGGATGCGGCTGGTGCCGGGCATGGGGATCGGCAGTCCGCTGGCGTCACCGTCGAGTTCGGGCACGAACTCCAACGCGTAGCCGGGGAACCCGCCCCTGAAGCGGAAGCTCATCTGATCGTAGGGCGGCGTGTCCGACGGATGCACCCCCACCCCGATCGTGGACAGGGTGCGCAAACGGGCCTACACCTCGGCTGGCTCCGCGACAAGGTCACCGGGCGGCACGGCGGGTGCGACGTCACGCGCGTGCGCCGACTCGGTATCTGCGACTCGTCGGTCGGCGAGCCAGGTGTCCAGCGCGGCGGCGGAAACCGGCTGCGACAGGTGGAAGCCCTGCGCGAAGTCGCAGCCGAAGCCGACCAGCTGGTCGTAGGCGGCGCCGCTGTCCACGCCCTCGGCCACCATGCGCAGCCCCAGACTGTGGGCCAGCGCAATCGTCGAGGACACCAGGGTCGCGGCTCGGGCATCGCCGGCCATCGGGAAGACGAAGGATCGGTCGAGCTTGAGCTCGTCGATGGGCAGATCGCGCAGGTAGGCGAGCGAACTGTAGCCGGTGCCGAAGTCGTCGACGGAGATGCGGATGCCCTGCTCGCGTAGCCGGGTGAGGATGCCGCGGGCCCGGCCCCGGTCATTGAGCAGGAATTCCTCGGTGATCTCCAGGGCCAGGATCGACGAGGGCAGACCGCGGGCGGCGATCATGGCACTGATCCGGTCCGGCAGTTCCGTGTCGACCAGCGAGCTGGCCGACAGGTTCACGGCGATGGTCAGCGGACGCCCCTGCGCCTGCCAGAGCACCGCCTGGTCCAGCGCCTGCCGCAGCACGACCTGCGTCAGAGTGTGCATCAGCCCGGCCTCCTCGATGATCGGCACGAACTGATCGGGCGGCAGCAGGCCGCGCTCGGGATGGTTCCAGCGCACGAGGGCCTCGACGTCCCGCACCGCCCCGCTGCCGAGGTCGACCTTGGGCTGATAGTGCAGTACCAGCTGCTCATCGATGAGAGCGAGGCGCAGTTCGGCCAGGGTGCGCAGCCGGGTCTCGCCATGGCTGTCGTCGTCGCTGTCGTACACGTGGTGGCCACTGCGGCTCGTTTTCGCCTTGTACATGGCCATGTCGGCCTTGCGGAGCAGCGCCGTCAGGTCTTTGCCCTGGTCGGGATAGAGGGAGATCCCGACACTGGCGCTGGTCTGCAGCGTGATGCCCTCCAGAATGAACGGCTCGGCCAGCGCGGCACGCAGTTTGACGGCCACCGTCAGGGCATCCTCCCGCGCGGAGTCCGTGAGCAGGATCGCGAACTCGTCGCCTCCGAGGCGGGCCAGGAGGTCGCCGGCACGCAGCTGCCGGTTCAAACGGATGCCGACCTGGATCAGCAGCCGGTCACCGACGTCATGGCCGAG
This sequence comes from Cryobacterium sp. TMT2-18-2, assembly GCF_004402245.1. Taxonomy (NCBI): domain Bacteria; kingdom Bacillati; phylum Actinomycetota; class Actinomycetes; order Micrococcales; family Microbacteriaceae; genus Cryobacterium; species Cryobacterium sp. TMT2-18-2. The sequence goes on from NZ_SOFU01000035.1 coordinate 52,209, forward strand.
GCTGTCGTTGACCTCCTTGAACCGGTCAAGGTCCAGCAGCAGCAGGGCATTCTTCCGGCCCTCGACCGCGGCCAGGCGGGTGGGCACGTCCGCGTTGAATGCGCGACGGTTGCGCAGACCGGTGAGGTCGTCCGTTCGCGCCAGCAGGTTCAGAACCCGTTGCCGGCCGGCCAGCGGCACCACCGCCAGCGTCATGGTTGCCCCGGCCAGGACCACGGAGAGGTTTGACACCGTGACCTGGCTGGCGAGGATCAGAACCCCCAGTCCGGCGATCGTCGACACCATCGGCACGGCCAGAGCGGACACGGTTGTGGCCGTGGCCCTGCGATCCCGCACCGGGCGCGGGAGGGAGGTGCTGTCCACCCAGAGCGCAATCAGTACGACCCCGATGTTCCAGGTCGCGTCGAGTGGGGTGCCCACCCTGTACAGGTCACCCTGCAGCGCGAAGACGGTGTCGGCGCCGCCGAAGACCACCAGGCCGGCGACGAGGAGCATCCAGCGCTTGCCGGCATCCGGGCCGTGCGACGCCACGATCCCGGCGATCGCCGCCACCACCAGCAGGTCGAGCGCCGGATAGGCGGCCGCGATGACAGCGCCGAGGCTGAGCGGGTCCGCGGCGGCGGAATCGAAGACGGGGCTGAGGATGACGGCCAGCACTGCGGCGGCACCCAGCGAACCCACGGCGGTGTCCAGGAAGACGGACCAGGCCGATCCGCGCAGTTGCCGGTTCACGAGCACCGCCAGCGCCCAGAGCAGGAGCAGGTAGAACAGCAGATAGCCGATGTCGGCCGGCGACGGGAACGGTGACACACCGTCGGCATCCGCGCTGACGAGGTAATAGGCGTCCGCCAGGGCGTTCATGGTCAGAGCGGCGGTGGCGAGGCCCACCTCGATTTGCCCGCGCCCGACCCGGTAGACGGCGGCGCAGCCCACGAGCACGGGTGCCCACACCGAGAGCATGGCGAGCCAGCCGTCGACCAGCGGGCTGAAGTCATCGCCCTTCAGGGCCAGACCGAGGGTATAGGCGATGACCAGGACCAGCATGAGCGTCAGCGCGCCGAAGCGGAACCGCTCACGGGTGCTGCCGGTCATGGCAGGGCCGCCGCGCTCTGCCGGGCGGTCAGCCACTCGTCGAGTGCCGCGGCGGAGATGGGGCGTGACATGAAGTATCCCTGGGCGAAGTCGCAGCCGTAGCGCACCAGCTCGTCGTAGGCGACGCTGTTCTCCACGCCCTCGGCGACCATTTTCAGGCCGAGGCCGTGCGCGAGGTCGATCGTGGAGGCCACCAGCGCGGCGGCCCGGGCGTCGTCGGCCATCGGGAAGATGAAGGACTGGTCCAGCTTGAGCTCGTCGATGGGCAGGTCACGAAGATAGGCGAGCGAACTGTATCCGGTGCCGAAGTCGTCGACCGAGATCCGGATACCGCTGGCGCGCAACCGAGTCAGGATGTCCCGGGCTCGGTCGCGGTCGGCCATCAGGAAGTCCTCGGTGATCTCGAGCATCAGCGCGGTGGGCAGAAGCCCGCGGGCCGACAGCATGGTGCCCACCCGTTCGGGCAGATCGGCGTCGATCAGCGAGCTGGCGGACACGTTCACCGCAACCGTCAGGGTGCGGGCCTGGGCCGACCAGAGCACGGACTGGTCCAACGCCTTCCGCAGAACTTCCTGGGTCAGCGCGTGCATGAGGCCGGCCTCCTCGACCAGGGTCAGGAACTGGTCGGGAAACAGCAGGCCCCGCTCGGGGTGGTTCCAGCGCACGAGGGCCTCGACGCCGGAGACGAATCCGGTCTTCAGGCAGATCTTCGGCTGGTAGTGCAGAACCAGCTGGTCCTCGGTCAGGGCGAGGCGCAACTCCTGCAGGGTGCGCAGCCGGGCGTCACCGTGGCGGTTGTCCGCGCTGCGGTAGACGTGGTGGCCGCTGTGGGTCGCCTTCGCTTTGTACATCGCCATGTCGGCCTTGCGCAGCAGTGCGGTCAGGTCATCGCCCTGGTTGGGGTAGAGGGCGATTCCGATGCTCGCGCTGGTCTGCAGGGAGATGCCTTCCAGAGTGAACGGCTGGGCCAGGGTGGCCCGGAGTTTGTTGGCCACCGCCTCGGCCTCCACCTGGTCGGTGTGCTCGAGCAGGATGGCGAACTCGTCGCCGCCCAACCGCGCGAGCAGGTCACCGGACCGCATTCCTTCCAGCAGACGACGGCCGACCTGCACGAGCAACCGGTCGCCGGCGTCGTGCCCGAGGCTGTCGTTGACCTCTTTGAAGCGGTCCAGGTCCAGCAGCAGCAGCGCCCGGTTCCGGCTCCTGTCGTCGGCCAGTCTCGACGAGACCTCGGCGTACAGCGCACGCCGGTTCGGCAGACCGGTCAGTTCGTCGGTCTTGGACTGGCGACGCAGGGCCACCTGCCGGGAGACCAGGGGAACGGCTGCGAGGGCCAGGGTCGCCGCCGCCAGCCCGACCGCGATGTGGGGAACCGGCGTCTGGCTGGCGAGGAGCAGCACACCCAGGCCGGCTGCGGTCGACACCGCCGGCAGCGCCAGGGCCGCCACGCCGTTGGAGGAGTTGTTCTGAACCAGATCGGGCCGCGACGAGGCATCCGCCCACACAGCGATCAGGGCCAGCCCCACGGCCCAGCCGGCGTCCAGAGGAGTGCCGAGAACGTACCTGGTTTCGAGCATCGCGAAGACGAGACCGGTCGACGTGAAAATCAGCAGGCCGAAGACGAGGAGGATCCAACGGCGGCCGGCAATCGGGCCCTGCGAGGTGGTGAGCGCGACGACGACGGCAACCAGCAGCAGGTCGAACAGCGGGTAGGCGACGGCGGCGGCGATGGCCTTGTTCGCCCCGGCCGCGTCGAGTGAGTTCGCCATCGGGCCGAGCAGCACGGCCAGCACCGAGGCCGCGCCGAGTGCACCGATGGCGCTGTCCAGCACCACCGACCAGACCATGCCGCGCAGCTGGCGGCGCACCATGATGACCAGCACGGCCAGCATGAGGGCGAAGAACAGCAAGTAGCCGACCTCGCTCACGCGGGGGAACATCTCGGCGCCCCAGATCAGCATCCACAAGGAGTAGGAATCGACGATCGCGATGATGGTGACCGCCGCGGCCGTGAGCAGGAGTTCGGGATGCCGGAATCGCGTCAGACCGTTGGCCGCGATCCGCACTCGGCTCCGCGAGCGCTTACGCATCACGGCGGCCCAGCACACGACGACCAAGGACAACTTCAGGAGGGACGCCAGCCAGCCGTCGACGAAGAGGTGGAACCCGTCGTCGGGCATCAGCAGGCCGATGACGTAGCTGCCGAGGAACACGGCCATCAGCCAGGCGGGCCAGGAGGCGCTCCTGGTAAAGAAACCTCGAACTAGGCGGCCGTAGGGCGCCCCTGAATTCAACTGCACGGAACCCCCACGTTATCTAAATTCAGATTAGCAGCGGTGCGAGACGGAGAACCAACCGACCCGCTCGATTGGGGATGGGAATCGTGGGCGGGCGCGGCGGCGCACCGCCCTACGATTGAGTGAACGACCGACGAGCTGGAGGCAATCATGACGACACTGGTGGGGTTTTCGAGCAAGTACGGTGCCACCGAGGGAATCGCCGAGCGCATCGCCCGCAAACTGCGGGAGGCAGGGCAAGATGCCGTGGCCCGGCCGGTCGCATCCGTTGACCAGGTGGACGGGTACGACGCCTTCGTGATCGGCAGTTCCGCCTACATGGGGTCGTGGCGCAAGGACGCGACGGAGTTCGTGCGGCGCCACCAGGAACTGATCACGGCGCATCCGGTGTGGCTGTTCAGCAGCGGGCCGCTGGGCACCGCGGGCAAGGACGCCCAGGGGCGGGATCTACTCAAGGAGAGTGAGCCGAAGCAGTTCGAGGAGTTCGGCCAGTCGCTCCAGCCGCGCGGAATGCGGGTGTTCTTCGGTGCGCTCGACCCGGCCGTGCTCGGCCGCCGGGACAAACTTGTGCGGCGCATCCCGAGTGGGCGCGAGCTGCTGCCCGAGGGTGACTTCCGCAACTGGGTCGCGATCGACGAATGGGCGGCGGAGATCGCCCGGGAGCTGTCCGTCTAACTCCCCAGCAGGCTGCGGATGTCGTCGGCCGTGAGGTTTCCACTGAACCCCGGCGCATCCGCTGGGGCGTCGCCGAGCACCTGGTCGAAGAGCTCGGCCTTCTGTTTCTGCAGGGCCATGACCTTCTCCTCGATGGTGCCGGTGGCGACCATTCGGTAGACCATCACGTTCTTCGTCTGGCCGATGCGGTGGGTGCGGTCGATGGCCTGCGTCTCGGTGGCCGGGTTCCACCATGGGTCGAGCAGGAAGACGTAGTCCGCCTCGGTCAGGGTGAGGCCGAACCCGCCGGCCTTCAGACTGATCAGGAACACCGGCTCACTGCCGGTCTTGAACCGGTCGATCACCTCGGAGCGGCGCAGGGTGGACCCGTCGAGGTAGCAGTAAGGGATGCCCCGGGCTTCGAGCCGCGCGGCCGCCTTCTTCAGGAACGACGTGAACTGGCTGAAGACGAGCGCACGGTGACCTTCGGCGACGACGTCACCCAGCTGTTCGAAGAGGGCGTCCAGTTTGCTGGACGACACTCCGGTGTACTTCTCGTCGACCAGGGACGGGTCCAGGCTGAGCAGCCGCAGCAGGGTCAGCGAGCGGAACACGATGAACCGGTTTTTGTCGAGGTCGTCGATCAGGCCGAACAGCTTCTGCCGTTCCCGCTGCAGGAACGTGTCGTAGAGCGCGCGGTGCCGGGGGTTCAGCTCGATCTCAAGCACCTGCTCCTGTTTGGGCGGCAGCTCGGGGGCGACGACCGCCTTGGTGCGACGCAGCAACAGTGGGCGGATGCGCCGGCGCAGCCGCGTGAGCACCTCGGGGGTGTCGCCGCGGTCGATCGGGCGCACGTACTCCTCCGTGAACCGCCGAAGTGAGGGGAACAGGCCCGGTGCCACGATCGCGAACAGGGCATGCAGCTCGAGCAGGCTGTTTTCCATCGGCGTGCCCGTGAGCGCGAGCTTGAACGGCGTCGTCAGGTCGCGGGCGCACAGGTGCACCCGGGTGGCGCGATTCTTCACGAATTGTGCCTCGTCCAGGATCAGCCCGGCCCAGCCGTGCGCCTGGTAGGCCTCGAAGTCGAGACGGAACAGCGTGTAGGAGGTGACGACGACGTCGGCGCCGGCCGCGGCATCCGTCAGCGGGATGCCGCCGGCCGCCTCGGTGCCTGTGATCACCCGAACGTCGAGGCCGGGCGTGAAGCGGGCGGCCTCGGAACGCCAGGTGGCGACGACGGATGTCGGGGCGACGACCAGGAACGGCCGCCGCTGGGCCGGCTCGGCCGGGTGGGCGGTCGCGTGCGCCAGGAGTGCGAGCGTCTGCAGGGTCTTGCCGAGGCCCATGTCGTCGGCGAGGATTCCGCCCAGCTGGTGCTGCCAGAGGAAGGTCAGCCAGGTGAAGCCCTGCGCCTGGTATGGGCGCAGGGTGGCGTGCACGGCGGCCGGCAGCGGGGCGGGCGGGGCGTGCTCGGCGTCGTCGGCGCCCTTGGACAAGCCGATCAGCCCGGACACGGCCGCCCGCCACGCCACGGCCTGCTCGGTGTCGTCGGCGAGGTCCTCGAAGTCGCTCCAGAGGGCAGCCTGGTAGCGGCTGATGCGCAGGCCGGTGTCCCATTCCTGCAGGGCGCGGGCCTCGGTGATCAGCTCGTGCAGGCGCTCGAACGCCGGCTGCCGCAGCGACAGATAGCTGTTGTCGACCAGCAGGAGCTTCGCCTGCCCCTTCGCCAAAGCCTTGAACAGCGGGCCGAACGGCACGCTCCGACCATTGATCGTGACGATCACGCCCAGGTCGAACCAGTCCCGCTGGTCCGTCTCGACCGTGCTGATTGTCAGCTCAGGAGTCTCGGTCAATTCGCGGTAGTCGGGCCGGGTGCCGCGGATGTCCACGCGCGCGCCGGGCAGCTTCTCCAGCCGCGGGAGCGCACGTTCGGCCACCTCGGCCGCATCGATGCCGCGCAGCGTGATCGATGTCGCGGCCGGGCCTGCGCCGGTGTGGCCGGCCTCCTCGAGGAGGCGCCTGGCCCGCTCGTGGATGACCCGTTCGGTGGGCTCGTCGCGGCTTCCGTTCGAGGGAGACGAAGACGTGGACGTGGACGTGGGCGTGGACGTGGATGTGGACGTGGATGACAGCAAAGGCAGCTTCTTCAGCAGGGCACCCTCGCGGTACTCCCAATGCCAGGCCAGCTCCAGCGCCTGCCTCGGCCGGAACCAGGCGGTGAGCACGAGCAGAGGTGGGTCGGCCTGGGGGAAGCGCACGGAGCCATCCGTGCTGGTCACCGGCAGGGTACGCCGCAGCGCCGGATAGAAGTCGCTCAGGAACTCGGCCGTCTCGTCGGCCGGCACGAGAACCGTGCCGGGCGCACCGAGCAGCCGGCGCTGCTCGGCGGTGAGCGGACCGTCGACGGTCGGGGCCAGGGTGAACACCGGGCGCGGCCCGAGGGCATAGCCGTAGATCCCGTGGCCGCCGATCGCCCCGGAATGCTCGGGGGGATGCGGGGTGCCGTCAAACAGGAGCCGGGTGGTCAGGAGCAGACCCTCGGTGCCGGCGGCGTTCCGGCTTGCGTCGAGGCTCACGTGGGCCGCGCGGCCCACGCTGACCGTGGCATCCTTCGTGCTGCCCACGAGACGCAGCCCCAGGGTCTCGGCCTCGTCGAAGAGGGTCCAGAGCAGCGGGCTGGCGAAGTCGTCGAGGTAGATCCAGTCCGTCTCCTGGCTGGTGTAGACGCCGCGCACGGCCCGGTGCAGGGCCAGGATCTGGCTCAGCCAGCGGTGGTGCTCGCGGTTGAGGTTGAGGCGGTTGCGGTGGAAGCCCAGTTGGTTCCACGCCACGTCCGCGCGCACCCAGTTGCCTCGGGCGCTTCGGATGACCGGGCGCACCCCGAGCCGGATCTCGCCCTGCCCGGGGCGCACGTTCGTGACCGGCCGGGCCGTCGCACCTCGCCAGCGGTCGTTCGTGCGAGGCGTCTGCTCGCGCAGCTCGAATTGGAGGCCCATCGGAACGGGCGGATCGGCGGTCCCACCCGGTTCGCCGGGCGGGGGTCCCGCGATCCGCTTCCAGTCCACCCGCGCCGGGGGAGACCCGGCGTCAGACATGGCTCCATGCTCTCATGTGGGCAGCGCGGTCGGAGCGCAGTGTCCGCGGTTGAACCGATTCGACGGAGAATGCGCCGGAAAACTGCTGAGGCTCACACAGCTACCGCGGTGACCGCTGCTTCCCTCGACGGATGCGCCCTGGCGGCATCGATGATCCAGGCGAAGTCGAACGCCGTCTCACGCCAGCGGCTGTACCGGCCGGACACCCCACCATGGCCGGCCGACATCTCGGTCTTCAGCAGAACATCCGCTCCCACCTCGCGCAGCCGGGCCACCCACTTGGCCGGCTCGACGTAGAGCACTCGGGTGTCGTTGAGGCTGGTCACGGCGAGTATCCGCGGGTACTGCGTGTCGCGCACGTTCTCCACGGGGGAGTAGCCGCGCATATACGCGTACACCTCAGGGTCGTGCAGCGGGTCGCCCCACTCGTCCCACTCGATCACGGTCAGCGGCAGCGATGGGTCCAGGATCGATGTCAGCGCGTCCACGAACGGCACCCCGGCAAGGATGCCCGAGAACAGTTCCGGGGCCAGGTTCGCCACGGCGCCCATCAGCAGGCCGCCGGCACTCCGGCCCTCGGCGACGAGCCGGTCGGGACTGGAGTAACCCTGGTCGATCAGGTGCCGGGCGCTGTCGACGAAGTCCGTGAAGCTGTTGCGCTTGTGCAGCTTCTTGCCGTTCTCGTACCAGAGTCGACCCAGCTCGCCGCCGCCCCGCACGTGGGCGATCGCAAAGATCATGCCGCGGTCGAGCAGGCTGAGCCGGGCGATGCTGAACGACGGGTCGATGCTGATCTCGTAGGAGCCGTAGCCGTAGAGCAGGGTCGGGGCGGGAGTTCCCGGAGCGACCAGGTCGCGCCGGTAGACGAGGGAGATCGGGATGCGCGTGCCGTCGGCGGCGGTGGCCCACTCGCGGCGCTGCTCGAACAGGGTCGGGTCGTAGCGGCCGAGCACGGGCTGCTGCTTCAGCAGCCGGCGCTCGCCGGTGGCGACCACGTGGTCGTAGACCGTCGACGGCGTGACGAAGCTGGTGTAACCGAGACGGATGGTCGGCGTGTCCCACTCGGGATTGGCCGACGTGCCCACGGAGTACAGCGGTTCCTCGAAGCCGAGCTCGACGAAATCGAGTTCCTCGTCGGGTGCCTCGGCGCTCACGGCAACGCGGGTGAGCCCGTCCCGCCGGTATTCGGCCACCACGAAGTCCCGGAATGCGTCGACGCTCTCGAGGCGCACGGCCGTATCGTGGGGCAGCAGAATCCGTTTCTCACCCCGCGGGTCGGCGACGGAGACGCTGACCAGCTCGAAATTGACCGCGTGGTGGTTGTGCACGATCAGCAGGCGATCCTCGCCGCCCAGCACGGCGTGCTCCACGTCGTACTCGACGCCGTCCAGCCGCGGCCAGACCAGGGCGAACTCGCCGGTCGGGTCGACGGCGTCGAGCAGCCGGGTCTCGGTGGTCACACTCGAGCCGGCCTCGATCAGCAGGAACCTGCGGCTGCGGGTGAGGCCGATGCCCACCCAGAAGCGCTCGTCGGGTTCGTGGAAGACCGACACGTCGGCGGCGGCCGCGGTTCCCACCTCGTGCCGCCACACGGTGTCGGGCCGCCAGGCGTCGTCCACGGTCGTATAGAAGATGTAGCGGCCGCTCGGGTCGAACAGTGCCCCCTCGCCGGTGTTCGGGATCTCGTCCGCGAGGTCCTCGCCGGTCGCGATGTCGCGCACGCGCAGGGTGTATCGCTCGTCGCCCTCGGTGTCGACGGCGTAGAGCAGCCGGCTCTCGTCGCCGCTCACGTCGGTGCTGCCGAGCGAGTAGAACTCGTGGCCGGCCGCCTCGGCGTTGTCGTCGAGCACGAGCTGCTCGTCCGGGAGTCCGGCGGTCCCGCTCGCCTGCCCGCTGGTCTGTTCGGGGATCTGTTCGGGAAGCACCGGCGGGGTCCAGTCGTCCGGCGCGGAGATCGGCGCACGGCAGTGGATGCCGTATTCCTTCCCCTCGACCGTGCGGGTGTAGTACCACCAGTGGCCCTGTCGCACCGGAACGCTGAGGTCGGTCTCCTGGGTGCGGCCCCTGATCTCCTCGAAGATCTGCTCCCGCAGCAGGGCCAGGTGGGCGGTGTGGGCATCCGTGAAGGTGTTCTCGGCGTCGAGGTGTGCGATCACCTCGGGGCTGTCCTTGTCGCGCAGCCATTCGTAGTTGTCGGTGAACACGTCGTCATGGAAATTGCGCTGCTGTGGCTTCTGCACCGCGCGGGGAGGAGTGGTCATGAGTCATAGCGTAGTTCCGTGAGGGCGCAGACTTGAGGGGTACCAGCCCAGAGACGAATGGAACCACAATGACGCAGCCCGGAATCGCCCCGCTCGAAACCTCCCGAGAGGAGGCCCTGCAGGGGCAGGTCTTCCAGGCGGTGCTCTTCGACATGGACGGCACCCTGGTCGACTCCACTCAGGCGGTCACCCGGTCCTGGCTGCGCTGGGGTGCCGAGGTCGGCCTCGGCCCGTCGTTCACCGGCCCCGAGCACGGGGTGCCGGCGCGTCAGATGATCGCGACCCTGGTGCCGGAGGAACTGGTCGAGACATCCGTCACCCGGCTCACCGAGTTCGAACTGGCCGACACGGCTGGTGTCAGGATCCTGGCCGGCGCGGCGGAACTCATGGCGAGCATCCCCGAGGCCCGCCGGGCGATCGTCACGTCCTGTGCCCGGCAGCTGTGCCTGGTGCGCCTGGACGCCGCCGGCTTCCCTGCACCGCTCACGGTGGTGACCATCGACGACACCAGCCGCGGCAAGCCGTTCCCCGAGCCGTTCCTGCTGGCGGCCGAACGCCTCGGCGTCGACCCGGCCCGCTGCGTCGTGGTCGAGGATGCCCCAGCCGGCCTTGCCGCCGCCCGCGCCGCCGGCTGCGCCACGATCGGCGTCGTCGGCACCCATCGGGCCGCCGACCTGGAGGCCGACCTGGTGGTCTCCGGTCTCGACCGCCTGCGCGTGTCCGTGCAGGATGACGGAGTGGTCTTCCACCTGGTGACCGAGCAATAGCAGCCCGGAGCAATAGCGTCCGGACTCAGCGCTCGTAGATCTCCAGCGGCAGCCCGTCGGGGTCGCGAAAGAAGAACATCGCTTTGCCGGTGTTCGGGTCCACCCTCAGTTCCTCAACCTCGACGTGCTTAACGATCAGCTCGTCGCGGGCGGCCGGCACGTCGTCGACCTCGAACGCGAGGTGGCGCAGCCCGAGCGCTTCCGGGCCGCTCCTCCGAGGCGGGGTGTCGGGAAAAGAGAACAGTTCGATCAGGTAGTGGCCGTTCAAGGCAAGCTTGCCCATCCACGACCGGCGCGCGGCCCGGAAGTATTCCGCTTCGAGCGTGCAGCCGAGAACGTCGAGGTAGAAGGCCTTGGACACGTCGTAGTCGCTGGCGATAATGGCGATGTGGTGCACTCCGTTGATGCGCATGCGGCAGTTTCGCATACTCCAGGGGGCGGAGGAGGTCAGGATGAAACCGATGATTATAACGCTAGCTGATCGTTGGGAGACCGAGATGAATAAGAGCAGCGATCCACTGCGTCAAACGGTGGTGCTGGTGAGCGCGATCCTGGCCGTCGTCGGATCGTTCATCGGATCCGGGGCCGCCGGCGGAACCCCGATCCAGAACGCGTCAGGCGGTGCGCTCGCCGCCGACGCGACCCCGATCGCCCCCGACGGGCCGGCCTTCGGCATCTGGACCGCGATCTACCTCGGCCTCATCGCCTACGCCCTGTGGCAATTCATGCCGGCGCAGAAAACGGATGCCCGCCAACGCGCCCTGGGCTACCCGATCGCCGCGTCGCTCGTGCTGAACGCCGTCTGGATCCTGAGCATCCAGTTCGACCTGCTCTGGCTCAGTGTGCCCGTGATCGTGCTTCTGCTGGTCGTGCTGATCCGGGCGTTCCAGCTCACGCTCCGCACCCGGCCCAAAAACCTGATTGAGACGATCGTCGCCGACGGCACCGTGGGCCTATACCTGGGCTGGGTGGCCATCGCCACCGCCGCCAACGTCACCGCGGTGCTCGTCGCCTCCGGCTTCGAAGGCTTCGGCCTCAGCGCGGACCTGTGGGCGGTGCTGGTCATCGCCGTCGCCGGGCTGGTCGGCGTAGTCCTCGCGCTCTACGGCCACGGCCGCCTCGCCCCGGCCGCGTCGCTGTGCTGGGGCCTGGCCTGGGTGGCCGTGGCCCGGCTGGCCGGCACCCTGCTCTCTGCTCCCACGGCGATCGCGGCGATCGTCGCCGTGGCCGCCATCCTGATCGTCACCATCACCGTGCGCGTGCGCACCTCCAGGTCCGTCACGTCCGCCACGTCCCGATCGGTCACCGCGTGAGCGATTCGGCCACCCTGCCTGTCACCCCGGCGGGCGTCACCTCGGCGCGCCGACGCTGGGCCGGTCTCGTCTTCATCAGCGTCGCCGTCGCCCTGATCATCGTCGATTCCACGATCATCAACGTGGCCATCCCCTCGATCGTCGACGACCTGGCGATCACCTCGACCCAGGTGCAGTGGGTGCAGGAGAGCTACACCCTGGTTTTCGCGGCCCTGCTGCTGGTGTTCGGAACGCTTGCCGACCGGTTCGGTCGACGGCGCATCCTGATTCTCGGCGTAATCGTCTTCGCCACAGCCTCCGCCTTCGCGGGAGCCCGTCTAGCTGCGTGTCCCTGACGGCCAGCGGGTTTCGAGGATGGGAGGATCCCGGGCTCCGCCGTGGGTCAGGCCCGGCCGAGCCTGCACGTGTGGCCAACTCAGGACATCCGTCGCCCGCATTGCCGGCTCCCGCGGACCAGTGCGGAATTGGTGCGGATGTCCGTCCCGGCCGGACGGATCTCCTGAGTTGGCCACAAGGCCCGCCAGAGCCGCAGCCGCACAGCTGCGCTCTGCATCCCCCGCGACCCCCCGCGTCACCCCACCCGCCACCCCGTGCTCCACCGCGCAGCCCGAACGAATCCGACGGGGATTTTGCCCACGACCCTCCCAAAGAGCCCGTAAACCCGTTTTTTCCTCAAAATCCGTCGAATTGGTTCGGGGTGGCTCGGCGGCATCCGTCGCGGCGAGTGGCGAGGCCAGGATCGGTCGACCCGGACCTGCCCCTAGATCTCGGAGTCGTCCACCGGCCCCGGCCGCGCGGACGTCGGCTCTATGCCGCCGTTCGTGGTGCCGGCAGCGGCGGCGTTGGCCTCGCGCTCCAACCGGGCTGCGCGGCGGCTCGGTTGCGGCTTTTGCACGGACAGCTCCCCGCCCACGCGACCGCCGTAGGGGCGGCCGTGGTCGGCGTACTCCTCACGGAAGTAGGCCATGCGCCACGGACCCATCTCGATCCGGGCGCCGGTGCGCAGGACCTGCCCATCGTGCTCGTCCGCCCGGTAATTTCGCTTGGCTCCGCCGGAAACGTCGCCGAGCGGATACAGAACGTACTCGTCGTTGTCGTCGTGGCGGATTTCGGCATGGAACGGGTGCAGACCGGCCAGCTGCAGGTCGGCATCCGGGGCCGAACCGATGGTGGTGACCGTCGGCAGCAGATCGAACTCGCGCGGCATCTGACCGTTCCAGTTCTCCGAGCCGATCACGAAAACCAGCCGGGGCCGGCCTGCCCCCGGTGTGTAGTGCGTCGTGGTCACCCGGCGACGGATGCGCCGGTCGAAGGTCGGCACCAATGGCAACAGGGTGCCCGGCGGCAACGGCAGGGTCAGGCCCGCTTTCGGTGCGGTACTGCGCCGCCGCAGAAGCGGAACCAGCGCGGCCCGGCTGCCGAGCGTGATGTGCGACGAACCGGTCAGCAGGCGCTGGATGACGGGTGCCTTGACGGCTCCCAGCCGGATGATCAGGCCGTCGGGGCCGGACACGGAGACGGTCAGGCCGCGTTCGGCCAGGGCGCCGGCCAGGCCGCGGAGCTGCTTCAGCTTCATCGTGCTGGTGCGCACGAACATCTCGGGCTTGCTGGAGAAGATCTCGACGTCGAGGCCGCTGGCCGTGATTGTTCCGCCCATCTGCTCGGCGCCGGTCGCCTCCGTGGTGTCGCCCGGTGTGCCCGGCTCCGCGAGGGAGAACTCCAGGTCGATGTCCAGGCGGGTGGTGGGGCTCATGACTACTTGGTGAGCGGTTCGGTGCCGGAACCCTCGCTCGTGGTGACCCGCAGGGTGCCGTTCAGCTTCCAGGTGGCACGGGGGGCGTCGGGGCCGATGTCGCGAGGCACCTCCACGGTCATGTCGATGAAGCTGTAGTTGATGGCGGCGCTCTTGCCGGTCAGGTAGGACCACATCTCCTTGCCGAGGTCGGTCCAGTCCTTGATGTTGTGGGCGTCGGGGCCGGTGGCGTTGGCAGTGGGTACGGGGTTCTGGCTGTCAGTCACGGTGTGTTCCTTTTCGCTTGGTTGCAGGGAAACGGCACTCGGTCGTCGCACATCGGGCCCGCAATCGGCCAGAATCGGATCAACGGTGAACCGCAGCGCGGACAGCCATCAGGAGCCTCGTCTGCCGCGTGTAGGCCAACCCTAGTTGAGCACGGCTGCAGGGGGAAGGGCGCGGCACCCCCTGTTCTGGTCGGTGGTCTCAGCTAGCCTCGAAACCACCGTGACCAGCGCTTCCGGTGTGGTTGTGCGTGCGCAAAAAGGAGATCAACGTGTTCCTATCAGACTCCGCCACCGTTGGCTACTCGGCGAGCGACCTCAGCGCCGCGGCCGCCTGCGAGTGGGCACTGTTGCGCAGACTCGACGCGAAACTGGGACGCATCGACGCCGCCCCGGCAGCCGCTGACGCCATGCTCCAGCGCACCGCCGAGCTGGGCGACGCCCACGAACTGCGGATGCTCGAACAGCTGCGCGCGACCCGCACCGTCGTCGAGATCGAACGTGGCGACCTCGTCGACATCGGTTCCGCCGTTGAAATGAGCGAGGCGGCCCTGCGCGCAGGGGCCGAGGTGGTGTTCCAGGCCGCGTTCTTCGACGGGCGATTCCTGGGCTACGCGGACTTCATCATCCGCACCGGGAGCGGCGACCAGAGCGACCCCGCCGACCCTGCCGCGACCTACGAGGTCTACGACACGAAGCTGGCACGCTCGGCGAAGATCACGGCGCTGCTGCAGTTGGCGGCGTATAGCGACCAGTTGCAGCGGGTGGGCATCCCGACGGGGGAGAACGTGCACCTTCTGCTGGGCGACGGCCGCACCAGCTCGCACCGGCTGAAGGACATCCTGCCTGTCTACCGCGCCCGGCGCGCCCGCCTCGAGCGGCTGGTCGACGAACGCCTCGCCGACCCTGCACCCACCCCGTGGGGTGACCCTCGCTACGCCGCCTGCGGCCGCTGTGACCTGTGCGAGGAGCAGGTGCAGCAGCACCGGGACGTGCTCCTGGTCGCGAACCTGCGGCTCGGCCAGCGCGCCCGGCTGCGCTCCGCGGGCGTCCGCTCCATCGACGACCTCGCCGCGCGGCGCGAGCTCGTCCCCGGTTTGTCGGACACCACGCTGGCGACACTGCAGGGGCAGGCCCGGCTGCAGATCGCCTCCCGGGCCCCCGGCCGGCCACTGAACTGGGAGATCATCAACCCGGCCGCCCTCGCGGCGCTGCCCGCACCCGACGCGGGGGACATCTTCTTCGACTTCGAGGGTGACCCGCTCTACCAGGAGGCCGGCAACGGAGCGTGGGGGCTGGACTATCTGTTCGGTCTGGCCGTGCCGGACGACACCTTCCGCACTTTCTGGGCGCACGACCACGCCGAGGAACGTCAGGCCCTGATCGACTTCCTGGAGTATGTGCGAGAGCGCCGTTCGCGGCATCCGGGGCTCCACATCTACCACTACGCCCCCTATGAGCGCACCCACCTGCTCGGCCTTGCCGCCCGGCACGGGGTCGGCGAAGAAGCGGTCGACGACCTAATGCGCCGGAATGTGCTCGTTGACCTCTACCCGATCGTGCGGCAGGGCTTGCGCATCGGCAGCCGCAGCTACTCGCTCAAGAAGCTCGAACCGCTCTACATGGGGCTCGAGGAACGCGAGGGCGTGGCCAACGCCGCCGATTCGATCACCGAATACGTGCGCTCGCGCACCCTGTCGGCCGCCGGCCAGACGGATGCCGCGGAGCAGATTCTCACGGACATCGCCCGTTACAACGCGTACGACTGCCGTTCCACCCTGCGCCTGCGCGACTGGCTGCTGGCCCGCGCGGCCGAGCAGCCGGGCGCCACCGCAGCGTCGCCGGCGACCCTGGCAGGCGTGCCCCTGCCGGTGCGGGAACCGGACCCGGTCTACCTGGAACTCTCCGCGCTGCTTGCCGACGTTCCGCCGGCCGAGCGCACCGCCGACCAGACCGCGCTCGCCCTCGCCTCGGCGGCGATCGACTACCACCGGCGGGAGCAGAAATCGTTCTGGTGGGACCACTACAGTCGCCTGGGCGCGCCCGTGGACGACTGGGCGGACACCAGGGACGTGCTCATCGTCGAAACAGCAGCCCTGCACCTGGGCTGGCACCGGGAAGGCCGCCAGTCGCTCGACCGCCGGGTACTGCGCCTGACCGGGGCACTCGCGCCGGGCAGTTCGCTCAAGGTCGGGCAGCAGCCGTTCCTGCTCTACGACCTGCCCTACCCGCCGATCAGCCGCAGCGACGCCCCCGGAGCGCGCACCGCGCACAACAGGGCGACCATCATCGACGTGATCGACGAGTCGGTCTATTTGGTCGAGGAGGTGCTCGAACGCGATGCACCCGCCCACCGGGAAATGCCGATCGCCCTCACCCCCGGCACTCCGCCGCCAGCCGGGAGCCAGGTGACCGCGATCGCGGAGTGGGGCCGCGCCGTGCTCTCCCTGTGGCCGGAACCGCTGCCGGACGCGGCCTTCGACCTGCTGCGCCGACGCCCGCCCCGGTTGCTCGGGGCAAGCGGCCCGACGCAGCCCCTGGTGCAGCCGCCGGCGCGCCCCGGCGACGGCGAGGGTGATGGTGAAGGGGATGTGCGCACCGCCATCCGGGACACCCTGCTCGTGCTCGACCGGTCCTACCTCGCGGTGCAGGGCCCGCCCGGAACCGGCAAGACCTTCGTCGGCTCGAGGGTGATCGCCGACCTCGTCGTGCGGCACGGCTGGCGCGTCGGCGTCGTCGCGCAGTCCCACGCCGCGGTCGAGAACATGCTCCGCGCCGTACTCGCCGCCGGAATCGACGCGGGGCTGGAGCCCGGCCAGGTCGGGAAGAAGGCGAAAAAGGGCGACGAGACAAAGCCGGTGCCGTGGACCCTCCTGGATACCAAGACCTTCGCCCGGTTTACCGGCCAGTCCGGCGGCTGGGTGCTCGGCGGCACCGCCTGGGACTTCAGCAACGCCGACCGGGTGCCGCGGGGCTCCCTCGACCTGCTCGTGATCGACGAGGCCGGCCAGTTCTCCCTCGCCAGCACCATCGCAGCTGCCGTCGCGGCCGAACGCCTGCTGCTGCTCGGCGACCCGCAACAGCTGCCGCAGGTCAGCCAGGGCACGCACCCCGAACCGGTCGACGGCTCGGCTCTGGGCTGGCTCAGCGACGGACACCAGGTGCTCCCGCCGGAATTCGGCTACTTTCTGAAGACCAGCTGGCGCATGCATCCGAGGGTCTGCGCTCCGGTGTCGGCGCTGTCCTACGAGGGGCGGCTGCGCTCGCACCCCTCCGATCGCCGACTCGAGGGAGTGGAGCCGGGCCTGCACCCGATGCCCGTGCCGCACCGGTTCAACTCCACCTCGTCGGTGGAGGAGGCCGAAGCCGTGGTCTCACTGGTGACCGGTCTGCTCGGCCGACCCTGGACATCCGGTGGCCGGTGCGCACCGCTGGCGCAGGGCGACGTGATCGTCGTGGCGCCCTACAACGCGCAGGTCGAGCTGCTTCGCCGCCACCTCGTGCAGGCCGGTCTGGGTGACGTGCCGGTGGGCACCGTCGACAAGTTCCAGGGCCGGGAGGCGGCGGTCGCCGTGGTCTCGCTTGCCGCCTCCGCGGCAGAGGACGTGCCGCGCGGCCTCGAGTTCCTGCTCCTGGCAAACCGGCTCAACGTGGCCATCTCCCGTGCCCAGTGGGCGGCCTGGCTGGTCTACTCGCCGGCCCTGACCGAGACCCTGCCCTCGAGTGTGGAGAGTCTGGCCCAGCTGAGCGCGTTCATCACCCTGGTCACGCCCGCCCGGGCCTGACTCCGGCGTCGAAGCCTGACCCACGAAAAGGCACCCTCACTCCGGCATGATTCGCGCGGATTGAAGGTGCCTTCAGTCGGGGGTGCTACTCGGCGTCGAGGTCCGTTTCGAGGAGCTTGACGAGGGATTCGAGAGCCACATCGGCTCCGTCGCCCTCGGCGCGCAGCACAACGATGTCGCCATTGGAGGCACCCAGGCTCATCAGCGACAGGATGCTGGAGGCATCCATCGCGTCCTCGGCCGGGTCGGTCTCGAGGGCGATGGTGACCTCGAGGGTCAGGTCGCCGACGGCCGCCGCGAAGATGGATGCGGGGCGCGCGTGCAGGCCGACGCGGCTCGCGATGGTGGCTTTACGTTCGGACATGGTTCCTCCTAATTGGTGCCCGGCGAAGGGGTGGCTCGCCGGCGATGATGCGATGCGACGTAGATCCGAAGCGGCTAGAGACCCAGCTCTTCAAGTATGGGCAATCCGGCGCGCACGCGGGTACGCGCTTCGTCCGAATTACGGGCCGAAACGGCGATCTGGGCAAGTTCCTGCGCCCGTTCGAGCGTCACGGACTTCAACACGGCGCCCACGGCGGACATCGACCGGGCCGTCATGGACAGGGTGTTGACGCCCAGCCCGACGAGCACGACGGCGAGAACCGGGTCGGCGGCGGCTTCGCCGCAGACGCCGACGGGCTTGTTGTGGCCCTCGTCTATCGCCCCCGCGACGGTGAGCTGGATCAGCTGAAGCACGGCGGGCTGCCACGGCGAGTTCAGCGCGGCGAGGGTGCCGAGCTGACGGTCGGCGGCCATCGTGTACTGGGTGAGGTCGTTCGTGCCGAGGCTGACGAATTCGGCTTCGGTCAGGATGCTCGCGGAGCGGAGCGCCGCGGAGGGAACCTCCACCATGACGCCGGGGGTCTTCAGCCCGGCGACGCGGCACATGGCGGCGAAGTCGGCGGCCTCGTCGACCGTGGCGATCATCGGTGCCATCACCCAGACCACGGCGGAGGATGCCTGTGCGGCGGTGGCGATTGCCGTGAGCTGGCGCTTGAGCACGCCGGGGCTGGTCAGGTCGGTGCGGTAACCGCGCACGCCGAGCGACGGGTTGGGCTCCGTGCTGTCGGTGAGGAACGGCAGCGGCTTGTCGGCGCCCGCGTCGAGCGTGCGCACGACGACCTTCTTGCCGGGGAACGCGTCGAACACGCCGCGGTAGGCCACGACCTGCTCGTCGATAGTGGGCTCGATGTCGCGCTCGAGGAAGCAGAACTCGGTGCGGAGCAGTCCGACGCCCTCTGCGCCGGCGGCCGCGGCCTTGACCGCGTCAGCGGCCCCGCCCACGTTGGCCAGCAGCGGAACGAGGTGGCCGTCGGCGGTGGTGCCGGTGCCGTCGAACACGGACAGGCTGGCTGCGACGTGCTCCCACGCCGTGACGGCGGTGCGCTCGTCGTCGCCGGGGTCAACCTGGAGGGTTCCGGCGGCGCCGTCCACGTAGACCTCGGTGCCATCGGTGAGGGCGTCGACGCCGACGGCGGCGACGACGGCCGGCAGGCCGAGGGCGCGGGCGATGATCGCGGTGTGCGACTGCGGTCCGCCGCCGCTGGTGACCAGGGCGAGGATCTTGTTCGGGTCGAGGGTGGCGGTGTCGGCCGGGGCGAGGTCCTCGGCTACGAGAACGAAGGGCTCGTCAGACTGGGGGATGCCGGGGGCGGTGACGCCGCGCAGCTCGGCGACGATCCGGGCCCGCACGTCGAGGACATCCGTGGCCCGCTCGGCCATGTAGCCGCCGAGGTTGTGCAGCATCTCGGCGACGGATGCGCCGGACTCCCAGATCGCGCGTTCGGCGGATGTTCCGGTAACGATTAATTTCACTGCAGCTTTTATCAGCATCGGGTCGGTGGCCATCAGCGCGGTGGCTTCGAGAACCGACTTGCTGGCGCCCGTGGCGGCTTCGGCGCGACGCTGAAGCTCGGTTTGCACCACCTTGGCGGCCGTCCGCAGCTCTGCCGTTGCGACTTCGGGTGTAGTCGCCGCATCCAGGCGTTCACCTGCCGGGGGTTCGCTGATCGGTTTGGGCATCTGGCGAACGGATCCGATGATCCGGCCGGGGCTTACGCCTACACCAGTGAAATTCTGCACGGGACAACCTCTATTCTTGCGCAGCAAAAATACTGCGCTATTGATGCTACGCGTCGGCCGCCCCGATTTTCTCGGAGCGGCCGACGTGCGGTTAAGCGTTGACCAGGGCGGGCGCTGCTGCGTCCGCGGTGACCAACGGTGTCTTTCGAGCGTATCGCTTCAGCGCGATCACCAGGATGGCCGTGACGACGGTTCCGATCGCGATCGCCAGAGCGAAGAGTGCGAAGCTGTCGATGGCGAAGAAGACGAACATTCCGCCGTGCGGGGCCTTCGAGGTGACGCCCCAGGCCATCGAGAGAGCACCGGTCACGCCGGCGCCCACCATGGAGGCCGGGATCACGCGGAGCACGTCTGCGGCAGCGAACGGGATGGCGCCTTCGGAGATGAACGACGCACCCAGGAGCCAGGCTGCCTTGCCGTTTTCGCGCTCGGCGACAGTGAACAGTCGGCGGTCGAGCACCGTGGCCAGGGCCATGGCGAGCGGCGGAACCATGCCCGCGGCCATGACCGCGGCCATGATCTGCCACGGAGCCTGGTTGGCCATGGTTGCGGTGCCGAGACCGGCGACGGCGAAGGCGTAGGCAACCTTGTTGACCGGTCCGCCGAGGTCGAACCCCATCATGAGGCCCAGGATCAGGCCGAGCAGGATGGCGGAGGCGCCGGTCATGCCGGACAGCCACTCGTTCAGGGCGGTGGTCAGCAGCGCAATGGGGCCACCGAGCACGAGGAACATCAGGCCCGAGGCGACGATCGACGCGACCAGCGGGATGATGACGACAGGCATCAGGCTGCGAAGCCAGCGCGGCACGTCGAGCTTGTTGAAGCTGGCGGCTGCGACACCGGCCAGCAGACCACCGGCGATGCCGCCGAGGAAACCGGCACCCATGAACCCGGCGACGGCACCGGCGACGAAACCGGGGGCGATTCCGGGACGGTCGGCGATCGCGTAGGCGATGTACCCGGCCAGGGCCGGAACCAGGAAGCCCATCGACAGCGCGCCGATCTTGAAGAAGACCGCTCCCAGATAGGTGAGCATGCCGCCTTCCGGCAGGTTGAACAGGTTGTTCTCCAGGGTGACCGTGTCGGCGACCTCGGTGATCTCGTAGCCTCCGAGGAGGAATCCGAGGGCGATCAACAGACCTCCACCGGCGACGAACGGGATCATGTAGCTGACACCGGTGAGCAGGGCGCGCTTGACCTTCTGGCCGAAGTGCTCGCTGGTCTCCTCGGCCTCGGCCGCACCGACGGTGCCGCCGACGCGGCGGGCGTTGGGGTTCTGGGCCGCGGCCAAGGCATCGTGGATGAGCTTGGCCGGTTCGTCGATGCCGCGTTTGACGGGCACCTGGATGACGGGCTTCCCGGCAAAGCGCTCGCGACCGCGAACGTCGACGTCGACGGCGAAGATGACCGCGTCGGCCGCGGCGATGACGGCCGGGTCGAGCATCGTGAGGCCGGCCGAGCCCTGGGTTTCGACCTGCAGGTCAACGCCGGCGGCCTTCGCCGCGGCAACGAGCGATTCGGCGGCCATGTAGGTGTGCGCGATGCCGGTCGGGCAGGCGGTCACAGCGACGATGCGCTTGACACCGGCGGATGCCGCGGGCGTGCTTCCGACGTCGGCGCCGGCGACGCCGCCGGCGGCCACGGGAGCGGGGGAGACGACGCTGGTGACCAGTTCGACGATTTCGGCCTGGGTCTTCGCGGCGCGCAGCGCGGCGGTGAAGGGGGCCTGCATCAGCGAGCGGGCGAGCTTGGCCAGGATCTTGAGGTGTTCCTGATCCGCGCCCTCGGGAGCGGCGATCAGGAAGACGAGGTCCGCGGGACCATCTGCGGCCCCGAAGTCGACCGGCGAAGTCAGTCGGGCCAACGCCAGCGTCGGCTCGGTGACGGCTGCCGAACGGCAATGCGGGATGGCCAGGCCGCCGGGGATGCCGGTTGCCGTCTTCGCTTCGCGAGCGAGGGCATCCGCGTAGAGGCTCTCGATCTCGGTGGCGCGGCCGGCGCCGACGACGAGCTCGGCAAGATGCCGGATTACGCTCGAGGGTGCGGCTCCGAGGTTCTTATCCAGAGCGACAAGCTCCGGGGTGATCAGTGCACTCACTGGACATCCTCCTTTGGATGGGTGTTGAGCGACGTCAGGGTGACATCGCCCGGTCTGGTTTGGTGCAGAGCCGGAACGGTTGATCCGGGCAGGGACGCGGCTGCGGCCCCGTGGGCTGCGGCCTGGCGGAGAGAGTCGGGGGCGGAGCCGCCGGCGATGCTGCTGAGCAGGTAGCCGGCCAGGGAGGAATCGCCGGCTCCGACGGTGCTGCGGGCGACGATCGGCGGCGTTTTCGCGAGCCAGGCGCCGTCTTCGGTGACCAGCACGGCACCTTGGGAGCCGAGGGTGGCCAACACGGCGCCAACGCCGGTGGCGACGAGACGCTCGGCGGCGCGGGCCACGAGCACCGGATTGCCCTCGAGGCTCTCCGGGTCGGGGATGCCGGTGAGCTCGGCCAGTTCTTCGGCGTTGGGCTTGATCAGGTCCGGTCCGGCCGTGACGGCGGCGGCGAGGGGTGCGCCAGACGAGTCGACGGCCACCCGAGGGGCGCTCGCGCCGAACCGGGTGCGGAGCTCCCGGGTGATGTCGGCGTAGAAGTCGACGGGCACTCCAGGCGGCAGCGATCCGGCCAGCACGAGCCAGCTGGCACCCTCCGCTTTCTCCATCACGAGTTCGATCAGGTCGCTCTGCTGCGCGGCGGTCAGTACCGGTCCGGGTACGTTCACCTTGGTGGTGGTGCCGTCGATCTCGGTCAGCGCGATGTTGCTCCGGATCGTGGCGCCGATCGGCATGCCGAGGTGGGGCACCCCCGCGGCCCGAAGGGCCACCAGAACGGGGTCCAACTCGTCGCCGGGGAGGATGGCGAGGCTCAGGATGTCCGAGGCCTTGAGGGCGCGAACGATGTTCACGCCCTTACCGCCTGGTTCCTCGCGGGATGAACCTGCCCGCTGAACTTCGCCGCGGGCCAGCGGGGCGCGGAGCTCGATGGTGCGATCCAGGCTCGGATTCGGGGTAAGCGTGATAATCACGCGATCACAACCTCAACGTCGGCCGCGGCGAGGGCTGCGGCAAGTTCATCTGATGGGAGAGCGTCCGTGATCAGCACGTCCATGTCGCCCAGGGCCGCGAAGCGGATCAGGGTTTCCTTGTCGAGCTTGGAGGAATCGGCCAGTGCGACAACACGACGGGCCGAACGGACGATGGCTGTCTTCACGGCGGATTCAACGGCATCCGGAGTGCTGAAACCGAATTCGGCGTGCACGCCGTTGGCGCCGACGAAAGCGATGTCGGGCCGCAACGAATCGAGCTGGGCGATGGTGCTGGGACCGACGACGGCGCGGGTGAGGCCGCGCACGCGGCCGCCGAGGATATACAACGAGATGGCGTCGTTGCCGGCGAGTTTCGTGGCGATCGGCACCGCGTTGGTGATGACCAGGAGTTCGTCACCGGGGGCTGCCGGGGTCCAGTCGAGCAGGAGGTCGGCGAGCAGCTCGGTCGTGGTGCCGGCATCCAGCAGGACGGAGCCGGTCTGGCTCGAGGGAATCATGGTGAGGGCGGCGGCCGCGATGCGCTGCTTCTCGTCCTGCCGCTGCGTCTGGCGTTCCTCGAGGCTGAGCTCGGACATGCTCTGCCGGTCGAACGCGACTGCGCCGCCGTGAACCCGGCGCAGCTGGCGGGCGCCCTCGAGGCTGTCGAGGTCGCGCCGCACCGTTTCGGGGGTGACATCGAAGCGGGAGGCGAGATCGCTGACCGTGACCCGGTTCGAACTGGTGACCAGATCGACGATCAGGGCCTGACGTTCTTCGGCGAACATGGCGACCTCCTCGACGCTGAGTGGCCGAAACCACGAATTTGTAGAATATAAAAACCTTACCTGTGTTTGTTTTTGTTTGTCAAGAAAAACAAAGACAAACAAAGAACTTGCTGCCCAGTGTCGACCGGGCTCGCCCGGTGCTGCCCGGTGCCGCCGGGTGTCGGCCGTCGGCGATAACGTGAATGGCATGAAGATCCTGCACACGTCCGATTGGCACATCGGGCGAACCTTCCACACCCATTCGACCCTGGATGCCCTGCGTCAGGTGCTGGATGCGCTGGTGGAGGTGGTGCGGCAGCGCCGGATCGACGTGGTGGCGGTGGCCGGCGACATCTTCGACTCGGCCATGCCGTCGGCCGAGAGTTACACGCTGCTCGCGGCGGTGCTGCGGGAAATCAAGCAGGCAGGGGCCACGGTGGTGATGACCAGCGGCAACCACGACTCCGCCACCCGCCTCGGCTTCCAGGCGGAGTGGGCCGCACTCGCGGGCGTCCATGTGCTGACCCGGCCGGAGCAGTTCCTCGAACCGGTCACCGTGCCGGACGAGCACGGGCCCGTGCACTTCTATGGCATCCCCTACCTGGAGCCGGCGCTGGTCCGGCACCTCAGCGTCTTTCACGGGCCGGCAGACGAACCGCTCAGGACCCACGAGCAGGTGCTCACCGTCGTGATGCAGCGCATCCGCGATGACCTGGCCACGCGCGGCGGGCGATCGGTGGTGCTCAGCCACTGCTTCGCGGCGGGAGTGCCCGCGGCCGCGGCGACCGATGCCGTGCGGGACATCACCGCGGGCGGCCTCGATCTGGTGCCCGTGTCGGTCTTCACAGGACCGGACTACGTCGCCCTCGGCCACATCCACGGGCGAGCCCACCTCACCGACCGCGTGCGCTACTCGGGAGCACCACTGCACTACTCCTTCTCGGAGGCCGGCAAACCGCGGGGCTGCTGGCTGGTCGAGCTCCAGGGCGGCCCTGCCGCCGACATCGAATGGATCGAGCTTCCGGTTCCGCGGCGACTCAGCGTGCTCACCGGCGAGATCGAACAGCTCCTGACCGATGACGCCTGGGCCGAGTTCGAGCCCGACTGGGTGTCGGCCATCCTGACCGACCAGGTGCGTCCCCTCGACGGCATCCGGCGCCTGCAGAAACGATTCCCGCACTGCGTCACGCTCGAGCATCGGCCCGCTGTCGTCGTCGACTCGGATGCCGTCAGCTACGGTGAGCGCATCGACCGCCAGAGTGACCGCGAGATTGTCGCCGGGTTCCTCGAGTTCGTGCGCAACGGGGTCGGCCAATCCGATTTCGAACGCGACCTGGTGGCGGAACTCCTCACCGAGGGTGACCTGAGGGAGCTGAGCCGATGAAGATCAAACGTCTGCGGATCGCCGGATTCGGCCCCTACAAGAACGAACAGGTGATCGACTTCGAGCGCTTCGATGCCGATGGAATCTTCCTGATCACCGGCAAGACCGGGGCCGGCAAGTCCAGCATCCTCGACGCCGTCTGCTTCGCCCTCTACGGCAGCGTGCCGCGCTACGAGGGAACGGAGTCCCAGCTGCGCAGTGACCACTGCGAACCGGATGACCCTACTTTCGTGGAGCTGGAATTCGCGCTGCACGAGAACGACTACCGCATCTATCGCACACCCAGGTACGAGAAGAACAAGAAGCGCGGCCCGGGCACGACCATGTCACCGCCCGACGCGCGCCTCGACATCCGTGACCTGCACGACGACCGGGACACCCCTGAGGGCTGGCGCAGCGTGGCGACCCGCCCGGTCGACGTCGGGCATGAGCTCAGCCGCATCCTGCCGCTCAAGCAGGACCAGTTTCTGCAGGTGATCCTGCTGGCCCAGAACCGGTTCCAACGGTTCCTGCTGGCCAAGACCGATGACCGGCGAGGGGTGCTGCGTACCCTCTTCGGCACCGCCCGGTTCGAGCATCTCGAACTCGGGCTGATCAGCCGGCGCAAGTCGCTCGATGATGCGCTGGAATCCGTGCGCCAGCGCCTGGCCGGCCTGGCGGCCACCGCGTCCCGGCACTTGCAGCGCGAAGACCTGCCCGGCAACGACTCCGATGACGCGCCCGGCAGTCGCGACCGGACCTGGTTCGACGCCGCCCTGGCGGAGCTGGACGAACTGCTGGCCGAGGCGTCGGCGGGGGCCGACCGGGCCACGTCGGCGCTGGAGTTGGCCGCCGCAAACGTGCAGGCCCAGGAAGACCTGCGCAGCCGGCAGGACCGCCGCAACGAAGCTCACTCGGCCCTGGTCGTTCTCGAGGCCCGGCAGGGGGCGGTCGCCCTTGACCGGGCGGCCGTGCTGGCCGCGAACCGGGCTTCCCGCGTGTGGCCGGCGCTCCGCACGCGTCGGGAGGCGGAGGAAGCGCTCGAACGTGCCCTGATCGGCGAATCGTACGCGCACGGCGCCTGGCATGAGTATCAGGACGACCCAGGTCTGGTGGAAACAACGGAGAGCCTCAAAGCCGTCATCGAGAATCTCCTGGGCCGGCTCGGATCGTTGAAAGACGTTCTCGACGTCGAACGGCTGCTGCCCGGCATCGAGGCCAAGATTGTGACGCTGCAGGAGGAGCTCGCCCTGCACGTGGCATCCGTCGCGCAGACCCAGGCGCTCCTGGACGAGCTGCCGGACCGGCTGGACGAGGTCGACGAGGCCCTGGCGGCGGCGGCGCTGGCGGCGGCCCGCGAACCCGAGGCGCGCGCCCAGGCGGAGCGGCTGCGGGCGGCCGAGGACGCGGCCGGCCAGGTGC
>NZ_SOFU01000001.1:0-11521 GCF_004402245.1 Cryobacterium sp. TMT2-18-2
GCGAGGCCGCCGACCACAATTCCGCCATGAGCACGCAGATGACCGAGCGCTTCTCCGCGCCCGGCGCCACCCTCGTCAAGCTGTTCGGCCGGCCCGACGAGGAGGCCGAAGAGGCCGTCTCAGCGGCTCCCGGGAGGAGTAAAAGATGGGTTTGTGATGGGGTAGTCAAATCTCTTAACCAAAAAAGTCCCGGAAACCCTTGAGTTTCCGGGACATTTGGTGGGCTGTTTACGAAAGCCAGCAGGGCGCGGATCGGCGGTGAGGGTTGAACTCCATTTCCTCCGCAGCCCTCATTCTTTTCCTCCAGGAAGGCCAGCGCCTGACCACTGACTCCCGATCTGACCCAGCGCGAGGCGCGAATTCATTCGCTGCTCGGCCTCAGACGAAGGCGACCGCGCGAACCGGCGCCCCGTCGCCGCCAAGTCGCAGGGGGAAGAAGCCGATCCGTACCTGTGGGGGCAGGTCATCCAGTCCGCAGAGGTTCTCGACGATCAGCCCGCCGCGGCCCAGCACGACCTCGTGCACGGGAAAGGCGGCCGAGGACGTACCGGTCGGGTCGGGACTCAGCGTGTCGACCGCGAGGATCCGCATCCCGCGAGCGACGAGCTCGCTCGCAGCACCGGCATCGAGGGCCGGATGCCGCACTGCGCGGGCGTCGCCGAACCACCGCGCCCAGCCCGTGTCGATCACGACGATCGGGGGCAATCGATCCGGTAGCGGATGCTCCGCATTCAGCCGGTCCCACCCGTATACCTCGCCCTCGGCGAGCGCTCGCACCCGCACCACCAGCGCGTCGCCGAGGAGCTCGTCGAGGGCCACATCGGCCATTGTCCGGCCGCCGGGGACGGTATGGGACGGCGCATCTATGTGCGTCCCGGTATGAGACCCCATTCGCAGCCCCGTCACGGCCACCCCGTCGCGGTCGAGGTCCAGCGCGGCGTCGACGTGGACCGCCGGGTCGCCGGGATACACCGGCATCCCGTCGGTGATCGGGTGGGTGAGGTCCCGGAGCGCCGTGCGCGGCGGCGCTCCAGGGCCGTCAGCGAGGGGTGTCGGCATCGGCGAGGTGCTGGCTGGGCTCGAAAGGCGTCTTGCTGCGGCGCGCGAGCGAGAAGGCCAAGTACACGGCGAAGGTCAGGAGGAATGCGGGAACGGTCGCACCGAACGGAAGCGGCCACACGTACGCCCACACGTAGGCGGACACCGCACCGACCACCCACGACGCGACAGCGAGCCAATTGATGCCGCCGGTGTACCAGTAGCGACCGCCTTGAGCCTTCAGGATGTCGGCGCTGTAGCTGCCGCGAGCGACGATGTAGTAGTCGACGATCATGATCGCGAAGATCGGTGCGAACAGGGCACCGATCGTGACCAGGAAGGTCGTGAACTGGGCCAGCAGACCGAAGAAGGTCGAACCGATGATCGAGATGAGCCCGAGGACGATCGCGGTGGGCAGGAACTTCACCCGGCGGCCAGGGAGCGCGTTGACCACGCTTGTGACCATGCCGTAGACGACCATCGTGTTCGTCGCCATCACGGATAGGAAGATCGCGACCGCGAACAGGGTGCCGAAGGGTTCGATGATCGTCACAGGGTCGAACGCCATCGCGTCGCCGCCCCGCAGGACGACGTAGCCGATCGCGCTCGCGCCGAGCGTCATCGAGATCACCGTCGACAGGGTGTAACCGATTCCCGAGCCGACCACGCCCGCGCGGGTCGTCGATGCGAAGCGGTTGAAGTCGGCCGAGAGCACCGTCCACGATATGGCGGTCGCGACCACGACATCGAACGCCAGTCCCGGGGAGTAGAACGGCTCGAGCGTCGCCGGGATGGCCGCGAACTCTGCCGGCGGGAACGTAGAGAACGCTACGACGAAGATGTAGGCGGCGATCGCGAGGATGACCGCGGCGAACCACGGTTCCACCCGAGCGACTCCGGCGTGGCCGAAGATCGCGAGGATCACGACGATCGTCTGGCAGAGCACCGCGAAGATGACGGGGTTCGAGAACCCGGTCATCGACGCGACGATGTAGTTGAGGGCGATCCCGGCGAGCATCGCCTGCACCCAGCTCCAGCCCATGAGGATGACCACGTTGGCGGCCACCGGCAGCAGGCTCCCGCGCGTCCCGAACGGTCCGCGCGTGATTGCCATCGTCGGCAGGCCGGTGCGCGTTCCGATCGCACCGACCGTCACGAGCACTGCTGCTCCGACGATCGTTCCGCCCACGATCAGAGCGATGACGAGGCCGAACGGCACATCCGGCACGAAGAGCGTGCCGGTCAGAAGGGTGGTGACCACAAGGTTCGCGGCCAGCCAGATCATGAGCACGCGGCCGAGCGAGTAGGTTCCGCGAACCGGGCCCGCGTCATCTGAGTTGGTGTCCAGTCGGCGTTCAAGAAGGGTGTAGAGCGACATCTTTGGGCTCCTCTATGAATAGGGACTGGTCAGGGCTGGGGTGACAGGTGTTCGTGGATGGCGATGAGACCGGCAGAATCAGACCGGAAGACGATCGTTTCGCGCTCCCGGTAAGACATGGGTCCGTCCGCGGTGCTCACGCTCGTGCTGACGGAGTGGGTGAAGACGGCTCCGCCGGGAAACACCTGCACCGCGGCCGCGCTCGATGCGCAGGATTGCACGCTCCAGCCGCCGCCCACCCATTCCTCCCACATGGCTTCGTAGGCAGCCCGGTCCTCGATTCGCGCAGGTTCGGTGTGGAAGACGAAGGTTGCGTCAGGTGCGAAGAGTGAGAAGTAGCGCGGGCCGTCGGTGGCGGCGAACGCCTCGACGATGGCGGATGCCGCGGCACGGACTTCTTCGTCCGTTGGGGTGGGCAGTGTCATGGGTGTCTCCTGCGTCGGGCTTGTCGGTCGGGTTCGGGACTTCTACGTCAGGTCGGGGCTTTGTCGGTCGGGGTGGGTCACCCCAGGCGCCATCGCGCTCAGCAGCTCGTAGACGATGTGGCTGGCCGCGACAGCGGTCAGCTGGGCATGGTCGTACGCGGGGGCGACTTCGACCACGTCGGCGCCGATGATGCGCAGGTCGGCCAGGGCACGCAGCATCCGTAGTAGTTCTCGACTCGTGAGCCCGCCCGCCTCCGGAGTTCCTGTTCCCGGCGCGTGGGCGGGGTCGAGTACGTCGATGTCGATCGAGATGTAGAGCGGCGCGTCTCCGACTCTGGCGCGGATGCGTTCGATGGCGGCCGCGACGCCGTGCTCTTCGACGAATTCGCTCGTGACGATCGCAAAGCCGAGCCGGGCGTCGTCTTCGAGGTCGTCCTTCGAGTACAGGGGGCCGCGAATTCCAACGTGCATGCTCGCGGTCAGGTCGATGATGCCTTCTTCGGACGCCCGCCGGAAGGGGGTCCCGTGAGTCATCGGCGCCCCGAAGTACGTGTCCCACGTGTCGAGGTGGGCATCGAAGTGCAATACCGCGACGGGCCCGTGCTGCGCGTGCGCGACGCGGAGCAGCGGCAGAGCGATCGTGTGGTCTCCGCCGATGGCGACTAGTCGGTCGGCGTGCTCGCTGAGCTGGCGCGCGCCCGCCTCGATCTCGGCCACGGCAGCAGCGATGTCGAACGGGTTCGCGGCGATGTCGCCGGCGTCGGCGACCTGCTGGGCGTCGAACGGGAAGACGTCCTGCGCAGGGTTGTACGGTCGCAGTAGGCGCGAGGCCTCGCGCACATGCGCGGGGCCGAACCGAGCACCGGGTCGGTAGCTCACTCCGCTGTCGAAGGGAATCCCGACGATCGCGATGTCTGCCCGCTCGACCTCGTCGAGCCGCGGGAGTCGCGCAAAGGTCGCGATTCCGGCAAACCGGGGCACGACACTCGCGTCCACCGGCCCGCGGGGCTCATCCGTAGCATCTTTGCTGAACGGTTGCATATTTGACAACTTTCGGTACGCTATAGACAACTTCAGCGCTACCTTACGCTGCCCCGTGCAGATCGTCAAGGACGAATGTGTGAGCAGCTTCGAGGAGGAACTGTGCGCGCCATCCACCCCACCGCCGAAGGCACCGCGACACCCATCGGCGCCAAGCTGCGCTCCGCGCGCACCGCTCAGGGCATGTCACTCGCCCAGGTCGCTCAGACGACGGGCCTCAGCAAGGGCTTCCTCAGCCGGGTCGAGCGCGACGAGACGTCACCGAGCGTGGCAACGCTTGTCCAGTTGTGTCAGGTGCTCTCGTTGCCCGTCGGAGCGCTCTTCGCCGAGCCCGACGTTCACCATGTCGCGTACGCCGACGCTCCGCGGATCAACTTGGGCGGAGTGCACGCCGACGAGCGACTGATGTCGCCGCGCGGCGAGGAGCGGGTTCAGCTGCTGCGATCAGAACTCGAGCCGGACGCGCACGGCGGGACCGATCTGTACACGATCAACTGCGACGTCGAAGCGCTCCACGTCGTCTCGGGATCACTCACCGTGCGATTCGCCGGTCGCACCGTGGCCGTCCACGCCGGCGACGCACTGACCTTCCCCGGTCGAGAGCCGCACACCTGGCAGGTCGAGGGCGGCGAGCCAGCCGTCGTGCTGTGGGTCATCGTGCCCGCGCCGTGGAGCGGCTCGGCCTGACCGAGACCGCGTCGTATTCGAACCCCAGCGCGCAGATCAGCGCAGGCAGGGGCGCGGCCGCCCCGAAATCGTTGAGGAATCCGCTGATGGCATCCAGGAGCCCGGCAGATAAAACCCTGTCCAGGTCGGGACCGAGGCCGGTCATCCACTTCGTCCCTTCCGCAGCGCGGTGGTCCGCCACAGCTTCGTCGACGCGTTCGAAGGCGACGCTCGGGCCGGCGAAGTCGAACTCGGCCGCCCGCAGCACATCCGGGTCCACGTCGACCGCTTCACGCTAAAGCCTGTCCGCGTCTCACTCTGAACGTTAGGCTTGCTAACAGAACCCTTGAGATCGGAGGAGCAGCATGAATGGTGACGGCACACAGAATGAACCGATCCAAGACCAGCATTCTCAATCGGACGAGGACAAGGTGGCGGGGATTCTCGCACAGGAGGAAGCTGACCTCGCCGGCCACAGCGAACACCAAGTCCTCGACGCGCTGCGTGAACGATTCGCAGATGCTGGACACACTGTGAGCGAAGAAGCACTCCAAGACCATGCGCGTCGAATCGCCGGTCTCGACCCGAACGATTTCTCCAGCAAGACACGATGACTTCCTAGNGTTCTGCGTGGGCGTTCAGGAACGGCGCAGAAACCGGATCAAAACCGCGGACCCAGGCCAGCGACAAACAGTAGCGTCGCCGCGGTCGGATGCCAGAAACGGGAGCGAGTGACCTCTAACTCTCTCCCGGCTTCATCAGCAACGGGGTCGTCCCGTCCCCTTCCCAGTATCGCCAGGAACAGAGATCTCAATAAAAATCGATCAACGATGGTTCGGCGACCGTAAGGTGGTGCGCGAGGGAGAATGCTCCGCACGGTCCCGGATGCCCCGGAGTATACGCTCGGTCATGAGGAAGCTCACCATCTCGATCGGCTCCACGTGCACCTTGGCCCAGTCGGTGAGGTACGCGTACCGCTCGCGAACGACAAGCCGCGTCGACCCGTCGGTTCGAGGTTGAAGGACAAACGCCCACGTGAAGTCGTAGGGCGCTCCGGCGCCCGAGCCGTCGAGGGCGACCGCTCCGCGCAACACGAGATGGTGCTCATCCTTGAGATGGACAACCGACAACACGACCTCGGGAGCACCCTTCGGCCGGGCTGACAGGATTAGAACCTGCGACCCCTTGAAGGCTCAGGCCTTAATTCTGTCTTCGCCGAATATCTCGCAAACTCGCGGATTCCCTTGTGCGTACAGGGAACCGGGCGGTTCACTGCCCCCAATTGTACTTCGTCTAATTGGGTCGAATCGAGATGAATGTGATTAGTAAATGATGACCGTTTGAACCGTCGCGGTCGGCACCGCGATCCCAAGTCCTTCAGCACCTTGTGTCGCAACTTAGGACTCTGAGGGCACCAAGGGCAGTTCGGCTCCGTAGTTCCACGACAAGATGGCCGGCTGCTCACGGTAGAAGCTGAGCAGGGCGACTGATCCAGCATCCAGGGTGATTTGAGCACCGAATCGAG
Organism: Cryobacterium sp. TMT2-18-2; assembly: GCF_004402245.1. NCBI lineage: Bacteria > Bacillati > Actinomycetota > Actinomycetes > Micrococcales > Microbacteriaceae > Cryobacterium > Cryobacterium sp. TMT2-18-2. Next base: position 6,074 of record NZ_SOFU01000001.1, read on the forward strand.
GGGCCATCCTCAGGTACACGGCGGTGAGAATGCGCAGGAAATGGCCGTGCGCGATCAGGGCGACATTTCGACATCGCTGCCGGGCCAAGACGTGTTCATGTGAACATCTCCCGCGTCCACGGCGATCGTTCTGGTTAGGCGTTCAACGGGTCAGATGACGCATGTCGGCTCGACGGGTTCGGCGGCAAGCTCCTCGACCTCGGCGCGCCCGGTCGCATAGTCTTCGGCCCACCGCGTTGCCGCGAACATGTCTTCAACGAGGGCATTGCGTTGTCTACGCAGACGACTGCGGTGCTATTATCGGATACGTAAACTTATGAGGTGAGATTATGACCGCATCATCGCTTTTCCTTCGCTCAATTCGTCGCACCCAGGGACTGTCGCAAGGAGTCGTCGCTAAGCGCGCCCAAACCTCTGTGCCGGCTCTCTCGCACATCGAGAATGGGAGGCGTGAGCCAAGCGCAGCAACACTGGACAAGCTGCTGCTCGCCACCGGCAACCGCCTGGGCGTGGTGCCTACCCGCCGAGCAGGGTCTTTAGAAGCTGGTGCTGCAATCCGCGACGAACTCACGAGTGGTGATGTGCCGTCCGCGTTTCGAAGCTTCATCCAGTTCAGTGACAATTTGGCGGCTGAAGACGGCGTCACGCGTGTCGTCCTTGCAGCGAACGAGCCTGAGCCGACTGGTTCCGTGCTGTGGGACGCCGCCCTGGCAGCGGTCTCCGAGTACTGGCTTCGACGGGATGGACTCCCTATCCCTCAGTGGGTTGAGTCCCCCAGTCGTGCCGTGCCACAGCGAACGATCCTTTCAGGCAGCGCCTACACGAGGACGATTCGGGATGAGAACGTGCCGGCAGAGTTCTCCCGTCGCAACATAGCGCTAGACAAGTCCGTCCTGGCGAGTGTCTAAGAATGCCGCAGAGCGCTAACCGTCTTGGCCGAGCCGACCTGATCGACGGCCTCCACGACCTTGTCCAACGTCTGCATGGCGACGGTCAGAGCACCGCTGTGTATCTCATTGGAGGCGCCGCATTGTCCCTTCGATACATCCCTGATCGTGGCCTCACCGACGATATCGACGCGAAGATCCATCCCTCTGCCCGAGCACTGGAGTACGCCCTCGAGATCGCCGACGACCGAGGGTGGGGTGGCGACTGGCTAAACACCCACGCGGAAACATACATCCCCATCGCGAAGGACCCCGGCTGGGAATCCCTCTACGACGATGAATGTGTGTCCGTGTGGGTGGCCTCACCTGAGTGTCTGCTCGCCATGAAGCTCAAGGCCTCCAGGCCCGGCCGCGATGACGACGACATCGCGGTCCTGCTTGCTCTGGTCGGCATCAATTCCGCGGACGAGGCGGAGGAATTGTTCGAGGAGTACTTCCCCGGGGAAATACTCCAACCACGGGCATTCGACATACTGGATGACATCTTTCATCTAGGACTGCCACCGGTGCCCGCAGCCCCGCCGGCTCCAGAACTGGGACCGTCCCGGAGCAACTAGCGACCCAGAAACGAATGTTGTCGCCAATCTGGCAACGCAGCAAGTGACGACCGGTACTCGTGGCTCGGCGCAGTGGTCACGGTACCGAGTGGAGGGGCGATCTCGGTTCGGGGGGATGCCGGCACCGCGCACGAGCTGCTCGGCCGCCGCGGCTGACCGGTCAGGGCGAATCACCCGAAGGTCACCGATTAGTCGGCGGGTACTCGGAGTCGAGTCGATGAGCGAGCCGGCCACCGCAGGATTCTTTGGCTAAGGTCCTTTCGCCCAAGCGACCTGCGCTAACTCGGCGAAGCACCGGGTAGCTGCGCCTGCCTCATCAGGGTGGTCTTGACACGGTGAGCGGCCTGCCACCCAATCGCTACCCCGACTACTGCGCCAAGGAACAATCCCAGAAGCCCATAGGTGGCGACGCCTGCGACTGCCACGTACCAGATGACAATCGCGAGCAGCATGAACGCTATCGCGAGGAACCCCTCTCGATTCTTCGGGATCGGCGCGAAGATCCGGTACAGCTCGGGCGAGGCCAACGCCGTGGGCGTCGCTATCGTCGGTCCTCCGACGACACCGGCAAGCACGCTGGAAACCCCGAAGCCTCCGCCGATTGTGGCCAGATAGTGACCCGCACTCCATCCGACTGGGCCAAGAATTCCGACGAAGGTGGCGACCGAAATTCCACCGGACCAGGCGATAGTCGCGAGGTAGACCGTCCAGTATGTTGCTCCAAGCGTTTCCGCTCCCTGCAAGTAGACGACGCCGAACGCGGCCAGGGCTGGCAGCACGACGCTCAGTGTCAAATTGATGCCCTGGCCCGTCCCTTTGAAAAAGAGGTTCGCGGGACTCCCGTCCCTTGTGTCGAGCAGGCTCGTCAGTGCTGCTTCACCGTCGTCGCGGCCGTCTTCGTTAGCGTCGTGTGTCTCCCCGCTGGCATTGGCCAACACCGAGAACGCAATATTTGCTCCAGCGACGAGTGGCGGCCCGGGGTCGGCCGACGATTTGCTCGGCGCGCTATCTGGCAAGGGGCCCGTATCCTGTTGCTGTTGTGCCGGAGCGCGAATATTGCTCCGCAGTTGCCCATCCAGACCACATACTCTGATCAGACCGCCCCCTGGGGTGAGGCTCTTGCGGCCTGCGGCGATCGCGTCGCTTTGGGTGGCGTGTGTGGAAATCGTCGTGTCGGGGCTAAACGAGCTTCGAAGGGCCCATTTGGGCACGTGCACACCAGGGGTGACTACACGGATGCTGTCCATCAATTACCTCCAGGTCGTGATTGACCGAAGTATGCGCCGAACGTGGTGCCTGCGCCAGAGCCAAGGATTGCGCGAAAGCGTATGACCGCAGATCCACGACCGCCAAATCGGCATCATCAGTACCGCGACGGACAAAGTGAACCGTCCCCGGCTTTTGGCCGCTTCTACGCAGATGCTTGCCGCGGCCGGTCCCCTGCCGTGGACGAGCCAGTCTCAGACCGTCAAGACCGGAATCCCAAGGGAGGAGACCAGCTGGCCGATGTCCATCGTCGCCTCCAACCCCACGCCTCGAGGGACGGGGACGCGGGAGACGGGGAGGAAGGAGATTTCTCGTTCGTGTTCATACCCTCGACGCCGAGGGCGTGTTGCTCGAGGTCGGAGGACAGCTCGCCCCCTCATCGACGAGGTCGACGCGCCGGTGGCGGCAAATCCGCCAGGACACCGGGCTGGACTGGGTCACCGCACACGGTCCGCAAGACGGTGGCGACCCTGATCTCGGAGCGGGTCGACACCCAAACAGCGTCCCAGCAGCTCGGCCACTCATCCCCCGCCATCACCCGCCATCACCCGCGAGTTCTACATCTCCAAACCCGCCATCGCCGCCGACGTTGCCTAAGGTGCTCGAAGAACTAGCCCGTCCAGAGATGACTGAGCCGCCATCCACCCTTCGCCGAATGACTCGGAAGACTCGCGGATTCCCTTGTGCTTACAGGGAACCGGGCGGTTCACTGACGCCAATTCTAACCGGTCGATTTCGGTCGGCCAAGAACGATTCTGATGGGTAAGTGATGGGCTCTGAACGCCTACTCGAGGACCAGAAGTAAGGGCCGGGCCGAACACCTGCCACGCGGCAGATTCGATGGCACAGATCTGGCAGTCCGCCGCACAGCGTTGTTGAGCTACGGGGCGGCGCGGTTGCCTCTGCCTGCCATTGGTGTCGCGGGCGTCCTCGTGCCCTGTATGGATTTGATAACGATTGACGGTAATAACGCTGAGCGTTATGCTAATCGTGTGATCCAGACGTTCGCAGAAAACGACACTGAGCGCGTCTGGCAGCGGGTCCATGTGCGCAAGGTTGGCCCCGACTTGCAGCGAATCGCGAACCGAAAGCTACTGATACTCGACGCCGCTGAAACCATCAATGACCTGCGCGTTCCACCGGGCAACCGTCTCGAACAGCTGCAGGGCAACCGAAACGGCCAACACAGCATCCGCGTCAACGACCAATGGCGCATCTGCTTCACGTGGACACCCGCTGGGCCAATAGATGTCGAAATCACCCACTATCACTGAGGAGATATTGTGACTGCCGCACACGAGCCCATTCACCCCGGCGAGATTCTTCTCGAAGAATTCCTCACTCCGCTTGGCATCAGCCAATACCGTCTTGCCCAGGCGATCGCCGTGCCCCCGCGCCGCATCAACGAGATCGTTCATGGCAAACGAGGTATCAGCCCGGACACCGCCCTTCGGCTGGCACGAGCACTCGGCACAACTGACCGATTTTGGATGAACCTCCAGACCCGATACGACCTTGACGTACAATTTGCTGCTCACGCGGGAGAGCTCAACCAGATCCGGTCACTCCTGAGCGCCTAGCGAGGCCGATGCGCCCACTGAGGGTTCCCCAACACCACTCCCCCGAGACTTCGGAATCTTCGCGACTTGGCGCTGAATCTGCGTCCGTCGAGGTCCGACTTGCGGACCATTAAAGGCGGTCACCGTGGAGCCGGGGGCGAGTTGTAGGGTGGTGCCGAGCCCGCCCAGCGCTAATTCAAAAAGCTAGCGTGTAGGCGCCCCTGCAATCGTGGCTCGGCGAAGGGAGTGGTCATGGCCGGCCGGTTCGTTTACTGGATGAATGTCTCGCTTGATCTCTTCATCGAGCGCGAGGTGGGTGAGCACGGTGACATCGGAGGGCCCAGTTGGATCCGCCTGGGCGAGCCGCTGCATCGCGAATTCAACGCTCGCGCGCGGGCACTGGCGATGATGGTTCAGGGCCGCAAAGTCTACGAGATGATGGATCCGTTCTGGCCGAACGCTCGCACAGACGAATCCCTTCCGGGCTTCCTGCGCGAGTACGGCGAGATCTGGACGGACAAACCCAAGGTGCTCGTTTCGCGCACGCGCACCACGGCCGAACACAACACGCGCATCATCGGCGACGACAACGCGATCGAACAGCTCGCCGTGCTGCGACAGGAGACGGACGGAGAAATCGGCATCGGTGGCGCGAACCTCGCCACCCAGCTGATGCGGGCTCACCTGCTCGACGAGCTCTGGCTGTTCACGCACCCTGTCGTGCTCGGAGCCGACCGGCAGCTCTTCGACGCTCTCGACCAGCCTCTCGAGCTCGACCTCTTGGAACAGGATTCGTTCGACCAAGGAGTGACGATGCACCGGTACGCGGTACGCGGTGCGCGGGGCACGTTAGGGGTCACTTTGTGGGCCCTAACGGCGATCAGCAGCCGGACAGTGCCGTGGAGACGATCACGCCGAACGGCGTGGTGGGGATCCCGCTCGTCATCCACTCGTCGTCACTGTTTGCGAAGGTGGGATAGGTGTCAGCCAACGTTGTGACGACGCGGTCGATCAGACGCTCGCGAAGGTATCTGCCCATGCAAGAACGCCGCGTTCGGCGAACTCGTTCGGCACGTCATCACGTTCGGGCGCGGGGTCGGCCGGGTCGACCCGGAACAC
>NZ_SOFU01000025.1:0-22761 GCF_004402245.1 Cryobacterium sp. TMT2-18-2
TGATCCTTCACCGCTAGAAACGGATCCAAACCACGAGGTTTTTGGCATTTGACATTGTGCACGCTGTTGAGTTCTCAAGGATCGGACGCACTCGACTTCAAGCCCCATAGCGGGCTGTCGCTTCGAGGCAACTTGTATAACTTACCCAGCCGACTAATCCCTGTCAAATCACGGAAAGCAGCCGATTCCGAGTGCACCAAAGCGACTCGAAAAAATTTGCATATGCGACCTGACGACTAGCCGGAGAGAGCTATTATCTTGGTTTCTGCTCGAACGCTTCCTTGCGGAAGGGTATCCGAGAAAAAACTAAAACCTTCGTCCCACTTGAGGCCGGGAAACTCTGCGGCTTTCCGAACCTGTGGGGTGACTAGAGAGACATTACGGTGAATTCTGGGGGTGCGCAACTCCCTCCCGCATCCCGGGCGTGTCGGCTTCGACGCCCTGGCGCAAGCCCCCAAGTGCGGGCCTCACGGCGGTCCGGCGCGTCTCAGCGTCCGGTCGAGACCGTGACGGTGAATTTGGCGTTCCGGCCGACCTGGTGTGTCGGCCCGACCAGTCGCGTCAACGCGGGACGATAACCGAGGTAGGTGTTCCACACGCTCCACAGCTCACCACCGGGCTGCAACACTCGTCCGGCATCCTCGAACAGTTTCAGGGCTATGCCGGCATGGACCGACGAGCCGATATGAAAGGGCGGGTTCAGCACAATCAGTTCGGCCGAGGCATCCGGTTGGCTCTGGAGCGCGTCATCCCGCACGACCGTGACCCGGTCGGCGAGCGCATTGGCCACCATGGTGGCCCGCGCGGAGGCGACGGCCGCGGCCGACTGGTCGGTGGCGATCACCCGTAGGGCGGGACGGCGTCGGGCGAGGGTGGCGGCCAGCACCCCGGTGCCGCAGCCGAGATCGATGGCGCTCCGGGCATCCGTTTTCATGCGATCGAGGAACTCGAGCAGGTAGCGCGTTCCGATATCGACGGTCGCGCCGGCAAACGCGGCCCCGTGGGCGCAGATCGTGAGTCCAAGGTCGGCGTGCTCCACAGAATTCGGCCAGGTGGACATCGTCGGCTCAGTGGCGGAGGCAATCGGGGCCGCTGCCCTGAGTACCCGCGATTTCTGCCGGGCCGACGAAATCTGCAGCTCGCAGAAATGCCGGCGGAGCACCGCGTTCATGGTCGGCGTCATGTGCTTGATGCGTCCGCCGGCGATCACCACCACATCCGGTGCCGCGAAACGACGGATGGCGTCGGCGAACTCATCGAGCGCCGCCAGACTGCGCGGCAGCTGGATCAGTACCACCCGCGCGTCCGCCAGCAGTTCTTCGCCCAGGATGAGGGAGTGGTAGGAATCCGCGAGTCCGGCGTCGGCCGCATTCAGGGCGAGTGCCAACTCCCCGGAGAGGACATCCTGGTGCACCCGGATTCCCCGAGCCCCGGCCAGTGCGGCCGCGCCCAGGGTGAGGGCGCCATAGCGGTCCTCGATCACCACGACCTCACCGGATCCTGCCTCGGCCAGCACGCCGGCCGCCTCGTCGAGGATCAGCCGGTCGCTCGCATCCACGGCGAAGAGATTGTCCGCTTCCACGTCGGGGAAACGCCTCAGGCGGTCAAAGGAAAAATCGGGCATTGCCTCAGGCTAACCCGCAGTGCGGCTACTTCTCGTCGCCGATCGGGCGGGATCCCAGGGGGCGCCAGATCACGATCTGGTTGGACCGGCGCGTGCGCGTACCGGCCCGCATCGAGATGACCTCGCCGGCCGAGCCGGCCGCGAAGACGCGGCGGCCCGGACGGTTGAGCAGTTCATCGGCCAGCGCAGACTCCAATTCGCGCAGCCGCGATTCGAGCGTGCGCACGTGGTCCTCGAGGTCAATGATGCGACGGATGCCTTCCAGGCTCACACCCTCGGCACCAAGCTCCGCGATCTCGCGGAGCTTGGCCACATCCCGCATCGAGTACCGGCGAGACCGACCGGGGGTGCGGTCGGGACTCACCAGTCCCAGGCGATCATATTGGCGCAGCGTTTGCGGGTGCATGCCCGCAAGCTCGGCGGCCATCGAGATCACGAAAACCCGGGTGTTCTCGTCCACCGTCAGTCTCTCGCCTTCGCGAGGAGTTCGTCGCGCGGATTCTCCTTCGGCAGTGCTTCCGCGAAGGCCGCGAGTTTCTCCTCGGCGTCCTTCGACAGATGAGACGGAACGGCAACCTGAACCTCCGCCAGCAGGTCCCCGGTGCCCTTGGGCGTCACGACACCACGCCCCTTGACCCGCAGCACGCGCCCGCTCGGGGTACCCGGGGCGATACGTAGTTTGACCGGCGCTCCGCCCAACGTCGGCACCTCGATAGTGGCGCCGAGCGCGGCCTCGACGAACGTGACCGGCACGGAGACCCGCAGGTTCAGCCCGTCGCGCTCGAAGACCGGGTGCTTGCGCACGTTCACCGTGAGCACGATGTCGCCGGACTCGCCGCCGTCGGGGCTGTGCTGCCCCTGGCCGCGGAGTTTGATCTTCTGCCCGTCGGCCACCCCGGCCGGGATCTTCACCTTGATGGCGCGGCCATCCTGCGTTTGCAGGGTGATCTGGTCACCGTGCGTGGCCGTGATGAAGTCGACCGTGGTCGACGCGATCACGTCGCGGCCGCGAGTCGGCCCGCCGTAACCGCGGAACCCGCCGCTCGAGGTGCCGAAACCGCCACCACCCTGACCGCGGCCGAACATGCCGCCGAGGAGGTCGTCGAAACCGCCCTGCTCATAGGAGTAGCCGGGCTGTTGTTGCCGCGCGCCCCCACCGAACATGCCGCCGAAGACATCGTCGAAGCCTCCGGCCTGCCCGCCGCCGGGGCGCGGGGCGGTGAAGCGGGCTCCACCGCCCATCGCGCGCACGGCATCGTATTCCTTGCGTTGGGCAGGGTCACCGATCACCGAGTGTGCCTCGCTGATCTCCTTGAACGTCGCCTCGGCCGCAGGGTTGCCCGGATTGGAGTCCGGGTGGTACGTGCGGGCGAGCTTGCGATAGGCCTTCTTCAGCTCGGCCGGGGTGACGTCCTTTGACACACCCAGGACCTTGTAGAAGTCCTTATCGAACCAGTCCTGGCTAGCCATCGCTCGGTACCTGCACGACGACCTTGGCCACGCGCAGGAGCGACGAGCCGAGGAAGTAACCGGTCTCGATCACGTCACCAACTGTCTCCGACTCGATGCCCGCGGTGGGCAGCTGGAAGATCGCCTCGTGGATGGTCGGATCGAACGGTTCGCCGACCGTGCCGAAGGACTTCACGCCCAGACGCTCGACGCTCCCCCGGAGTTTTGCGGCGATCGTGCTGAACCCCGAGTCTTCGACCAGGTCGCCGTGCTTCTCAGCGCGGTCGAGATCGTCGAGCACGGGAATCAGGCCCTTGACGACATCCACGGTGACGCGCTCACGCTCGACCTCGCGGTTGGCCTCGGTGCGGCGCCGGTAGTTGGCGTACTCCGCGGTGACCCGCTTGAGGTCGGCGAGGTGCTCGCTCGTGGGCTCGTCGACTTCCCGCGTGGCGGCATCCAGGATGTCTTGGACCGTCAGCTCGTCCTCTTCGATACCCTCGGCGGACGCCTCGTCGATGTCCTCGACACTCACACCTTCGGATTCCGTCTCGGCGTCGGCCCCGGGGGCACCCTCAGCGGATGCCCCCTCGTCGAACGGCTCGTCGCCAGGACGCTTGTCGTCGTCTGCCATTACTTCTTGGCCTCGTCTTCGTCGTCGACGACCTCGGCGTCAACCACGTCTTCGTCAGAGCCGGCCGCGTCGGCGGTCGGCTCGGAGTCGCTCGGGGCACCGGCCGCGGCATCCGCCTGGCTGGTCTTGTAGATGGCCTCGCCGAGCTTGCCCTGGCTCTCGTTGAGCTTGTCGAAGGCCGTCTTCACGGCCGCATCGTCGTCGCCGACGAGAGCGGCCTTGAGTGCGTCGACGTCGGCCTGAACCTCGGACTTCACGTCCTCGGGCAGCTTCTCGTCGTTCTCCTTGATCAGCTTCTCGATCGAGTACGCGAGCTGCTCCGCCGTGTTGCGGGTCTCGGCTGCCTCGCGACGGCGCTTGTCCTCGGCGGCGTGCTCTTCGCCCTCGCGCACCATGCGCTCGATGTCTTCCTTAGCGAGCGAGGATCCGCCCGTGATGGTCATCGACTGCTCCTTGCCGGTGCCCTTGTCCTTGGCGGACACGTGCACGATGCCGTTGGCGTCGAGATCGAAGGTGACCTCAACCTGCGGGATGCCGCGCGGGGCCGGCGCGATACCGGTCAGCTCGAACGTGCCGAGGTTCTTGTTGTCGCGGGTGAACTCGCGCTCGCCTTGGAAGACCTGGATCGCGACGGACGGCTGGTTATCGTCGGCCGTGGTGAAGGTCTCGCTGCGCTTGGTCGGGATGGCCGTGTTGCGCTCGATCAGGCGCGTCATGATGCCGCCCTTGGTCTCGATGCCGAGGCTCAGCGGGGTGACGTCGATGAGCAGAACATCTTTGCGCTCACCCTTCAGCACACCGGCCTGCAGTGCGGCGCCAACGGCGACGACCTCGTCCGGATTGACGCCCTTGTTCGGGTCCTTGCCACCGGTCTCGGCCTTGACGAGCTCGTACACGGCGGGCATGCGGGTGGAGCCACCGACGAGAACAACGTGGGCGATATCTTCCACCTTGACCCCGGCTTCACGGATGACGTCCTGGAACGGCTTCTTCGTGCGGTCGAGCAGGTCTTCGGTCATCTTCTCGAACTGGGCGCGGGTGAGCGTCTCGTCGAGGTTGGCCGGGCCATTCTCGGTCAGGGAGAGGTACGGCAGCTGGATGCTCGTCGACATGCTGCTCGAGAGTTCCTTCTTGGCCTGCTCGGCGGCTTCCTTGAGGCGCTGCTTGGCGATCTTGTCCTTGGAGACGTCGACGCCGGTGGTTTCCTTGAACTTCTTGATCAGGTGATCGACGATGCGCTGGTCCCAGTCGTCGCCGCCGAGGCGGTTGTCACCGGCAGTCGACCGCACCTGAATGGTGGAGAAGTCGTCGTCCTTGCCTACCTCGAGGAGGGAGACGTCGAAGGTTCCGCCGCCGAGGTCGAAGACCAGGATGAGCTCGTCTTCCTTGCCACGGTCGAGGCCGTAGGCAAGTGCGGCGGCGGTCGGCTCGTTGATGATACGCAGCACGTTGAGTCCGGAGATCTCTCCGGCCTCCTTGGTCGCCTGGCGCTCGGCGTCGTTGAAATACGCGGGAACCGTGATGACGGCATCCGTCACCTTGTCGCCCAGGTACGCCTCGGCATCGCGCTTGAGCTTCGCCAGGATGCGGGCCGAAACTTCCTGCGGAGTGAACTTCTTGTCGTCGATGGCGACATTCCAGTCGGTGCCCATGTGGCGCTTGACCGACGCGATGGTGCGGTCGACGTTGGTGACGGCCTGGCGCTTGGCGGTCTCGCCGACCAGCACCTCGCCGTCTTTGGTGAAGGCGACGACGGACGGTGTGGTCCGGAAGCCTTCGGCGTTTGCGATGACGGTGGGTTCTCCACCTTCGAGGACGGCCACCACAGAGTTGGTGGTTCCGAGGTCGATGCCTACTGCACGGGCCATGTGTGCGTTCTCCTTTAAAGTATGTTCTCAGCTCGATTTCACAGAGTTGAGTGGTGCTGGCTCAAGTGTGCCAGTGTCGCAAATCGAAAGTCAAGCCACGCACCTGAGAGTTGAGCGTGAACGACTCAACTTTCAGATTTCGTGCAATCGATGGTCTCCGGCCACCCACATCCACTAGCCTCAGCGCATGACCGGGATCGCGGAGCAGGGCAGCACGGATGCCCGGGAGCTGCCTGACAAAACGAGCAGACGCCGAGTAGTGGCCTGGAGCTTCTGGGACTGGGGCTCTGCCGCGTTCAATGCGGTGGTCACCACCTTCGTATTCACCGTCTACATCACGGGCAGCTCGTTCGGCGACAAAGACGTCATTTCCGCCCAGCTCGGCTGGGCCCTCGCCATCGCCGGCCTGCTGGTAGCCGTGCTGGCCCCGATCACCGGACAGCGCTCGGACACCTCCGGGCGGCGCAAGCTGTGGCTCGGCGTCAACACGTTCATCGTGGTGGGCCTCACCGCGGCGATGTTCTTCGTGGAGGCGTCACCGAACTTCCTGCTGCTCGGCCTCGTTCTGGTGGCCGCCGGCAACGTCTTCTTCGAGTTCGCCAGCGTCAACTACAACGCCATGCTGTCCCAGGTCTCGACCGCGCGCACGATCGGCAGGGTCAGCGGTTTCGGTTGGGGCATGGGCTACATCGGCGGCATCGTGCTGCTGCTCATCGTGTACTTCGGTTTCATCAGCCCCGACGTGGGTCTGTTCGGGGTAACCAGCGAGTACGGCCTTTCGGTGCGGGTCACGATGCTCATCGCGGCCGCCTGGTTCGGCCTGTTCGCCCTGCCGGTGCTGTTCTCGGTTCCCGAATACCGTTTTTCCGCCGCGGTGCGCCGGCCCCGGGTGAGCTTCCTCCGTTCCTACGTCGTGCTCGGGCAGGACATCGTTCGGCTCTGGAAGACCAGCCGCCAGACGGTGTACTTCCTGATCGCGAGCGCGATCTTCCGCGACGGCCTGGCCGGGGTTTTCACCTTCGGCGGGGTGCTCGCGGCATCCGTCTTCGGATTCTCACCCGGCGAGGTGATCATCTTCGCTATCGCCGCCAATGTCGTGGCGGGCGTGGCCACCGTCATCGCCGGCGCGCTTGACGACCGGGTCGGCGCAAAGCCGATCATCGTGACCGCCCTGATCGGCCTGATCGTGTTCGGCAGCATCGTGTTCCTGCTGCACGACGGCGGTCAGATCGTGTTCTGGACCGCCGGCCTCGCCCTGACGCTCTTCGTCGGGCCGGCCCAGTCGGCCAGCCGCACCTTTCTGGCACGCCTGATACCGGCCGGTCGGGAGGGCGAGGTCTTCGGGCTCTACGCCACGACGGGCCGCGCGGTGAGCTTTCTGGCGCCGACCATGTTCGCCCTGATGGTGACGATCTTCGGCGAAACCTATTGGGGCATCCTCGGACTCATGCTGGTTTTGCTCGTGGGGCTGCTTCTCCTGCTGCCGGTGAAGGCCCGCCAGAACCAGATCGGCTAACGGATGCGGGTGGCCTCGTTGTGCTCGACCAGCACCCAGGTGGAACCCTCGTCGTTGGAGACCCAGCCCTCCCAGGCGTAGGCGTCAGGTGTGATCGAGACGAAGTTCCAGCGGATCGGGCGGCCGTCGGTGCCCGTGCCGTCCTGGCGCAGGCCGTTGCGGTGGGGGGTCGCCACGAGGTGACAGTACTCGCCGGATGCCGGGGCGAAATAGCTGACCCGCCACACGCCGGCGTAGGAATCATAGACTCGGACGGCCGTGGCGACGGTCGCGAAGCCGGTCGGGTGCGAGTCGCTCACGACGATCTCGACGTCTTGCACCGCACGCCCGTCGAGCACGAAGTCGACGATCCAGGTGAATTCGCGCCCGGTCCATTCGCCGGTCGTCTCGTCGAGGCGGGACCCGGTGGCGGCCCAGGCGCCGACCAGCTGGCCGAAGCGGCGCATCCGCCCCGGGTAGTCGGGTGTCGGTCCCGGCGCGACGAGCGCCTCGGCAAAGCTGGGCACGGATGTGGTCATGGGCCGATTTTACCGGGCGCGTGTTGCATGCGGGTGAACCGGGCTACTCGACTACGGTGGTCGATCCCGTCGAGGCCTCCCGCACATCCGTGCAGTGGAAGTTTTGGAACGACCGCGACGCGGTCGGCCCGCGCTGACCCTGGTAGCGGGAGCTGTATGCGCTTGAGCCGTAGGGACGTTCGGCGGGCGAACTCAGCCGAAAGAAGCAGAGCTGACCGATCTTCATGCCGGGCCACAGCTTGATCGGCAGTGTGGCGACGTTGCTCAACTCGAGCGTCACGTGGCCGGTGAAACCGGGATCGATGAAGCCGGCGGTCGAGTGGGTGAGCAGGCCGAGCCGGCCGAGCGAGCTCTTGCCCTCCAGCCGCGCGGCGACGTCGTCGGGCAGGCTGACCTTCTCGTACGTGGACCCGAGCACGAACTCACCGGGGTGCAGGATGAACGGTTCGCCCGCCGCGGTCTCGATCAACCGGGTCAGATCGGGCTGGTCTTCGGCCGGATCGATGTAGGGGTACTTGTGGTTGTCGAAGAGGCGGAAGAATCCGTCGAGTCGCACGTCGATGCTCGACGGCTGGATCATGTCGGCCTGGTACGGCTCCAGACGGATTCGTTCCGCGTTGACTTCAGCCTTGATATCGCGATCCGAGAGCAGCACGGGTCCAGCCTAACGGCGCGGACTTGATATGCTGGCACGGTTCCGGTGCGGGCTTGCCTGCGCGACGGACGTGCGGATGTAGTTCAATGGTAGAACTTCAGCTTCCCAAGCTGATAGCGCGGGTTCGATTCCCGTCATCCGCTCACTTGTCAGCTTTCCCGGTGTGAGTTCTCAAATAAAGCCGGATTTGTCTCACTGAAGTTTGGACTGAGCTTCGGGAACATCGTTCCACTTCGCCAGCGATCTCGAAGGGGCTGGCGTTCGCCTGCGTGTTCGGGCCCGATCGGACACCTGAGCGAATCTCGGACAGGCCATCGACACGGTCGACTGCTGTCCACTCGGCCGTGATGGGCGATTGCTGAATATTTGAAACCTTGACCACCCCTTCGTTCACTTGCGCGCCGGGGATCGTTCGTGCCGCAGCGCCAGCAGTCGTGAGGCATCGGTCATTGATGACTCCTCCAAGGCGCATTGCGAAAACTGGCCATCTACTGCACCTGACATGCATGAGATAGCTGACAAAAAGAAGGCAGCAGCGACTAGGAGCGTGTGTCAGTAACGCCTATTCGCAGTTGATGCGACGAGATTCGGGCCAATTTGGCCGCAGCGGGCGGGGCGTTGCTGTGGCGGTCGTCGTGGACTTTGGGGTCTGTGTTGTTCTCGTGCCGACTGAAAATAGGGTCAGTGCCGCGTTGGCGGCAGTAGGTCGAGGCCGCTGGCGCCCGGCAGGGCGGTTCTGCCCTGGTCCTTAGGTTGCCGGGCGGGCTGTCAGTGCGGCTTGCGTGGCGAGGAGAGCCTTGGTGTGCACGGTGTGCAGCTTCATCAGGTTGTGGCAGGCAGCGATCAGGTCCCATTCGTGGGCTGCTTGCTCCAACNTTCGTGGGCTGCTTGCTCCAACCCACGTAGCAGAACGAATTTTCCTTGTCGGGTGTGGATCTGACCGAATACGGGCAACGCGATTGCCTTCCGCCGCGCATAGGCCGCGCGGCCCTTCTTGGGTGTTTCAGAAACCCAGGAATGGTATTCATGAAATCCAGGTGGACAGGCCGGTTGAGCAGAAATGCTTAGCCGGCCTTCTTCATTTAAGGTCTCGCGCGGTCCTGATTTGGCCTTTTGGCGCGGAATCGGCCCCTCAAACGCCAATCAGCCTGCGTGTGGGCAGGCTGAAGCGTTCCGAGTGCGGGGGTTTCGAGCGGAATGTGGGGACGGCGACCGCTACTGCGGCGGCGCCAGCGCCGGGAGAGCAATGTGCCTGGTTAATGGTGTTCCTGCGGCTTCCGTGCGCCTGCGTTCTCGGCAGAGGTTCTCCCCGGAGTCCCGTTCGGCAGTCTTGACGAAGTAGTCGAATATCTTCCGGAGGTTCGATGAGACCGCGGCGAGGGTGGCAGCGAGGTAGTTGAAAGCGAACCCGCGGCCGGAGCGTTTGCTCACGTTGGCGAGGTCTTCGAAGTTCTTCGACTTCAGTGTTTTGGTCGCGGACTCGACGAGGCTGCGCATGCCGAAGTACTTCCGGTGTTCAGGAGACTTGAACGCGAATTTCTGCAGGTGCTTCAGCGGCAATCGCGGGTCCTGATTCCTCGCGGCGGGTGCTCCAGCATCCTCGGGAATGGTGATGCTCGCTGGGGTCTGGCGTTTAACTCGCTTCCCGTTAGCGCGGTCAATGGCCATGTAGGTGCCGGGTGTGGGATAGATGAAGCGCTGGAATCCGTCCTTGTCTGGTCGGCCTTTCGGCTTCATCGCCTCGGGACTCTGCTTTCGGGCGACTTCCGACGAGAGTGAGAGCACCCCTCGCCGGCGTTCCGGAAGGATTCCACCAGCCCTCGGGCGATTGTTAAGGGGCTGGCGCACAATTCCTCGGCATGCGCTTGCAATACTGCAAACGCTTGCAGTAGCGTGACCCGAGGGTTCAGTACCTCGTTTGCCGAGTTCCGCTTCCGCGGCTCGCTCGCAATCGCCCGTTCCCAATGGAGTGCGTCGGCGTGGTCCGCTGGCGCGCGCGACAAGGAGTTTCATCGTGCGCAGATCAACCCGTCCGTTGTTTGCAGCGGTGGCCGGCCTGGCCCTCGTCCTGACCCTGAGCCTCGATGTAGGAGTGACAACGCCCCGGGCGGATGCGAGTCCGCCGGGTGCCAAGGACGTCACGGCGACGCTCTTCGAGTGGTCCTTCGCATCGGTCGCCCGGGCCTGCACGGATACCCTCGGTCCCAAGGGGTATGGATTCGTTGAGGTCTCGCCCGCCCAGGAGCACATCCAGGGCTCGCAGTGGTGGACCTCCTACCAGCCGGTCAGCTACAAGATCGCCGGGCGACTCGGCAACGAGGCCGCCTTTTCGAGCATGGTCAGCACCTGCCACACCGCCGGTGTCAAGGTCGTGGCCGACGCGGTGATCAACCATATGAGTGCGGGTTCCGGCACGGGCACGGGGGGCACCGTCTACAGCAAGTACGACTACCCGGGCTACTACCAGAACCAGGACTTCCACTCCTGCCGGACCCCGATCACCAACTACAGCGACCGCTCCAACGTACAGAACTGCGAGCTCGTCGGCCTCGCCGATCTCGACACGGCGAGCACCTACGTGCAGTCCACCATCGCGGCGTACCTCAACCACCTCAGCGCCCTCGGCGTCGACGGTTTCCGGATCGACGGCGCCAAGCACATGGCCGCGGCCGACCTCTCCGCCATCAAGGCAAAGCTGACCAACCCGAGCGTCTACTAGGCGCAGGAGGTCATCGCCGGTGGGAACGAGGCGGTCCAGCCGGGCGAATACACCTCGACCGGCGATGTCGACGAATTCCGTGGGGCCTTCGACCTCAAACGCATGTTCACCAGCGACAAGATCGCCTACCTGAACACATGGGGCGAGTCCTGGGGCTACCTCGCGAGCAACAAGGCGCGGGTCTTCGTGGACAACTGGGACACCGAGCGCAACGGCTCGACCCTCAGCTACAAGGACGGCAGCACTTACACGCTCGCGAACATCTTCATGCTCGCCTGGCCCTACGGCTCGCCGAACGTGTACTCGGGCTATGAATTCAGCAACACGGATGCCGGCCCGCCGAATGGCGGCACGGTCAACGCCTGCTACAGCGACGGCTGGAAGTGCCAGCACGCCTGGCGGCAGATCGCAAACATGGTCGCCTTCCGCAATACCGTGACGGGCACCGCGGTGACGAACTGGTGGTCTAACGGCAACAACGCGATCGCCTTCGGTCGGGGGAGTGGGGGCTTCGTCGTGATCAACCACGAGGGTGGCGCGATCAGGCAGACGTTCAAGACCTCCCTGCCCGCAGGAAGCTACTGCGACGTCCAGCACGGCGACCCCGGCGCGGGCGGCTCCTGCTCGGGCCCAAGCTACTTCGTCGCCGCTGACGGAACCTTCACCGCTACCGTGGGCGCCGGCGACTCGATCGCTCTGCACGCCGGAGCCCGAACGTAAGTGCACAGCCATCGCCGTAGCTAGGGCTTCCGCGGCCTCGATAACTGGCCAACACCGACGTGCATTCCGTCTCCACGTGGCGATCGCGATGTGCGTTGAGGGTCGCCCCGACCAGTTCGTCGCGGCCGTACGCGCCAAACACGCGAAAGCCGTGGTTCCAGAGGTCTCGAGTGGCATCGGCATCCAACAGCTCGTGCGGGGTGGCTGGCGTGAATGGGTAGTCGGCGTTGTTGTATTTTCCAGCTCATACAGATCGGCCGCGGAGGTCACAGTCAATTCGGAAACGCTCAGTCCGGCAGCCTGAACTCGCGAGAGCGCCTGGCGGAAGTTCGACAGATTTGGCGGATCCGCCAGTTCAAGCCGGGCACTCCAAGATCGGCCGACGACAGTGAACCCTCGTGCCTCCAAGCCCTCTCGCTGTGGATCAACGTCTCGCAACACCAACGATCACCGCAACGACGAGTGCCGAAGGTGCCACGTGGAAGGAAGGCGTCGTGGTGAACAATGAGCGCGCTGAGAACGTCCGCTACACCGTGCTGAACGCGGACCCGGCTGGCCAGCCGTAACCCGGACGTTGAGCGACGCAGATCACGTACGTGTTGCGCGAACAGGGGTTGGCCCCACCCATGCGTCGCACGAGGAGGTAAGTGCGATCATCATGCACTCATACGGGATTGCGACTGCTTTACAGTTCCCAACCGGCATCACCATGTTCACGTTCAGCACGCCCTCGCCTCCGCTTGATCGTATCCGTGGGTGTCTCCAGCCCAGCCCGCTTCACCGCCCCAATACAGGGCGCTCAAGCCCGGTCGCGGCTGTCAGGTGCCTCTCACTGGCAGATCTGAGTATCGGGCTCTGATTTGTCCCTGCACGGGAACGGTGCGGTCAGGACCTCGCTACGGTCGCGTGATCGCAGCAAACGAGGCGGATCGGCTTGTCAGAGTGGCCACCGTACTTTCCTGCTACTGCGCACGTCACACCCAAAGTAGAGGAACCCCGATGCCCAATTCCGACCATGACGCTCAGTTCGTCGGAGAACTCCTCATCCGCAGGAATCCGGAATGCAATGAGAGAATGAGGGGCAATCATCGTATTCGACTCCAGTCTTCCCCTGGTGCGAAGTCGATTTGAAAGTTTAAGAGTGAAAGGGAACTGACACCCGGCCCTGTGATGCGACTCTGTGACGCCCACGTCGGCGGGCTCCGGTATCGTCGAGACCATGACCGACCCGACACTGCGTATGCCGAACACCGTGCTGCGGGTGGTGCTCGACCTCGGCGTGCTGCCCCTGGACATCCCCCCGCTGCCCCCCCGTTTCCGGCACCCGGAATTCGACGCGGACTGGGACGACGAGGAGCAGGTCGCCGGCATCTTCCTCGGCTTCGACGACGGAGAGTTCCACCTGGACATCCTGGAAGAAGGAGTCGAGTACCACTTCCACAACGCGGACGGAACTTCGAGCGATGACAGTCCATGGCCGGCCGCCGACACTCAGGCCCTCGTCGACTGGGCGACCGGCTTCGTGCTGCACGTCGCCCCGCGCCTCCCGGATCTGCTGGAAGACGCGGACGAGGCCGCCGAATGGCACCATGTCGGGCTGCCGGTGTACTCCCGCGATTACGGGCCGGTCCCGCTCGAAATCATCGACGTGGAGTTGGAGGGCGAGCAACTGATGCTCCCCTGGCTCGGGTCCGGCTACATCGCCGACGATCACCTCGACGGATCTGACCACCCGATCGCGCTCCTCTGGAATCCGGAGCACGAAGATCCGGATATCCCGATCGCACGGGTGTGGCTGAACCCGAAGACCGGGGAACCGAAAGCCCGCGCCGAAGCAGGCGTGGACTGGTCGGCCGTGGGGCTCACCAAAGCGGAAGTCCTGTCATGGGCGGAGAGCCTGTACCTGAACAATCACGTGATCGGTGACCCAGCCCAGATGATCATGCGAGCCGCACTGGAACGTATGGCGGGGCTCGACCGCTAACAGAGTGAGTCCCAACCCAGTGGTTTGCATGGCTCCCGGTAGCTCCGATCCGGCAGCCCGCGCGGACTGTGTTCCTCAGCGGCGGAACGCCGGGTTCCACGGGTTTCCGGGCCGTCTCGGCCGAAAACTCCGTCGAATTCGGCCTGACCGGCCCGGATGAACTGCAGATCCGGATCGCTTTCGGCGCCGGCAAAGTGGTCGCGAAGCAGGCTCCGATCGCCCTGGACCCCAACGCTCCGGAAAACTTCGAGGTACAGGCCCCGTCGGCTATATCCGCACTGCGCGAGAACGTGCAGGCCGACGTGAACGTCATCTTTCTGATCCTCGGCGTGCTCGCCCTCGTCGCGGGTGGACTGGGGATCGCGAACGTCACCCTGCTGTCGGTGATGGAAAGGGTGGGCGAGATCGGGCTGCGCCTGGCCCTGGGCGCCACCAAGCGCAACATCTCGAGCCAGTTCATGGTCGAATCCGTGGTCATCGGCCTACTCGGCGGCCTGATCGGAGCCGCACTCGGGGTTTTCGCGGTGGTGATCGTGTCGGCCATTCAGCAGTGGGCGCCGGTCGTCGACCCCGGGCTCGCAGCCGGGTCGGCGCTGCTCGGGGCCGTCGTCGGCCTTGCCTCGCATCAGCCGCGCGCCTCGTCGCTGGCGAGCGCGAGCTCCACGAACGCGCGCACGGCGGCCGACGCCCGCCGCTTGCGCGAGGCCGCCAGGTACACCGTGAAATCGGGCAGATTCGCCACGGGAAGCCGGTGCACGTCGAGCGCGTCGTGGGCAGTGAATTCGGGCAACAGGGCCACTCCGAGGCCGTTGGTCACGTATTCGGCGGCCGTTCCGATATCGGAGACCTCGATCATCACCCGCCGCTCGAGGCCGGCAGCGGTGAAGGCATCGTCCACGATCTGACGGCTGGCGTAGCCGGGCGGAAGATCGATGAACTCCTCCGGCACGAGGTCACCCAGGCCCACGGCCGACGCGGAGGCGAGCCGGTGGCCTTTCGGCACCACCAGCACCATCGGCGACGAAGCGATCGGCACGGCCAAGAGCGCCGTCGGCGCCGTGCCGCTGAGGGCGAGGAAGGCCAGGTCGAGTTCGCCCGAGACGAGCTCGTCGACCAGCCCGGCCGACCCCCGCCGGGCCGCGCGCAGCCGCACGCCGACGCCCGGATGGCCGGCGCGGAAGAGACCGAGCAGCCGAGGCACATTGACGAGCGTGACCGAGGTCATCAGCCCGATCACGATGGACCCGGTGATGGCGCGGGTGGTCTCCTGGGCGGCATCGCGCACCTCGTTCACGGCGTCGAGAGCGTCGCGCACCTTCGGAAGCAGCAGTTCGCCAGTCGTAGTGAGCCTGATCTGGCGGCGGCTGCGATCGAACAGTTCGACGCCCAATTCACTTTCGAGCGAACGAATGCCGGCCGAGACGGCTGACTGGGCGATGGTGAGCCGGTCCCCGGCGCGCGTGAAGCTCAACTCACCGGCGACGGCGCTGAAGAATTCGAGCTGTCTCAATTCCATGGTCCAAGCATCTCATTTTCAGATCGTTTGCATCGCTACTCGGCGTTGCTTCTTATTGAACGAGCAGCCACGATGGAGGGGAGGCCGATTCAGAACGGCGATCCGGGAGGCATCACTATGACCACTACTTCATCGCTCCAGAGCGACGACGACTCAACCGAGACCACGCTCGTGCGCTCTGACGCCGGCACCCCCGCTCCGTCCACCCGCTCCGCCGAACGCGTGGTGGAATGCCTGAAGGCCTACGGCGTGCAGTGGGTCTTCGGCGTTCCCGGCGCCAAGATCGACCCAGTCTACGACGCTCTCATCGACGACGGACCCGAGGTGATCGTGGTGCGTCACGAGCAGAATGCGGCCTTCATGGCCGCCGCCGTCGGGCGTTTGAGCGGCCAGCCGGGCGTCGTCCTGGTGACGAGCGGACCGGGCACCTCCAACCTCGCGACGGGCCTACTGACGGCGACGACCGAAGGCGACCCGGTGGTCGCCCTCTGCGGCGCGGTTCCGCGCGCCGACCGGTTGAAGCGTACCCACCAGACAATGGATGCCGTGGGCATGCTGTCCGCCGTGACCAAGTCCGCCGGCGAGGTGAGTGTCGCAGACAACGTGCCGGAAGCAATCGCGAACGCGTTCCGCGAGGCAACCCAGGAGCCCAAGGGCGCCGCCGCGGTTGTTCTCCCCTACGACGTGCTCACGGACTCGACGACCGTGTCGATGACGCAGCCGCACTGGGTGCCGCAGCTGGGCGCCGCACCCTCCAAGAGCGTGCAGCGCGCTGCCGCCCTGCTGAAGGATGCGCAGTTCCCGGTCATCCTCGCCGGCGCGCGGTCCGGTTCGGACCAGGCCGTCGCGGCGCTGCACCGTCTGCTGGGCGTCGCCGGACTTCCCGTCGTCGAGACGTTCCAGGCCGCGGGAGTCATCTCGCACGAACTCGAAGAGCACTACCTCGGACGCGTGGGCCTGTTCCGCAACCAGCCCGGGGACATCCTTCTGCACAAGGCCGACGTGATCCTGACCGTCGGCTACGACTTCGTCGAGTACGAACCGTCGAAGTGGAACAAAGACCACCTGCGCGTGATCATCCACCTCGACGAACTCGCCGCCGACCTCGACGACTATTACCGGCCCACCGTCGAACTGCGCGGCGACGTCGCCGAGACCCTCGACGCCCTCGCTCGCCAGATCAACGGGCTGTCGATGCCGGTCGCCGCCGCGGCCGAGGTCGCCGAGCAGCGCGCCTGCCTCGCGCACGCCGACCAGCCCACCGGTCGCCGGGACGAGTCCGAGGGCGTGCACCCGGCCGACCTCACACTGATGATGCGCGAACTGCTGCCGGATGACACGACGGTGCTCTGCGACGTGGGCTCCCACTACATCTACATGGCCCGGCACTTCCGCACCTACCACCCGCGCACCCTGTTGTTCTCGAACGGCCAGCAGACCCTGGGCGTGGCCCTGCCCTGGGCGATCGCCGCAACCCTGGTGCGCCCGGGCACACCAGTCGTGTCCGTGTCGGGCGACGGTGGTTTCCTCTACTCCGCCATGGAGCTGGAGACGGCCGTGCGGCTCGGCTCGACGTTCACCCACATCATCTTCAACGACGGCACCTACGACATGGTGGCGTTCCAGCAGATGGGCAAATACGGGCGCACCTCCGGCGTGCAGCTGGGCGATTACGACGCCGTCGCCTATGCCGAATCGTTCGGCGCCCACGGCCACCGGGTGACGCACCTCGACGACTTCGCCGGCATCCTGGCGCAGGCCCTGGCCGAACCCGGACCGAGCATCATCGACGTGCACGTCGACTACCGCAACAATAGAGATGACCTGATGGCCGATCTGGAAAGCGATGTGCTGCAATGAGCAAATTCACTGTCACCCGACACGAAATTTTCCAGACGAGCCTGATGAGCGCGCTACTCGACGGCGTCTACGAAGACGAGATGACCGTGCGCGACCTGCTCGGCCGCGGCAGTTTCGGACTCGGCACGTTCAACGGACTCGACGGTGAAATGCTGATCATCGACGGCATCTGCTATCAGCTGCGGGCCGACGGCGGAGTTTCGAAGGCCGATCTGGGCGCGTACACGCCCTACGCCGTCGTCACGAATTTCGTGCCTCATATCGAGAGCCAATTGCCGAAGAACATCGTGCGCGCGGAGGCGTCGACGTTCATCGACAAGCTGACGGCGTCGCAGAACTACATGTACGCCCTCCGCATCGACGGCGACTTCGAGTGGATCCGGATGCGCACGGTCGTCAAGCAGGAGAAGCCCTATCGCCCCATGGTGGAGGCAACCGACGAGGACGCGATCATTGAGCTTCACGACGTCTCGGGCGTCGTGGCAGGCTTCCGCACCCCGCTCTACGAGCAGGGCATCGGCGTGCCCGGCTGCCACACGCATTTCCTGACCGACGACCGCACGGCCGGGGG
This sequence comes from Cryobacterium sp. TMT2-18-2, assembly GCF_004402245.1. Lineage (NCBI taxonomy): Bacteria > Bacillati > Actinomycetota > Actinomycetes > Micrococcales > Microbacteriaceae > Cryobacterium > Cryobacterium sp. TMT2-18-2. Next base: position 17,635 of record NZ_SOFU01000025.1, read on the forward strand.
CCACGTGCTCGACTTCAAGCTGCGCTCCGGCACCGCTGCCCTGTGCCTCGGCACCGACCTGCGTTTGCAGCTGCCGCTGACGGATGCCTTCAAGAACGCCAACCTGTCCCCCGACGACCTCGAGTGGCAGATCCAGAAGACCGAAATGCACGGGTAGGCGAGCGAGTCCGAATCGATTGGTTGTAGCGCTCAAGAAAGATCACAGCTCACCGCACCGAGTGAATGCTGCTCACCCCAGGCGACTCCCTACCCGGCGTCCAGCCAATTCGACGGAGATTCTGGTGCAAATCGGCTTCTTTTGAGGATTTTCGGGCAATTTGGGCAACACCTCCATCGACTGCGTCCGGGATCCGGGGAGGAGCGCCTGATGGAGGTGCGAAGCGCGCACGCGCTGCCGCTCATCCGGCGCGCTTTGTGGCCAATTCAGGAGATCCGTCCGGCCGGGTCGAACATCCGCCCCGGTTCCGCACTGGTCCGTAGCGGCCGATGGACTTGGCTGACGGATGTCCTGAGTTGGCCCCATGTGTAGGCTCGGCCGGGCCTAACCCACGCATGAGGGCACCGCGACCGCCATCACGGTGGGCACGAAGATGCGGGGTATCCGTCTGCAGGATGGCGTGGGCGACCACGACATCGACTGCACGGTCGACGGAGTCGGCTCAATGCAGCCGAAGTCCAGCGTGGTGAAGAAGGTTCCGCCCCGAACCGCCCGCTGAGGAGACCGTCAGCGGCCGGAATCCAGCCCTGCCCGACGGTTCGACATCAGCGCCGCCAGATCGGTGCTCACCAGAGCCCGCACCCGTTCCGCCCGCCGCTGCGCGTAGTCGGGCTCCCGGCGGTCGACAACCTGTTCGACCAGCCGAGCGGCGAGCGCGGCTCCGATTTCCTCGCTGGCGTCCGTGCGGGCCCGCTCAAGCAGGTCGGCGACCTGCTCGTCGTCGGCGGCCACGGCCCGTAGGGCACCGGCGAGCTTCAGGTGCACCCGCCGTCGCAAGGCCAGTTGGCGCACGTGGAGCCTGTCATCGTCGGTGATCTCGAACGCGCTCCGCTGCCGACCCAGGACTTTCCGCTGCCGCCCGACACGCTCGGCATCTTCCTCGTTCTGCGTCGCCAGCCGGACCAATTCGCAGCGGGCGGCCGCGGGGTAATCGGCGTCGGCAAAGTCGCGGTGCTCGCGCAGCGCCCCCACGATGATGTGGTTCTTCACGGCCATGCGCACCGCGGAGAGCCCGATGAGCACGCCCTCGTCGACAATCCGCTCAAAGGAGGCCATGGCGATACCCTATGCCCCACGCGCCCGCGGGGGTTTCATGGGCTGCATGACGGCAGGAACCGAAGCGTCGACACGCTGGCCCACCATCCCCAAGAATGTTCACGCCCTCACGGTGCCGCCCAACCTCGTCGACTATGACGAGACCTGCGCCGCCTTCACCTGGGACGAGGCCCGCCACGCTCTTTCGGGGCTGCCCGGCAGTCGGGGACTCAACATCGCCTACGAAGCGGTTGACCGGCATGCCGCCGGTGCCAGGGCCACTCACGAGGCCCTGCGCTTCGTGCGCGGCGACGGCACGACCCACTCCCTGAGCTATGCAGAGCTCGGCGAGCAGACCGGCCGCTTCGCCAGCGTGCTGCGGGGCCTCAGCATCGGGCGGGGCGACCGGGTCTTCTCCCTCCTCGGCCGCGTTCCCGCGCTCTACGTCGCGGCGCTCGGCACGTTCAAGAATGCCAGCGTCTTCTGCCCGCTGTTCTCCGCCTTCGGGCCGGAGCCGGTACGCCAACGGCTCCAGCTGGGCGGCGGCCGGGCGCTGGTCACAACGCGGGCGCTGTACCGCAAGAAGGTGGCGCCGATCCGGGTCCAGCTGCCGGACCTGCGGCACGTGTTGCTGGTCGACGCCGACGGCCATCCGGACCCGGGCACGCTCGATCTGGCGGCCCTGCTGCGGGAGGCCCCGCCCTCCGGCGAGATCGCCGCCACCCAGGGCGAGGATATGGCTCTGCTGCACTTCACGAGCGGCACCACCGGCACCCCGAAGGGTGCCATCCACGTGCACGACGCCGTGACCGCGCACTACGCGACCGGCCGGTTCGCCCTCGATCTGCACCCCGGTGATGTCTACTGGTGCACCGCCGACCCCGGCTGGGTCACGGGCACCTCCTACGGCATCATCGCTCCGCTGGTGCACGGCGTGACCGCCATCGTCGACGAGGAGGAGCTGGACGCGGACCGGTGGTACCGGGTGCTCGCCGAGCAGCGCGTGACCGGCTGGTACACGGCGCCGACCGCCCTGCGAATGCTCATGAAAGCCGGCTCAGACCGGGCCGCCGGCCACGACCTGTCCGCGCTGAGGTTCGTGGCCAGCGTGGGTGAGCCGCTCAACCCGAGGTCGTGGTGTGGGGCCAGGAGGCGTTCGGGCAACCCGTGCACGACAACTGGTGGCAGACCGAGACCGGCGGGATCATGATCGCGAACTACGCGGCCACGCCCATCCGCCCCGGCTCGATGGGGCGGCCTTTACCCGGCGTCGAGGCAGCGCTGGCCGCCCGGGACCAGCAGGGCGCGCCGCTGATGCGTGGCGGCGAGGTCGTGCTGGTGACCGAACCGGATGCCCTGGGCGAGCTGGCACTACGGCCCGGCTGGCCGTCGATGTTCCGCGGGTATCTGGGCGAGGAGGAACGTTACCGGCAAACTTTCGTCGGCGGCTGGTACCTCATTGGCGACCTCGCCCGGCGGGATTTCGACGGGTACTACTGGTTTGTCGGCCGCGGAGACGACGTCATCAAGTCGTCCGGGCACCTGATCGGGCCCTTCGAGGTGGAGAGCTCGCTGATGGAGCACGAGGCGGTGGCGGAGGCCGGCGTGATCGGCATCCCGGATCCGGTTGCGGGCGAGGTGGTCAAGGCCTTCGTCGAACTAAGGACGGGGTGGGAGCCCAGCGAAGCGCTGCGCCTGGACATCATCGGCTTCGCCCGCAAGCGCCTCGGCCCGGCCGTGGCGCCGCAGGAACTGGACTTCACTACCTCACTCCCCAAGACCCGCAGCGGCAAGATTCTGCGCCGGCTACTCAAGGCCCGCGAACTGGGTCTGCCCGAAGGCGACACGTCCACCGTTGAGGTGCCCCGATGAGCGCGGAACGGGCGGTGCGTGCCGAGAGGTTCGCGGGCCGCATCGCAGCGAACCCGGATCACGCCCGCAGCCTGCTGCACCAGATGCTGCGGGTGCGGCGGTTCGAGGAGAAGTACGTCGAGCTGTACAGAGCCGCGAAGATCCGCGGGTTCATGCACGTCTACATCGGCGAGGAGGCGGTGGCGGCCGGCGTTCTGGCGACGCTCGAACCGGAGGACGCCGTCGTAGCGACCTACCGCGAACACGGCCACGCGCTACTGCGCGGGGTCGCCGCCGGCGCAATCCTGGCCGCGATGTACGGATTCGAACAGGGATGCTGCCGGGGCCGCGGCGGGTCCATGCACCTTTTCGATGCGGCCACCCGGTTCTTCGGGGGCAACGCCATCGTCGCCGGCGGTCTTCCTCTCGCCATCGGTCTGGCTCTGGCCGACAAGATGGCGGGCCGCTCCCGCGTCACCGCCTGCTTCTTCGGCGAGGGCGCCGTCGCCGAGGGTGCCTTCCACGAGAACCTCAACCTCGCGGCCCTCTGGCAGCTGCCGGTGCTGTTCTGCTGCGAGAACAACCTCTACGCCATGGGCACAGCGCTCGCGCGTTCGGAATCCCAGACCGACATCGCCCTGAAGGCGGCGGCCTACGAGATCCCCGCCTGGCCCGTGGACGGCATGGACGTGCTCGCCGTCGAGGAAGCCACTCGGCGCGCCGTCGCCGCCGTGAGAGTCGGCGCCGGACCGCACTTCCTCGAAGAAGACCATCCTGCACTACCTGAGCACCACCCTGGATTTGCGGGCGGCACTGGCCTGGATGGAGCAGTACAACTCCGCCCGATCGCCGAGTGGCTCGTGCCAGCCGCCCTGCTCCTGAAGGCCTCCGCGCCGGCCGCCAGGGACGTCCCCGAGGTCAACGGCTTCTTCACCGAGGGTTCCTTCCAACCGAGCGCCGCAGTGCACCTGGGCGTAGCCGTGGCACTGCGCCGGGGCGGCCTGGTTGCCCCCGCGCTGCACGACGCGGACGCCCTGCCGCTGGAGGTGCTGATGAAACAGCTGCGGGACCTGGTAAGCCGGGCGCGCGGCGGCCGGCTGCAGCGCGCGGAGATGGCCGATCCGACCCTGACCGTCACCAATCTCGGTGAACTCGGCGTCGAGAGCTTCTTCGGCGTGATCTACCCGCCACAGGTCGCCCTGGTGGGATTCGGCCGGGTGCGGGAGGAGCCGTGGACCCGGAACGGCCTGCTCGGCGTGCGCCCCGCCATCACGGCCACCCTGTCCGCCGACCACCGCGTCAGCGACGGACTGCGCGGCGGGCGATTCCTCGCCCGGATCGACGAACTGATGCAGAACCTGGAGGAGCTATGACCGAACAGACCGAACAGGAGGCCCGAACGGCCGTGTATGCGGCCATCCGCCAGGTTGCGCCGGATGTCGACACCGACGATCTCGACGAGAGCGCGCGATTGCGCCAAGATCTGGAACTCGACTCGCTGGACTTCCTGCGGCTGATCGAGACGATCCACGAGGCGACAGGCGTGGACATCCCCGAGCGCGACTACGCGGTTGTCACAACGGTGCGCGGCCTGATCACCTATGTCGCCCTGCACGGTTGATTCAGTTCTCGAGCATTATTCGGTTTCTTCGCGGCCGAGTCAAGGCCCTCGACGCGGTCCCTCCCAGGATATGTACTAATGTTCCAGCCCGAACTGGAGGAACCCATGACCATTACCGCACATGCATCATCCGTTGCCACCTATAACCGTGCAGCGACGGACGCGTTCGGCGACTACCTGAGAAAGATCGGCAGCGTTTCGCTCCTCACCGCCGAGGACGAGGTCGACCTGGCCAGACGCATCGAAGTCGGCCTGTTCGCCGAGCAACGCAGCGAGCAGGGCGAGGTTGAACCCTCCTTGGCCCGCGAGCTGGCCTGGCTTGCCCATGATGGCCGCCGCGCGAAGAACCGCTTCATCGAATCGAATCTGCGCCTGGTGGTCAGCATCGCCAAGCACTACTCCG
>NZ_SOFU01000005.1:0-174284 GCF_004402245.1 Cryobacterium sp. TMT2-18-2
GCCGCCGCCGCGGCCGCGGCCGACCGTGCTGCCGAGCAGGCGACCGAACGGGCGACCGAGCGCAGCGACGCCGACGCCGCCGGCAAGCCCCGCCCGGTGCTCCGCGGCGTCTCCTTCGACGCCCCGCGCGGCAAGCGCACCGCCCTGGTCGGCCCGTCCGGTGCCGGCAAGAGCACCATCCTGGCCCTGATCGAGCGCTTCTACGACCCGACCGGAGGCGTTGTGCGCATGGGGGGACTGGACATCCGCACCCTCGACCGCACCGCGCTGCGCTCGCAGATCGGCTACGTCGAACAGGATGCCCCCGTGCTGGCCGGTTCGCTGAGGGACAACCTGACCCTGTCCACGCCCGACGCCACCGACGAGGAGTGCATCGCCGTGCTGCACGCCGTGAACCTCTCCGAGGTGCTCGAGCGCGACCCGGCCGGGCTGGGCGCGGCGGTCGGCGAGTCCGGCGTGATGCTCTCCGGCGGCGAACGCCAGCGGCTGGCGATCGCGCGCGCCCTGCTGGCCGCGCCGCCCATCCTGCTGCTGGACGAGTCCACCTCGAGTCTCGATGGCGTCAACGAGCAGAAGATGCGGGCCGCAATCGACGCGGTCGCCGTGGACCGTACCCTGATCGTGATCGCGCACCGCTTGTCGACCGTGGTCGACTCCGACCAGATCGTGGTGCTCGACCACGGCCAGGTCATCGGCACCGGCACGCACTCCGAACTGGTCGCCTCGACGCCGCTCTACCGCGAGCTCGCCAAGCACCAGCTGCTCGTTTAGCCTGGGCTGCCCGAACGAATTCGACGGAGATTTAGTCTAAACCGCCAGTTTTGGGCCTGAAACACCCGATCCAGCCAAAATCTCCGTCGAATTCGTTAGGCGCATGTGACCCTGTCAGCGCGCGGACGGCGGGTAGCAGGGAGGGAACCAGGGCGGGTACCAGGGCGGGTAGCAGGGCGGGAACCAGGGCGGGTAGCAGGGCGGCCGGGACCGCGGGCGGTCAGCGGCGTGCGAAGCGCAGGGTGACCTGCTGGAAGGGACGCAGCTCGAGCGTCAGCGCGGAGCCATCGGCGGCAAACGGAGCCCGCGGCGCGGCCAGGGGGCGTTCCAGCAGGTCGGTTTCGGTGACATCCGTCGCGGCGAAGTGACGGATGACCCGCGCCCGCACCCGCGACCCGTGCGCCTCGTAGAGCCGCACGATCAGATCCCCGCTGTGGTCCTCGGCCAGCTTGACCGCCTCGACCACGACGGCCGGGTGGTCGACCTCGATCAACGGATCCACGCGGGCCGCTCTCACCCCGGTCACCGAACAAAGCGGCAGGTTCAGCTGGCACCCCTCCGCGACCGCCTCGGGGATACCGGCGCCGGCCCGCAACGGCACGGGTGCCCGGTGCACCGCCGGGCGCAGCCGCTCCCGCACGAACCGGTCGATGCGTTTCTCCACGAGTGCGCCGTCGTCATGCATCGCAACCTGCGACTTCCCGCCGGGCACCGCCGCCCGACTGGCAGCATCGTACGACCGCCCCCGGCCCCACAGGCGCCCCACTGCAGGCGCTCGTGAACCAATTCGACGGAGATTTTCGGATCTGAAGCGGTTTACACACCCGAAACAGCCCCACGGGAGCAAAATCTCCGTCGAATTCGTCAGGCAACGGATGCCGCAGCGCACCAGCGGCGCCGAGCCCCGCTACGCGTTTCGGAGGTTGTAGCGCACGCTCGCGAGCTCGGAGAGCAGCGCCGGCGGCACCCGGTCACCGAACTTGGCGAAGTACTCCTCGGTGAGGTCGCACTCGGCCAGCCAGGAGGCCGGGTCGATCGCAAAGAGCTGCTCGACATCCGCGTCGGCCAGGTCCAGACCCTTCAGGTCGAGGCCACCCTGGACCGGAAGGTGTCCGATCGGGGTGTCCACGGCGTCCGCGAAGCCTTCGACGCGGCGCACGATCCACTCGATCACGCGGGAGTTCTCGCCGAAACCGGGCCAGAGGAAGCTTCCGTCCGCGCCCTTGCGGAACCAGTTCACCTGGAAGATCTCCGGCGCCTTGCCGCCGAGACCACGGCCGACCTTGAGCCAGTGCGCCCAGTAGTCCGCCATGTTGTAGCCGCAAAAGGGGAGCATCGCGAACGGGTCCCGGCGCAACTCGCCGACGGTGCCCTCGGCGGCCGCGGTCTTCTCCGAGGAGATGGTCGCGCCCATGAACACGCCGTGCTTCCAGCTGCGGGCCTGGGCCACCAGCGGCACGTTCGTCGCGCGGCGTCCGCCGAAGAGGATGGCGTCGATCGGCACGCCGCCGAAGGCCTCCCAGTCGTCGGCGATCGACGGGCACTGCGCCGCAGAGACCGTGAAGCGGGAGTTGGGGTGGGCGGCCGGGCGTCCGGAGGCGGGCGTCCAATCCTTGCCCTCCCAGTCGATCAGGTGGCTGGGAGTGGTCTCGGTCAGACCCTCCCACCACACGTCGCCGTCGTCGCGCAGCGCGACGTTCGTGAAGATCGTGTTGCCCCAGACGGTGGCCACGGCGGTCGGGTTGGTGACCTCGCCGGTTCCGGGGGCCACACCGAAGAAGCCGGCCTCCGGGTTGATCGCGTACAGCCTCCCGTCGGGCCCGGGGCGCAGCCAGGCGATGTCGTCGCCGATGGTCTCGACCTTCCACCCGGGGATGGTCGGGCGCAGCATCGACAGGTTCGTCTTGCCGCAGGCCGACGGGAACGCCGCGGCCAGGTGCGACACGCCGCCCTCCGGGGAGGTGACCTTGATCAGGAGCATGTGCTCGGCCAGCCAGCCCTCGTCGCGGGCCATGACGGATGCGATCCGCAGCGCGAACGACTTCTTCGAGAGCAGCGCGTTGCCGCCGTAGCCCGAGCCGAAGGACCACACCTCGCGGGTCTCCGGGAACTGCACGATGTACTTGGTGTCGTTGCACGGCCAGGAGACGTCCCCACGGCGGCGCCCCTCGGCGTCGACCAGCGGGTAGCCCACGCTGTGCACGGTGTGCACCCAGGGGGCTCCGGCCTCGATCATGTGCAGCACCTTCTGGCCCATGCGCGTCATGATGCCCATGTTCAGCACCACGTAGGGCGAGTCGGTGATCTCCACGCCGAGCTGGGAGATGGGGCCGCCAAGCGGGCCCATCGAGAACGGCACGATGTACATCGTGCGCCCGCGCATGCTGCCCGCGAAGACTCCCTGCAGCTCGCCCCGCATCGCGTCCGGGTCGGCCCAGTTGTTGGTGGGGCCGGCATCGCCTGGGTCGACCGAGCAGATGAAGGTGCGGTCCTCGACGCGCGCCACGTCCGACGGGCTCGTGCGGGCCAGGTAGCTGTTGGGGCGCCACTCCGGGTTCAGGTGGATGAGCTTGCCTTCGGCTACGAGCTGTTTCGCGAGCACATCGGCTTCGCGCAACGATCCGTCGCACCAGACGACGGCGTCGGGCTGGGTCAGCCGGGCAATTTCGTCCACCCAGGCCTGAAGGTTGGGGTCGGTGGTGCCGGCGACAAAGCGGGACTCGCCCCCGCCGGTCTCGACTCGGGAATTCGCGATCGTCATCTCCTGGCCTTTCGTGGTCAATCCGGCGTGAACCAGTGGTCTGCAGTCGTGGGGGGACGCAAATACGCCCTCCCTCTCCACAATGATCCACCGATGCCACCGGTGCCGGAAGTGCTCAGGTTAAGAACAGCGAATCTTTCGTTATCGTTAAGGAATGTCGACACGTGCCGCTGATCTGATCACCCTGGGACTCCGTGTCCGTCATTTCCGGGCCGAGCGCGGCTTCACGCTCGACCAGCTCGGCGAGCAGGTCGGCATGGCCGGGAGCCAGCTCTCCCTGATCGAGAACGGCCGCCGCTCCCCCAAGCTGTCGACGTTGCAGGACATCGCCACCGCCGTCGACGTGGAGCTCACCGACCTGCTCAAAAACGAAGCGCCGAACACGCGGGCCGCACTCGAGATCGAGCTGGAGCGCGCGCAGCGCAATCCGCTCTACGGCGCCCTCGGCCTGCCGCGGGTGAAGATGACCAAGGGCATGCCGATGGCGGCGCTCGAGTCCCTTCTCGGCCTGCACCGCGAACTCGCCCGCCGCGCCAGCGAGGCCATCGCCACGCCGGAAGAGGCCCGCCGCGCGAACACGGAACTGCGCGAACGGATGCGCGAACAAGATAATTTCATGCCCGACATCGAGCAGCTCGCCGAGGACCGAGTGCGGGCATCCGGGCATGTGTCGGGCGCCCTCACCCACCGGGAGGTCAGCGTGATGGCCGAGCAGCTCGGCTTCAACCTCATCTACGTCAATGACCTGCCCGGCTCGACCCGGTCGGTCACCGACCTGGTCAATCACCGCATCTACCTGCCGCCGGCGTCGATCCCCGGCGGTCACGGCTTGCGCTCGATGGCGCTGCAGGCCATGGGGCACCGGCTGCTCGGCCACGAGCGGCCGGGCAGCTACGCCGAGTTCCTCTGGCAGAGGCTGCAGATCAACTACTTCGCGGCCGCCTGCCTGATGCCACAGACGGCATCCGTCGCGTTCCTCTCCCACGCCAAGCGCGAACGCGAACTCTCGGTCGAGGACTTCCGCGACGCCTTCGGGGTGACCCATGAGGCCGCGGCGCTGCGACTGACGAACCTGGCCACCTCGCACCTGGAGATGCCGCTGCACTTCCTACGCGTCACCGGCGACGGCGCCCTGCAGAAAGGCTACGAGAACGACGACCTTCCCCTGCCGGCCGACGTGACCGGCTCGATCGAGGGCCAGTTCGTCTGCAAGCAGTGGAGCGCCCGAAGCGCCTTCACCCACACCAACCGCACCACCGAGTTCTACCAGTACACCGACACGCCGGCCGGCACCTTCTGGTGCGCCACCCAGACCGGGGCAACGGATGCCGGCGAGTTCTCGATCAGCGTCGGCGTGCCCTTCGTTCAGGCCAAGTGGTTCCGCGGCCGGGAGACCACGCAGCGGGCGGTGTCCCGCTGCCCGGACGAGTCCTGCTGTCGCCGCCCGGCCTCCGAGGTCTCCTCGCGCTGGGCCGGCAAGGCCTGGCCGAGCGCCCGGCTGCACGCGCACGTGCTGTCGCCGCTGCCCAGCGGTACCTTCCCCGGCGTCGACGACACCGAGGTCTACGAGTTCCTCGAGGCGCACGCCGCGGAGTAGTGGGGAACCTGGCGCTGAGCCTCTGACGGCACGGCGAGGGTCAGGGTCCGACGGGGCGGCACGGCGAGGGGCAGGGCGAAGGTCAGGGGCGGGCGGCGAACGCGGTGGCTGTGCCGCGGGCGGTGAGGCTGACCCGGCTGCCCACGACGGTGCCCATCGTGCCGTGCTGCCTTACGTGCACCAGCGTTCCGGGGCTCTGCGTTCCGAAACTCTGGGAAAAACCGGGCGCCGGGGCGCCCCCGGAGAACAGGCGCACCGCCAGCTGCACCTCGGGCCCGTAGAAATCGACCGCTTCGACCTGGCCGGTGCAGGAGGCGGCGGAGGCGCCATCCACCCCTCCGGACTCGCAATGCTCGACCATGATCTGCTCCGGGCGCAGCATGATGCAGGCGTCGCCGCGCAGGCTGGTGGGGGCGACGGCGACCGTGCCCAGCGCGCAGGCGGCGAAGCCGTCCGAGATGGTGGCCGGCAGCACGACCGCGTCGCCGAGGAACCGGGCCGTGAACAGGTCGACGGGGCGCCAGTAGACCTCACGCGGCGGCCCGACCTGGCAGAGGTTGCCGTCGCGGAGCACCGCGAGCTGGTGGGCGAAGCTCATCGCCTCCGCCTGGTCGTGGGTGACGAGCACCGTGGTGATGCCGGCGCGCTCCAGCGTTTCGGCGACGATGTCGCGGGTTGCCGCCCGCAGACCGGCATCGAGGGAGGAGAACGGTTCGTCGAGGAGCATCACCCGCGGCTGGCGGGCGAGGGCCCGTGCCAGGGCCACGCGCTGCTGCTGGCCGCCGGACAGCTCGTCCGGGCGGCGGGCGGCGAAGTCGGGCCTCAGCGACACCATCTCGAGCAACTCGCTCACGGCACGGGCGCGTTGCTTGCGCGTGCCGCCGCGGAGCGCCGGGCCGAGGCCGAACGCGATGTTCTGCCCCACGGTGAGGTGCGGGAACAGGGCGCCGTCCTGCGCGACGAAGCCGATCCCGCGCCGATGCGCGGCCACGGCCACTCCCGGGCCGGCCACAGTGCGGCCGAGCACGCTGATGGTGCCCGAGTCGGGCAGCTCGAAGCCGCTGATCAGGCGCAGCAGGGTGGTCTTGCCCGACCCGGACGAGCCGACCACGACCGTGCGGCTACCCTCCGGCACCGAGAGGGCGATGTCCTCGAGGATACGGGCGCTGCCGAAGCTCTTGTCGACCCCGGACAGTTCGATGGCGGCGGTCATGACACGCTCGTCAGCCGGGAGCGGGCGAACAGCAGGTAGGTGACCGGCAGGCTCAGCACGATCATCAGCAGGGCGTAGGGCGCGGCGCCGACATAGTTGATGTCGTTCACCTTCGACCAGAACTGGATCGCGAGGGTGCGGGTGCCGCTCGGGGCCAGCAGCAGCGTAGCGGTCAGCTCGGTGACGATGCCGAGGAACACGAGCGCCCCTGCGGCCAGGGCCGAGGGTGCGAAGAAGCGGGTGGTGACACTGAGGAACGCGGCGAACGGATGCTTGCCGAGCGACCGGGCCGCCTCCTCCAGTCCGACCGGAACCTGTGCGAGCCCGGCCCGGAGGTTCACCAGCGCGCGCGGCAGGAACATCAGCAGGTACGTCACGATCACCAGCACGGTGGTCTGGTAGAGCGGCTGCACGAAACGGATACTGATGGTCACCAACGCGAGGGCCGTGACGATTCCGGGGAGGGAGCTGGTGAGGTAGTTGACCGATTCGAGGCCGCGGGACAGCCGGCTCGGGTAGCGCACCGCGAGGAATGCGATCGGGAACGCGAGCACACAGGTGACCGTGGCGCCGACGAGGCCGTAGCCCACGGTCTGCAGCAGGGCCTGGACCAGCACGGCATCGGTCCACACGGCCAAGCCGCCCTGGTAGAGCCAGCGGATGACGCTCCAGAACGGGACTCCGATCGCGAGTGCGAACAGCCCGCCGAGGAACAGGTAGCCGACCGGCGTGAAGGCGCGGAGGGAGCGCCGCGGCGTGACCCGGGCCACACCCGAGCCGATGCGGGCGTACCGGGAGCGTCCGCGAGCACCGGACTCCCCGATCAACAGGAACAGGCACAGCAGCACGAGAACGCCGGCGAGGGCGTTGGCTGCGGGGCCGTTGAACGTGGACCGGTACTGCTCCACGATGGCGGTGGTGAAGGTGTCAAAGCGGATCATCGCGAACGCACCGTATTCGGAGAGCAGGTGCAGCCCCACCAGCAGGGCGCCGCCGAGGATCGGCAGCCGCAACTGCGGCAGGATGACGCGGAAGAAGACGCCCCAGGCACCGCTGCCGAGCGACTCGGCTGCCTCTTCGACCGTGGGGTCCAGCCGCCGGAGCGCGGCGACGCAGGGCAGGTAGACCAACGGGAAGTACGACAGGGTGGCGATCAGAACCCCGGACCAGAGCCCGTTCAAGGAGGGTACGGCGCTCACCCAGCCATAGCTGTTGACGAAGGCCGGCACCGCGAGCGGCGTCGCCAGGAGCACGGCGAACACCCGGTGGCCGCGCAGGGAGGTACGGCCGACCAGCCAGGCGGCGGCCACCCCGATCGCCGCGGTCAGCGGCACGGTGATCACGACCAGCCCGATCGTGTTCAGGAGCAGCTCGCCGACCCGCGGCCGGAACACGAGCGCCGAAAGGGTTGGCCAGCCGGTCAAGATACCGGTGACGATGACGTAGCCCAGCGGAAGAAGCCCGAGCACGGACACGGTGACGGCGGCCGCCACGATGAATGGTGAGGGTCGTTTGCCGACCCGGACGGCGGCATCCGTGCGCCCCGCTGGCCCCGTTGCGCCGGTTTCGGCGACGGCTCCGCGACCGGTGTCCGACGGGTCGGGCGCCGGTTTCGCGGTCGAGGGGGCTGCAGGTATCACCAGTTTCAGCCTAGAGGAAACCGGCCTCGGTCATCAGATCGGTGACCTTGGTGCTGTTGAGTTTGGACGGGTCGATGACGGGGGCGTCGAGTTCGCGGAGCGGCACCAGCGCGGGGTTCGCATCGACCGCGTCGGAGACGGGATATTCGAACGAGGTGCCGGTCTTCAGGATTTCCTGGCCTGACTTGCCGGTGATGAAAGCGAGGAACGCCTGAGCGGCCACGGGGTTCGCGCTGGTCTCGAGCACTCCGCCGCCGGAGACGCTGACGAACGCACCGGGATCCTGGTTCTTGAAGTAGTGCATCTGGGTGCTGGAGCTGTTCTCGCCCGTACCGGCCTGGTCTGCGAACCAGTAGTAGTGGTAGATCACGCCGCCGGGGATCTCACCCGCGTTGACGGCCTTCATCACGGTGCTGTTGCCTTTATAGACGACCGCGTTCTCCTTCATGGCCGCGAGCCAGTCGCTCGTTGCGGCTTCGCCCTTGAGCTCGAGGAGCGCACTGACGATGGCTTGGAAGTCGGCGCCGGAGGGCGACGCGGCCCAGCGGCCGGCCCAGGCCGGGTCGGCGAGGCCGAGCAGCGAGGCCGGCAGTTCGTCCGCGCTGATCATGCTCGGGTTGTAGGCGAACACGGTCGAGCGGGCGGCGATACCGGTCCAGGTGCCGGTGGACGGCTGGAACTGCTTGGGCACTTGGGCCAGCGTGGCGTCGTCGACCGGGGCGAACAGGCCGGCCTCGTCGACGAGGCTGATCGCGGGCGAGTTCTCGGTGAGGAACACGTCGGCCTTCGACGCGGTGCCTTCCTGCACGAGCTGGTTGCCGAGTTCCGAGTCGTCGCCGTTGCGGAGCGTGACGGTGACGCCGGTCTCCGCGGTGAATTCGTCGGCCCAGGCCTGGGTCAGTTCCTCGTGCTGGGCGTTGTAGACCGTGATCGAACCCGACGGGGTGGACGCGTCGGTCGCACCAGGAATGGATTCCTCGGGTGCGCTGCACCCGGTCACCCCGAGCAGGGCCACCGTTCCGATAGCGGTAAGCAGTGCCCATCGGCGTGTCAAGATCATCGTGTTGCGTCCCTACTGTTGTGCGGGCAGAACCCACAGTTCTTTTAGGTAAGCCTACCCTAAAGAGTCAGCGTCGTCGGGGCCGCAGGGGAATACACAGGCTCGGCCCCGGTCAGCGGGGCGGCATCCGGATGGCGCCGTCGAGCCGGATGGTGTCGCCGTTGAGCATCGGGTTCTCGACGATGTGCCGCACGAGCGCGGCGAACGCGGCCGGGTCGCCGAGCCGGGAAGGGTGTGGAACCTGCGCCGCGAGGGACTCGCGCACGTTCGCGGGGAGCCCCTGAAGCAGCGGGGTGTCGAAGATGCCGGGCGCGATCGCCACCACCCGGATCAACGACCGGGCGAACTCGCGGGCGAGCGGCAGGGTCATCGCGGCGACGCCGCCCTTCGAGGCGGCATAGGCCGCCTGGCCGATCTGCCCGTCGAAGGCTGCGACGGATGCCGTGTTCACGATCACACCGCGCTCCGGGACGGTGGCGGCCGTCTGGTCGATCGTGCCGGGGGCGCCGTCCGTGCCGCTGGTCCCGGGGGCTCCGTCCGTGCCGCCGACCGGGTCGGTAGCCTGCATGGCGGCCGCGGCCAGCCGGATCACGTTATACGTGCCGACGAGGTTGATGCGAATGACCCGGTCGAAGTCGTCCAGCGGCAGCGGGGCCCCGGTGCGGTCGACGGTGCGCCGGCCGGGGGCGATGCCGGCGCAGTTGACCACGATGCGCAGCGGGGCGATCGCAGCGGCGGCATCGACGGCGGCCTGCACGTCCTCGGTGCGGGTGACGTCACCCGGCACGAAACACGCCCGTCCGCCGATCACGACCGCCGCCTGCTCCCCATTGGTGCCGGGCAGGTCGAGCAGCACGACCGCTGCCCCAGCGTGGGCCAGGGCGGTGGCGGTGGCCAGCCCGAGGCCGGAGGCGGCTCCGGTGACGAGGGCGGAGCATCCGTCGACGCGCATCTCAGAGCCGTTCGATGATGGTGGCGTTGGCCATGCCGCCGCCCTCGCACATGGTCTGCAGGCCCCAGCGGCCGCCGGTCAGTTCGAGGTGGTTGAGCAGGGTGCCGAGGAGCCGCGTGCCCGAGGAGCCGAGCGCGTGGCCGAGAGCGATGGCCCCGCCACGCGGATTGAGCAGGGCCGGGTCGGCGCCGAGTTCGCGCAGCCAGACCAGCGGCACGGTGGCGAACGCCTCGTTGACCTCGTAGGCGTCGAGGTCGTCGATGCTGAGACCGGAACGCTCCAGGATGCGCCGGGTCGCCGGGATCACGCCCGTGAGCATCAAGAGCGGGTCGCTTCCGGTCACCGCGAAGCTGTGGAACCGGGCGCGCGGGTTGAGGCCGAGCTGGGCGGCGCGCTTGGCGCTCATGATCAAAGCCGCGGAGGCGCCGTCGGTGAGCGGCGACGAGTTGCCGGCGGTGATGTGCCAGTCGAGTTTCGGGAAGCGGGCGGCGAGGGCGTCGGTGCGGAACGCCGGCGGCAGGGCGGCCAGGGAGTCGAGGGTGGTGCCGGGGCGGATGGTCTCGTCGGCGGCCACGACCCGGCCGTCCCGCAGAGTCGTCGGCCGCAGTTCGCCGTCGAAATCGCCGCGTTCGGCGGCGGCCGCGGCGAGGCGGTGCGAGCGGGCGGCGAAGGCATCCAGTTCGCCGCGGCCCAGTTTCCACTTCTGGTTCATCAGCTCGGCCGAGACGCCCTGGTTGACGAGCCCTTCGGGGTAGCGGTCGCGCATCAGCGTGCCGTGCGGATTCGGGATCTGTCCGCTCTGCTGGTTCTGGTGGCTCTGCCCGCCCTGCTGGTTCTGCGGGCTCTGCCCGCCTTGCTGGTTCTGCGGGCTCTGCCCGCCTTGCTGGTTCTGCGGGCTCTGGGCCGTGCCGAGCGACGAGCCCAGCGGCACGCGGCTCATCGATTCCACGCCGCAGGCGATGACGATGTCGTAGCTGCCGGCCCTCACGCCCTGCGCGGCGAACGTGGCCGCCTGCTGGCTGGATCCGCACTGCCGGTCGATGGTCGCGCCGGGCACGGAGTCGGGAAAGCCCGCGCTGAGCAGGGCGGTGCGGGTCACGTTGTAGCCCTGCTCGCCGACCTGGCTGACGCAGCCGCCGATCACGTCCTCGACGAGCGCGGGATCGAGCCCGTTGCGGGTGACCAGTTCGCTCAGCACCCCGGCCAGCAGGTCCGCGGGGTGAACGCCCGAGAGGGCGCCGCCCGGTTTGCCTCGACCTGACGCGGTGCGCACGACATCGACAATGACAGCCTCGTTGCTCATGACCTCAGCCTAGGCTTCCCGTGCCGCCGCGGCGCGGAGCGAGGAGCGCGTGTGGGCTGCGGGCCGCGGGTGGGGCTAACTCAGGAGATCCGGTGGGGAATCTATCGGCCGGCGGATCCCGCCGCACTGGTCCGGGGGCTCACAGAACGCGGCCGACGTATCTCCTGAGTTGGCCACAAACCCGGCAGGACAGGGGCGTGCGGGTGGGACGCGCGGGTTCGGGTGTAGCGGGTGGGACGCGCGGGTTCGGGTGTAGCAGGCGGGACGTCAGCCCGAGAGCGCCCACATCGCGACGGCGCTGGCGGCGGCCACGTTGAGGGAGTCAATGCCGTGCTTCATCGGGATCTGCACCACGGTGTCGGAGGCCGCCAATGCGTCCGGGGTGAGCCCCTCACCCTCCGCGCCGAGCAGCAGTGCCAGCCGTTCGTGCTCGTGCCCGGGGAAGTCGCGCAGGCTCACGGCATCCGTTGTCAGGGCGAGCGCGGCGAGGTGGAAACCGTGCCGGGTGAGCAGCGCGCGGGTACTCGGCCAGTCGCCGACGCGGGTCCAGGGCACCTGCAGCACTGTGCCCATCGAGACGCGGATGGCGCGACGGTAGAAGGGGTCGGAGCAGCGCGGTGTGACCAGGATCGCGTCGGCGCCGATGGCCCCGGCGGAGCGGAAGATCGCGCCGACGTTCGTGGGGTCGGACACATTCTCGAGGATCACGATGCGGCGGGCGCCGGCGAGTAGCGACTCCGGGTCGGGCAGCTCGGGCCGGTGCATCGAGGCGATCACGCCGCGGTGCAGCACGTAGCCGGTGAGCTCGGCGAGAAGCGCCCCCGGGCCGACGAAGACGGGCACGTCCTCGCCGACGAGGGCGCGGGCCTCCGGGGCGGTGTTGCCGAGTGTGAGCACCGACCGGGGCCGGTGTCCGGCGCGCAGCGCACGCTCGAGAACCAATGCCGATTCGGCTATATACAGGCCGTTTTCGGTGCCGCGCGCCTTCTTCAGGGCCACATCGGTGAGGTGGGCGTAGTCCACGAGCCGCGGATCGCTGAGGTCGCTGATCTCGATGACGGGCATTCGATCAGTCTAATCGCGGGGCGGTGGCGGGTGCGGGCGTGGGCGGCTGGTTGCGAGGGCGGGCGGTCGGATGCGGGTGGCGAGTGGCCGGCGTGCCGCTCTGGGGCTAACTCAGGAGATCCGGGCGGCGGACGGTAGCCGGCACCCGGAACAGTGCGGCGATCTACGGATGCCGCAGCTCATCTCCTGAGTTAGCCGCACCGCTCGACGTGTCGGCACGGTCGAGGATGCCGGTCGGGACGGTACGGTCCTGTCGGCCCGGTCGTGTGGTGGTGAGATCATGGCTGCGGCTTCCTCCCGGCCAGGTGGCGCCCGGCATCCGTCAGTAACCGGTCAGCGTCAGGAACATCCCCGCGGCCATCAACGTCATCGCCAGCGCCATACTCAGGTGCTGGGCCGACTCCAGTCGGAGCGTGGCCGGCTCGATCCCCGACCCGGCCGGGCGGCGCGTCGACCGCACGGCGCTGGCCGCAAGGGCAACGGATGCCGCAGCCAGCAGCACCACAAGCCCGGCCGGCAGCATTCCGCCGTCGGTGATCGCCCGCCCGTGCCCGGCATGGGCGCCGTTTCCCACAGCGGGCCCGGTGGCAGCGGGCCCGGTGGCAGCGGGCGCAGCGGCAGCAGGCGCAGCGGCAGCGGTGGCACTGGCCGGAGCACTGGTTCCGGCGCCAGCGCCGGCCACCGCGACCGTGCCGACCGAGCCGACCGAAGCCTCAGTCGACGCCGCCGGCAGCATCGCGACCCACATCACGGACATCAGCAGCAGCGATACGGCGTGATGCGCGGCGGGCATGCGGTGACGCCGGTCCAGCAGAGCCAGCAGCGCCACCCCGACCAGAAGCCCCGCCCAGGCCAAGGAGCCGAGCAGCTGCACGCCCGGCAGAACCATGTCGGCGCACGAGACGGTCATGACGACCATGGCGGGAGCCGCGACCAGGGTGCGGCCCGGCATCCGGAGCCCGGCGAGCGCGCACGCCGCACCCAGGCCGGACGCCGCGACGGCGGCGACCAGGCACACGGACACCCAGATCGCGGTCATTTCGGATCACGATAGGCCGGTCTCCCCCGCGGGTCTTGCCGGTCAGCGCACGGATGCGCGGCGGCAGCGCACGGATGCGCGCACCGTGGCGAGAGCGCTCCGTGTGGCTAACTCAGGAGATTCACCGCGGCGAAACCACCATCCCCCACCTGTGGCGCACGGGTTCGCACTGGCCCGGGCCGAATCGACCGCACCGATCCCAGAACTCCTGAGTTAGCCGCCGCGAACCCGGCATAAGTTCTGCACTCTGGCGGGTCGCCGGCCCGGGCCGCCGAAAGACCCGAACGGGGGCTCGACACGGCCCCCCACAATTTGCGGGAGTAATACACGAGGAGGATTCGGACCCGAGGACCGGGAACCCGCGAACGCGGGCACGCCGACATGGTGGTGTGGCCAACTCAGGAGACGCGCCGCAGCACCCCCCCTGACTCCCCGCACTGGTCCGGGCGACGGATGCCACGCGGCACCCGAATCTCCTGAGTTGGCCACACACACACACACNCACACACACACACACACGCACGCGCACGCGCACACACTCCGAGTGCATAGCTCCTGCGGCGACCGGGGGCCACGAACCACGAATGCGAGAATGGCACCGTGTCGACGTCAATGAGCGGGGTAACGGGATGAGCGAGCAGAGCAAGCCCAGCGGGCCGAGTGCCAACGGCCCGAACGGAGCGCCGCATTCGCAGACCCTGTCGCGCGGCATCCGCGTGCTCGAGATTCTCGCCGACGCCGACGAGGCCCTGACCATTGCCGACGTGGCCGCCGCCCTCGGCGTGCACCGCTCGATCGCCTACCGAATATTGCGCACCTTGGAGGACCATGGGGTCGTGATCCGGGATGCCGCGGGCGCCGTACGCCTCGGCCCACGGATGGCCGCGCTCGCCCGCGGTGTCTCCCGCGGTCTGCAGGCCGCGGCGCTGCCCGAGCTGACCAGCGTCGCGAACGAGTTGGGGATGACAGCCTTCGTGACCGTGCTGGACCGGGCGGAGGTCGTCACCCTGGTCAGCGTGGAACCGCGGCAGGCGCACGCCACCGTCGCGCAGCGCCCCGGCACGCGGCATCCGCTCGGCCGGGGTGCCCCCGGGATTGCCATCCAGTCCCTGCTCACGGCGGCCCAGTGGGTGAACCTCAGCGAGAGCGCCCGCCGCGGCGAGGCCGCCGACGTGCGTGCACGCGGCTACGCCACCAGTCATGACGAGGTCCTTCCGGGGCTGGCCTCCGTGGCGGTGCCGCTGGTCGTGCCCGGTGAGGCACCGGCGGCTCTGGCGGTCGTCTACCTCGGCACCGGGCAGAGTGATGCCGAGATCGGCGCGCGACTCGTGACGGCCGCGGCCGTAATCGCGGCCGACCTGCGCTAATCGCCGGCGCACCGGGCCAGACGCGGGCGCCGCCGGCTCGGCGCACGGCGGCGTCCGGCCCGGCGCGCAGTGGCATCCGGACCACGAGACGGCGGCACCATCCAGGCTCCCCCGGACGACCCCGTTCCTACCCTGTAGATAATATACGATCTGTGATACCGTTTCGAGATCGCACGATTCCAGCACCACACAGGGAAATACAAAGGGGTATTCCATGGCATTGACGACCGACCGAACGAGCGCCGCGAAAGCGACCGCCGCGAAACGACACGAGGAACGCCGGGTCCTTGCCGGCACCATGGTGGGTACCACCATCGAGTGGTACGACTTCTTCATCTACGCGCAGGCCGCCGGCCTCGTGCTGGCCGGGCTGTACTTCGCCCCGCTCGCCAACGACAACGCCGGTCTGGCGCAGCTCGTGGCCTGGGCCTCCCTCGGCATCAGCTTCCTCTTCCGCCCACTGGGCGCAATCGTGGCCGGCCACCTCGGTGACCGCCTCGGCCGCAAGGCCATGCTCGTGCTGACCCTCGTCATCATGGGCGCGGCCACGGCACTGATCGGCCTCCTGCCGACCTTCGAGCAGATCGGCGTCTGGGCGCCGATCCTGCTGATCGTGCTGCGCATCCTGCAGGGCTTCTCGGCCGGCGGGGAATGGGGCGGTGCCGCCCTGATGTCCGTCGAGCACGCCCCGGTCAACAAGCGCGGGTTCTTCGGCGCATACCCGCAGATCGGCGTGCCGACCGGGCTCATCCTCGCCACCGGCGTCATGCTCCTGGTGACCAGCACGATGAGCGAGGAGGCCTTCCTCGCCTGGGGCTGGCGCATCCCGTTCCTCGTCTCGGTGCTGCTTATCGTGGTCGGCTTCATCATTCGCCGCTCGGTCGACGAGAGCCCCGTCTTCAAAGAGATGCAGGATCGCAAGAAGGAATCGGCCGCCCCGCTCCGCCAGCTCTTCCGCGGCCACTGGCGCCAGGTCGTCCTGACCGCCCTGATCTTCATCGCCAACAACGCCGCCGGCTACCTGTTGATCGCGTTCTTCTCCTCCTACGCCACCAAACCGGTCGAGGCCGGCGGCCTGGGCATGGAACGCTCCCCCGTACTGCTGGCCAGCACCATCGCCGCCGTGTTCTGGCTCGCGTCGACGATGATCGGCGGCATCCTGTCCGACAAGATCGGGCGCATCCGCACGTTCCAGTTCGGCTACGCCTGGCTGTTCCTCTGGGCCGTCCCGATGTTCCTGCTGATCGACACCGGAGAGATCCTCTGGTTCACGGTGGCGCTCGTCGTGCTGGCCAGCGGGCTCGGCTTCTCGTACGGCCCACAGGCGGCGCTCTACGCGGAGATGTTCCCGGCTCAGGTACGCTACTCGGGCGTGTCCATCGGCTACGCCATGGGTGCCATCCTCGGTGGGGCGTTCGCCCCCCTGATCGCGCAGCTGCTGCTGGACGAGACCGCCTGGTCACCGTCGATCGGCATCTACATCATGGTGCTGGCCACGATCTCCTTCGTCGCGGTCTCCGTGGTGAAGGAAACCCGTGGAGTCCCGCTCGGCATTTCCCAGCACGACTAGAAAGCCGCAAAACATGCCGAACTCGACCTCCGTGGGCGCCTCCGACGTCAGCGCAAGCAGCAGAGCAGACGTCAGCGCAAGCAGCAGCGCGGGGAGCAGCGTCACCGCCACCACCGATCTCGCCCCACCGGGCAAGATCATTGCAGTGCACCTCAACTACCCGAGCCGGGCCGCCCAGCGCGGCCGCACGCCGGAGCAGCCGTCGTACTTCCTCAAGCCGGCGTCGTCGCAGAGTTCCAGCGGCACGCCGGTGGAACGGCCCGACGGATGCGAGCTGCTGGTGTTCGAGGGCGAGATCGCGCTGGTGATCGGGCGCCGCACCCGCGGCGTCTCGCCCGAGGAGGGCTGGGCGGCGGTTTCGCACGTGACCTGCGCCAACGACTTCGGCGTGTACGACCTGCGCTACGCCGACAAGGGCTCGAACCTGCGCTCGAAGGGCGCCGACGGCTTCACCCCCGTCGGGCCGACGCTGCTGCCGGCGGCCGGCCTCGACCCGGCAGCGCTGCGCATCCGCACCTGGGTCAACGGCACGCTCGTACAGGAGGACACGACCGCCGACCTGCTCTTCGGGTTCGGCCGGCTCGTCGCCGACCTCTCGCAGCTGCTCACGCTCGAGCCCGGCGACCTGATCCTCACCGGCACGCCGGCCGGATCGTCGGTCGTCGTGCCCGGCGACATCGTCGAGGTCGAGGTGGATGCCCCAGGCGCCCCGGGCGCACCCCGCACCGGCCGCCTCGTCAGCCCGATTCGGCAGGGCACGGTGCCGTTCGGCGCGTTCGGGGCCGGCCCGCGGGTCGACGATCTGCAGCGCACCGAGGCGTGGGGTTCGGCGGAGGCGGCCGGGCTCGCGCCGGCATCCGTCACCGCACCTACAGCGGAGCAGACGCCCCCGCCGTTCGCCCTCACCCCCGAGCTCACGGCCCGGATCAACAGTGTGGGCACCGCCACCCTCAGCGCCCAGTTGCGCAAGCGCGGGCTCAACTCAGTGTCGATCGACGGCCTCGGCTCGACCCGGCCGGGCGCCCGTCTCGTCGGCCGGGCCCGCACACTCCGGTACATTCCGGCGCGGGAGGACCTGTTCGAGGCGCACGGCGGCGGCTACAACGCCCAGAAGCGCGCCTTCGACTCGCTCGGGCCGGGCGACGTGCTCGTGATCGAGGCCCGCGGCGAGCGCGGCACGGGCACGGTCGGCGACATCCTCGCCCTGCGCGCCCAGATTCGGGGCGCGGCCGGCATCGTGACGGATGGCGGTGTGCGCGATCTGGCGGCCGTCACCGCCCTGGAGATCCCCACCTACCACGCCGGACCGCACCCTGCCGTGCTCGGACGCCGGCACGTGCCGTGGGACACGGACCTGACCGTGGCCTGCGGCGGGACATCCGTGCAGCCCGGCGACGTGATCGTCGGGGACGCCGACGGGCTGATCGTGATCCCGCCGCACCTGGTTGAGGAGGTGGTCGCCGCAGCCATCGTGCAGGAACGCGAGGAGACCTTCATCGCCGCGATGGTCTCGGCCGGGCACGGCGTCGACGGGCTCTACCCGATGAACGCCGAATGGAAGGCCCGGTATCGGGTCTGGCTGGAGGAGCAGGCATGACGGCCTCGGTCTCGGCTGGCTCGGCAGGCGTCGCAGCTGGCTCAGCTAGCTCGGCCGGCGTCCCGACTACCGGCGCGGAGGCGTCGCTGAGCAAGGCGCAGCTCGCCCACCGATGGATCCGGGCCCGCATCTCCGACGGCAGCTTCAGCCCGGGCTACCGCCTGGTGCTCGGGCAGATCGCCCGGGAGATCGGTGTCAGCACCGTGCCGGTGCGGGAGGCTATCCGTCTGCTGGAGGCGGAGGGTCTGGTCACGTTCGAGCGCAACGTCGGCGCCCAGGTGGCCATGCTCGACGTCACCGAGTACACCCACACGATGCAGACGCTGGCCCTCGTCGAGGGTTACGCCACCGCCCTGTCGGCGCCGCGACTCGACCCGGAAACGCTGCTGCGCGCCCGGGAGATCAACACGGAGATGGACGAGTGCCTGCACCACTTCGACCCGGTGCGTTTCACCAGCCTGAACCGCGAGTTCCACTCGGCCCTGTTCGAGGCCTGCAGCAATGCGCACATCCTCGACCTGGTGCAGCGGGGCTGGAGCCGGCTCGGCACCCTGCGCGAATCCACGTTCAGCTTCGTGCCCGGCCGGGCGCACGAGTCCGTCGCCGAGCACACCGCGCTGCTCGACCTGATCGAGGACGGCGCCGATCCCCTGCAGATCGAACTTGCCGCGCGCGACCACCGACTCGGCACCCTGAACGCCTTCCTCGCCCAGCAGCACGCCGCCCCCTCCGCCTCCGCCCCCTGACAGCCAATCCCGCAACTGTTCCCGTAACGGACGACTGTTGCCCGCACACCGGGAACACTCGTCCGATTCGGCAACAGTCGCGAACGCATCCGATGCCCTCGAAAGGAAGAACAATGAAGTTCCGCACCGACCCGAGTCAGATCACGGGCTCTATCGCGCCCCTGATGAGCCCGTTCACGGCCGACGGCGCCGTCGACCACGCCGGCCTCACCAACCTCGTGAACTGGCAGCTCGCCTCCGGCACGCACGGCATCTCACTCGGCGGCTCCACCGGCGAGCCGAGCTCGCAGACCATCGCCGAGCGCGCCAGCGCGATTTGCACCGTGGCCGCCGCGGTCGGCGACCGGGTGCCGTTCATGCCCGGCACCGGCTCGGCCAAGCTCGACGAGACCCTCGAGCTCACCGCCGCGGCCCGGGACGCCGGCGTCGACGCCGCCCTGATCATCACCCCCTACTACGCCCGCCCCACCCAGGAAGCCCTCTACGTCTGGTACAAGACCGTGGCAGAGGAGTTTCCGGACCTGCCGATCGTCGCCTACAACGTGCCCAGCCGCACAGCCGTGGACATCGCCCCGGAGACCATCGCCCGCCTCTACCGCGATTTCGACAACTTCGTCGGCGTCAAGGAGACCACCAAGGACTTCGAGCACTTCTCCCGGGTGCTGCAGCTCTGCGGCCCCGAACTGCTGGTCTGGAGCGGCATCGAACTGCTCTGCCTGCCCCTGCTGGCCCTCGGTGGCGTGGGATACATCAGCGCCACAAGCAACATCGCCCCGGTCGCGCACGTCGAGATGTACAACGCGTGGATGGCCGGCGACATCGAGACGGCCCGGCGCATCCACTACGGCCTGCACCCACTCGTCGACCTGCTTTTCGTCGAGACGAACCCGGCCCCGGGCAAATGGGTGCTCGAGCAGCGCGGCCTGATCGAGAGCGGCTTCGTGCGCCCGCCGCTGATCACGCCGACGGATGCGGGCATCGCCAAAATGCAGACGCTCCTGGCCGCCGGCGAGCAGTACCTCTCCCCCGTCGACGGCTTCACTGTCGCCGGCTTCACCCCGAAAGCAGCCTGAGCCATGACCGAGACCGCCATGACCGAGACCGCCATGACCGGCGCAACCACCACGAGAACCCGCGCGCAGCATGTGCCCGAGAACCTGCCGACCCGCATCCAGCACTACATCGGCGGCCGGTTCGTCGACAGTGTCTCCGGCGCGACCTTCAACGTGCTCGACCCGGTGTCGAACCAGACCTACGCCACCGCCGCGGCCGGCCAGAAGGAAGACGTGGACCTCGCCGTCGCCGCCGCGACCGACGCCTTCGTGACCGGGCCGTGGCCGAGGATGAAGCCGCGCGAACGCTCCCGCATCCTGAACAAGATCGCCGACGCCGTCGAGGCCCAGGATGCCCGCCTCGCCGAACTCGAGACGTTCGACACCGGCCTGCCGATCACCCAGGCTCTCGGCCAGGCCAAGCGGGCGGCCGAGAACTTCCGCTTCTTCGCCGACCTGATCGTGGCGCAGACCGACGACACCTACCAGGTGCCCGGCAGCCAGATCAACTACGTCTTCCGCAAACCGGTCGGCGTGGCCGGGCTGATCACCCCGTGGAACACCCCGTTCATGCTTGAGAGCTGGAAGCTCGCCCCCGCACTGGCCGCCGGCTGCACGGTCGTGCTCAAGCCGGCCGAGTTCACACCGCTGTCGGCGAGCCTGTGGGCGGAGATCTTCCGCTCCGCCGGGCTGCCCGACGGGGTCTTCAACCTGGTCAACGGGCTGGGTGAGGAGGCCGGGGACGCACTGGTCAAGCATCCGGATGTCCCGCTCATCTCGTTCACGGGCGAGACGACCACGGGTCAGACCATCTACCGCAACTGCGCCGCGAACCTCAAGGGCATGTCGATGGAGCTCGGCGGCAAGTCCCCCGCCGTGGTCTTCGCCGACGCCGACCTCGATGCCGCGCTCGACTCGACCCTGTTCGGGGTGTTCTCGCTCAACGGCGAGCGCTGCACCGCCAGCAGCCGCATCCTGGTGGAACGCCCGATCTATGACGACTTCTGCGCCCGCTATGCGGCCCGGGCACAGCACATCGTGGTCGGCGACCCGCACGACCCTGCCACCGAGGTCGGCGCGCTCGTGCACCCCGAGCATTACGCCAAGGTGATGAGCTACGTCGAGATCGGCAAGAGCGAGGGCCGCCTGCTCGCCGGCGGCGGCCGCCCCCAGAACCTGCCGGAGGGCAACTACGTGTCTCCGACCGTGTTCGCGGATGTCGCCCCGACGGCCCGCATCTTCCAGGAGGAGATCTTCGGACCGGTCGTGGCGATCACACCGTTCGACACCGACGAAGAGGCCCTCGAGCTGGCCAACGGCGTCAAGTATGGCCTGGCCGCATACATCTGGACCAGCAACCTCACCCGGGCGCACACCTTCGCGCAGTCGATCGAGGCGGGCATGGTCTGGCTCAACTCGCACAACGTTCGGGACCTGCGCACCCCGTTCGGCGGGGTCAAGGCCTCGGGCCTCGGCCACGAGGGCGGCTACCGCTCGATCGACTTCTACACCGAGCAGCAGGCCGTTCACGTTTCCCTCGGGCCTGTGCACACCGCCCGCTTCGGCGCCCACTGATCTCGGGTCCCGGGTCCCGGGTCCCGACACGCTCGACCACCGACACGCTCGACCACCGCGACATCTCAATGAGGAGGATTCCATGACCACCACCCCCATCCCCACGCCGACCGCGACCCCGCCGGACATCCTGCGCTGCGCCTACATGGACATCGTCGTCACCGACCTGGCCCGCTCGCGTGCATTCTACGTCGACGTGCTCGGCCTCGTCGTGACCGAGGAGAGCGACACCGAGATCTACCTGCGCAGCTTCGAGGAGTTCATCCACCACAACCTGGTGCTGCGCCAGGGCCCGGTCGCCGCGGTCGCCGCGATGGCCTTCCGGGTGCGCGCCCCCGAAGACGTGGGTTTGGCCGAGGCCTGGTATCAGGAGCTCGGCTGCCGCACCGAACGCCGCATCAACGGGTTCGTGAAGGGTGTCGGTGACTCCGTGCGCGTCGAGGACCCGCTCGGCTTCCCCTACGAGTTCTTCTACTCGGTCGACCACGTCGAACGCCTGGCCTGGCGCTACGACCTGCAGGGTCCCGGCGCCCTCGTGCGCCTGGACCACTTCAACCAGGTCACCCCCGACGTGGGCCTCGGCCGCGGCTACCTCGAGGACCTCGGCTTCCGCGTCACCGAAGACATCCAGGACGAAGACGGCGTCACCTACGCGGCCTGGATGCGCCGCAAGGACACCGTGCACGACACCGCCCTGACCGGCGGGGACGGCCCGCGGATGCACCACATCGCCTTCTCCACACACGAGAAGCACAACATCATCTACATCTGCGACAAGCTCGGCGCCCTGCGAATGTCGGACGTCATCGAGCGCGGCCCCGGCCGCCACGGCGTCTCGAACGCGTTCTACCTCTACCTGCGCGACCCCGACGGCCACCGGGTCGAGATCTACACCCAGGACTACTACACCGGCGACCCCGACAACCCCGTCGTCACCTGGGACGTGCACGACAACCAGCGCCGCGACTGGTGGGGCAACGCGGTCGTGCCGAGCTGGTACACGGATGCCTCCCTGGTGCTCGACCTGGACGGCAACCCCCAGCCGGTCATCGCCCGCACCGAGTCCAGCGAGATGGCCGTCACGGTCGGTGCCGACGGGTTCTCGTACACCCGCAAGAACGACGTGGAGCACGGCTTCAAGCTCGGCAATACGCTCTGACACTCACGTGCGGGTGGTGTCAGGCCGTGCGCAGTTCCCCGCGCAGGATCGAGTCGCCGGAGTGCTGCGGGTCGCCGTCGTCGGGTTCCGCGGAGACGTCGACCAACGGGTACTGCGACAGGTCGACGCCGTCGGGGATAGCGAAGCGCCCGGACTCACCGTCGAGCAGTCCGATGCTGATCAGCCCGGACGCATCCGCCTTGATCAGCCACACCTCGCGCAGATCGGTGTCGGTGCCCACCCCGGTGACGTCGAGCACGACCTCCCGGTGGCCGTCGGCCGTCTTCGCGACGTAGGCGCTGCCGGCGGCGTCCCAGCCGGGGTACGGGTCCAGCTGGGCCTCGGCGAGTAGCACCGGCGCGGGTTCCTGCTGCTGTGTGGACTGCCACCAGATGCCGCCGCCGAGGCCGCCGAGCAGCCCGGCGATGCCGGCGGCCACGGCCATCGGCACCCAGTTGCGGCGTCGTGGGAGGGGGCGCAGGGCGGAGCCGATGTCGGTGACCGTGGCGGACGGGGTCTCGACAGACTCGGCCACCGGTGCAGGGGTCTGGACAGGCTCGACCGCTGCAGGGGGCTGGTCCGCTGCAGGGGGCTGGTCCGCTGCAGGGGGCTGGTCCGCTGCCTCGTAGTCGCTGCGCCCGGGGGTGGCGGCCACGGCGTCGGACAGGCCGAGGGCGGCGTGGATGCCGGCCCAGACTCGATCGCCGGGCTCCACGAGTTGCACGCTGCGCGCGGACCGGCCGACATGGGCGGTGTTCTGCAGGGCGATGAGTTCCAGTGAGCACTCGGGGCATTCCGACAGGTGCTGGCGTTCGGGTTCGGTGAGGTCGAACTCCGTCATTGCAATGAGAGCAAGGTTTTCCCGGTCAATGTGTGTCATCGTTCGCCTCCAATCTGGTGCGCAGTCTCGAAAGACTTCGGCGGATGTGACTCTTAACGGTGCCGAGCGGCAATCCGAGGTTATCGGCGATTTGGGTGTGCGTGAGATCGTCGTAGAAGGCCAGCTGCATCACCTGCTGCGGAACGGGTCCGAGCCGGCGAAGTTCGTCGCTCATCAGCACACGATCCGCGATGTCGGCGGATTCGTCGGTCTGGCTGAGCGCGGTGTCAACGAGGACAGCCTCCTCGACCCGCCGCCGTCGTGAGCGGGCCTCGTGGGCATCCGCAACGGTGTGCCGGGTGATCCCGACGAGCCAGGACGGCAGAGGCGACCGCGACGCATCAAATCCGTCCCGCCCGCGCCAGGCGGCGATGAAGACCTTCTGGGTGACGTCTTCGGCTTCGCCGGGATCGCCGAGCGAACGAACGGCGATCGTGTAGACGAAGGATGACCAGCGGGCGTAGGCCTCGGCGAGCGCACGTTCGTCTCCCGCTCGAAACGCGAGAACGAGCTGGGCGTGGTCATCTTCGTCGGTGAGTGCCGTCACGTCGTATCGGTGTCCCCCGGTTGGTGAGCGCATCGGGAGGTCGTACATGTCAGACTCCGCCGGAGAGCAAGCCTCGACCACCGTGATGACCAGCATAGCCACCCCTCTGCGTCATGGTGCCTGGGTCATGCGATTGGACTCGCCGAGACGATTACGTTGGACAGATAGGTGCGGGCGTCGTAGTCGAATTCGCCGCCGCAGGTCACAAGGGTGAGCCGGTTGGGACCGGACCGGTCGAAGATCGAGTCCCAGGGCACATCCTGTTTGGCCACGGTTTGAACGGATTCCACGGAATAGCGGCGCTCCTGACCGTCGTCGGTGGTCACCACGATCTCGGTGCCCGCACGCGCCGAGGCGAGCTGGGCGAACGGTCCGATGTCGTAAATCAGGGAGTCGACGTGGGCGGCGATCACGGTCGCGCCGGTGGTGCTGGCCGGTGACGGTCCAAAGCGATACCAGGCGGCGAGCGAGGGGTCTTTTGGCAGCTCCATCGCCCCGTCGTCGTCCAGACCGACGGACTCGATTGCCATGTCGATTCCGAGGGAGTCGACTCGGATGGTCTGGGGCGGCCGGGCCTGCGGGGTCTGGTTCTGATCCAGCGAGGAACTGACGGTCGGCACGTCGACCTCGGCGACGGGCAGCGGGGCCGACGGCGTCGGAGTCGGCGCTGCGTTCGTCGGGGGAACGTAGGCCGTGGGCGATGATGTGCTCGGGGCGCTGCTGCAGCCCGTGAGCAGGGCGAGAGCCACAGCGAGCACTGTGAAATTGCCC
The DNA here is from genome assembly GCF_004402245.1 of Cryobacterium sp. TMT2-18-2. Classification (NCBI taxonomy): domain Bacteria; kingdom Bacillati; phylum Actinomycetota; class Actinomycetes; order Micrococcales; family Microbacteriaceae; genus Cryobacterium; species Cryobacterium sp. TMT2-18-2. Next base: position 24,666 of record NZ_SOFU01000005.1, read on the forward strand.
GCTGTGGCTCTCATTGTGGATCTCCCTTTCTGACTGGAGTGACTAGCGGCGAGCCGCGGACAGGCGACGCACACCGACGACGGCGGCGGCGACCAGACCCATCAGCGCGGCGGCGAAGCCACCGACCATGAGCCCCGTGGAGTCGTCCGCCTGGTTGGTGGCGACGAGACCGGCCTCACCGGCGGGGATGCTGTCCGGGTTGGAGTGAAGCCCGTCGATGGTCTGAACGGCCAGGGCCAGGTTCTTGTCGGTCAGGCTGCCCCACGCGTAGACGATCGTGTTCGTGCCCTCTGCGACGTTGACGTCTGCCGGGCCGATCACCGGGTCAGTCGTTCCGGTAGCGGCGACGGCGGCCGAGATGGTGCCGGCCGGCAACGTGAGCACGGATTCCTTCGGGTTCACCAGGGCGGTGATCGCAACGGCTCCGTTGGCGAGAACATCGACCGCGGGGGCTGCTGCCACGTGGCGAACCGTCAGGCGGCCCTCTCCGGCGGCGAGCTGCGAGATGTCGTTGGTGAACAGTGACGCCGTGGGCTTGCCGGCCTCGTCGAGGTGCGCGGCGGCGGTGTAGTTCTTGCCGGCTTCGAGCGGGAGGTCGACCGGGCCGATGGCAGGTGCGCTGGCATCCGCTGCGTCCGACGCGGTGATGGCCACCTTGTAGGTGCCGGGTGCGAGGTCGAGTGGACCGGCGAGGTCGCCGGGCTTGAAGTCGTCCAGGGTTAGCTTGTCGTTCACGTAGACGTCGACGGTGAGGCCGGGAACTCCGTGGAACACGGACAGCTTCGCGACGTCTTCGGCTGCCTGTGCCGGAGCGAGGCCGCCGAGGGCGACGAGAGCACCGAGAGCGCTGGCCGTCATTCCGATCTTGAGGGACTTGTGCATCGTTTCCTCCTGCGTAATGGGTCTGTGAGTGGGTCACTCTGAAGAGATTCTTGAAACCTCTCTAACCCCTACTTCTCTCGCACGTCCCCAAACGGATGCACATGCATGGAAATCTCTGTAAAACTTTTTTGCGGGCTGCAGGTCGCGCGCGATTTCATCGGCTCGCCGCGGCGCGATGCAGGGAGATGTCCCGGCGGAAGACCAGCATCACCACCACCAGCGACACGGCCGAGAACGCGGCCCCGCCCGCGAACATCGCCGGGTAGCCGAGCCACGGCTCGAGCAGGGACAGCGCCAACGGCACGAAGAACCCCAGGTAGGTGATGCCGTAGTAGATCGCGGTCAGCCGGGCGAGGTGGTCGGGCGGCGCGATCCGCTGCACCTCCTGCAGCCCCGACACCATCAGCAGGCCGTACGCGGCGCCGAGCAGGGCCGCCGCCGGCAAAATCAGCCAGAGCACGGGTGGGCTCACGGCGACGGATGCGAGCAGCAGCGACCCGACGGTCAGCATCAGCGCGAACATGATGCCTCGGGCATTGTGCCCGGCGGTGATGCGGTGGCTGAAGAGCTGCAGCGACGCTCCCGCGACGAGAGCCACCACGCAGAGCAGGGCCGCGAACGCCACCGGCGCGGACGGGATCTCGGTCGCGGCGAGCGCCGGCAGGATGGCGTAGGCGGTCGTGGCCGTTCCGAAGACCCACGGCGCCACCGGCACGATCAGGAGCAGGAACCGCGGGTACGGGGAGATGGCCGGGTGGACGGCCGGCAGGGCCCCGGCCGCGATGCCCCGTCCCTGGGACTCCGGGGTGCCGAACAGGAGAAGGCCGAAGAGCACGGCGATGACGGTGTGCGCCGCGTACGGCAGCACGCCGGGGAACGGCGCCCACTGGGCCAGCGCTCCGGAGCTCGCCGCGCCGAGTGCGAAACCGAGGGACAGCGCGATGGTCGCCCGTCGTGCCCCCGAGGAACGGTCGGCCCCGAAGTCGAACGGTCTCGCGGAGAGTTCCTTCACCCAGCTGGTGCCCACGGCCATGGCCAGGCCGAGGGCGACGCCGGAGAGGATGCGGCCGGCCAGCAGCATGGGCACATTGCCCGCGGACAGGGCCAGCAGCACGCTCCCCGCGATCGCGACCCAGGGCGCGGGCAGCATCAGCGGTCGGCGGCCGAACCGGTCCGACAGCGGGCCGGCGATCAGTAGCGCCGGGATGATGCCGAGTACGTAGGCCCCGAGCAGCAGGTTCGCCAGCTGGTTGGAGAACCCGTCCGCCTGTCGGTACATCACCAGCAGTGGGGTGAATTCGTTGCCGCCCCAGGCGACGGCGAAGATCGCGGCGGCCGGCGCCAGCCAGTACTTCCTGCCCCGGGCGCCGGTGAACGAGCCGGATCCGGTGGTCGAACCTGTCGAAACCGAACCCATCGCATCCTGGATGTCGGTTGTCATGACGGTCCCCCGGTCGGCATTCGGCGGCCTCGGCAGCGAGGCCCGCACACCCCCAGCCTAGGGGAGGCGCCGGGGCTCACTCCCCCGCCGGCTCCGAACCAATTCGACGGAGATTTTGCGATATGAGCGGGTTTTCGGAGTGTTGGACGCGGTTATGGGCAGAATCTCCGTCGAATTCGTCAGGGACAGGGCCAGGTCGAGCCGAGCTCGCGCGTGTGGCCAACTCAGGACATCCGTCGCCCGGTGGCCCGGCCGCCCCGGACCAGTGCGGAACCAGCGCGGATGTCCGGGCCGGCCCGGACGGATCTCCTGAGTTAGCCCCAACGCCGGCCGGTTGCCCAGCAGCGCCAGCCGGATGCGCAGCATCTCTTGTGCGGTTCGGGCAGCCCCCACGCGCTCCGCCACAGCCCGGACTCGGGGCGCTCAGGCCAGGAACTGCAGTGCGGCGCGCTTGAACTCGCGGGAGGTGAGCGTGTTCACGTGGTCCCGGCCCGCCAGCTCGAGGTAGTCGGCACCACGCGCGCGGGCGAGTTCGGCGACCCCGGCGGGGATGGAGTCTGCGCCGCCGGCGACGTAGAGCACGGGGATTTCGGCCGGCACGTCCAGCGAGGAGCCGGCCACCCCGCCGACACAGGCCACGAGGGCCTCGCGGTCGGCGCCGGCGGTGATTGCGGCACCCAGTATCGCCGCGATCGACGGGTCGGCGGAGACGGTGCCGTCGGTCACGAACCGGCGCACGGCATCCGGATGCCACGTCTCGAACAGTTCGTCCGGCCCGGCTCCGCCGAGCACCAGTCGGCGCACCCGGGACGGCGCCAGCCGCGCGAGCGCCGCCGCCACACGCGAGCCCATCGAATAGGCGACCACGTCGACCTGCTCCAGGCCGAGGGCGTCGAGCACGACCACGAGGTCGGCGGCGAGTTGCCGGGGCAGGTAGTCGATGCTGCGGTGCGGCTTGTCGCTGCGTCCGTGACCGCGGAGGTCGAGGGTGATCACGCCGCGCCCGGCGTCCTGCAGGGCTCGCACCCAGCCGGTGCCGACCCAGGTGACCTGCGATGTCGACGCAAACCCGTGCACGAGCAGGATCGGGCGCTCGCCGGGCACGACGTCGTAGGCGATCCGCACGCCGTCGAGGCGCCGCGCGAACAGCGCCCCGCCTGCAGAGCCCGCCAAAGCAGAAACCGCCGGAGCAGAGCCCGCCGCGGCCGGCCCCGACGGCGTCGGACTCGCCCGGTCGGTCACCCCCACGCTCAGACGACCACGTCGGAGGTGACGAGCACGGCACCGGCATAGGCCAGCTCGCCCAGGGCCGCGTCACTCGTGTCCGGGGCGACGCCGGCGACGAGGTCGGTCAGTACCCGCACATGCTGGCCATGGCCCCGCGCGTCCAGGCCCGACGCGCGCACACAGTGGTCGGTGGCGAGGCCGACGATGTCGATGTCGGTCACCCCGTTCGCGATGAGCAGCTCGCCCGTCTTCTCGCCGTCCTCCGAGATGCCGTCGAAAATGGAGTAGCCCGCTTGGCCCTGCCCCTTGCGAATGTGGATGGTCGTGTCCGGCAACAGCAGCGAGGGGTGGTACTCGGCGCCGGGGGTGCCCGCCACGCAGTGCACGGGCCAGGAGTCCGTGGAGTCGGGCTCGCCGGCCCGGGCGAAGTGGCCGCCGTTGTCGCTGTCGGGGTCGTGCCAGTCGCGGGAGGCGAAGATCACGTCATAGGCATCCGGATGTTCCGCCAGCAGCGCGCTGACACCCGCGGCCACCGCAGACCCACCCTCGACGGCGAGGGCCCCGCCCTCGGTGAAATCGTTCTGAACGTCGATGATAAGCAGGGCCCTGGTCACGGATTGCTCCTTCTGTCGCCGGTTGTAGTCAGGAGTTTGACAGGTTGTCGCCGCAACGGAAGAACCCGGCGGTGATGGTGTCGAGCGCCTGCTTCGCATTATCGCTCACATCCCCGAGCGCGTAAACGGCGAAGGTGAGCGGCGTGCCATCGGCCGCCCGGATAATGCCGGAGAGCGTGTAGCCGGTGTCGATCCAGCCCGTCTTGGCGAAGACGGAGCCGTCGGCGACGGCGTTGTCGCCCGTGAACCGGTCGCTGTAGGAGAGCGATCCGGTGGGTCCACCGGCGATCGGTAGGCCATCGAAGATGACGCCGAGGTCGCCGTCGCGGGCGTTGATCTTGACGAACAGCCGGGTGAGATACGACGGCGGTACGGCGTTGTCGTCGCTGAGGCCCGAACCGTCCCGGATGATGATGCCGGTCGTGTCGATGCCATAGGCGTCGAGCGCCGTGACGACGGACTCCTGCAGGGCGCCGAAGGTGTTGCCGGCCCCGGACTCCACCGCGACGAGCCGGGCGAGCATCTCTGCGAGGGTGTTGTCCGACACGATCAGCGACTGCCCGATCAGCACGGACACGGGCTGGGACCGGGCGGCGGCGAGCTGTTCGGCCCCGGCCGGCGCGGTGCCGACGCTGACGCTCACGCCGCCGCCGAGCGCGGCGGCGAAGGCCGCGCCGGCGCGCCCGACGGGGTCGGAGCTGCGTGAAGAACTCTGACGTGAGGGGTCGTCGCGGTCACCGTCGACCTGCAGGGCGGTCACGTCGGGCATGGAACCGGCGTTGCGTTCCAGTTCATCCCAGCTCGGTTCCCAGCCGGGCCCGCCGAAGAACGAGGCGTCCAGCACGAGGGAGGTGATCGGCGGGTTCTCCGGGTTCGCCTGCCAGGCGGCGAGGGTCTGGCGGGCGAGCTCATCGACGTGGGCTGCGCCGGGGTAGACGGATTCCGTGCCGGTGGGCAGGCGCGTGAGGGTGAGGTCTCCCCCGCCGACCAGAACGACAGACCCCGGCGTGCTGCCGGTGACGACGGTGGTCGTGGCCCGGTAGTCCGGTCCGAGCACCTCAAGGGCGGCGGCGCTGGTCAGCACCTTGAGCACGCTCGCCGTGCGTGAGGAGGTATCGCCGCCGCGGTCGAAGAGCACCTCGCCGGTGCTGGCGTTGACGACCTGGGCCTGGAATTCAGCCAGCCGGGGGTCGGCGGCCAGCGCTGAGACCGAACACGTACGCAGGTTTCTGGCATCGGAGGCGGTGGCCGGCACGGGGCGCTCCGAAACGGGTTCCGCGGCCGGCACGTTCACGCTCGCACCGGTGTTCGCCGCGGCGATGGAGGCGGTGGCCGCGGCATCCGGGGCCCGGGTCGACGCCCCGATCAAAACGGCACCGGCGCCCAGCAGCAGCGCCACGGCGACGAGAACGGCCGCGAGGCGTTTGCGAGGCTTCGGTTCTTCCACCCGTGAACCCTACCCGCCGGGCGTGTGAGTCACCCTGTGCTTCGCTAGCGCGTGGCCCCCGGCGCGTGCCGGGCGGCGAGCCAGGCATCCAGTTCCGCGGCGGGAAGCGGCCGGGACATGTGGAAGCCCTGGGCCTCGTCACAGCCGTACCGGGTCAGCTCGGCGTAGGCGACGGCGTCCTCGACGCCCTCCGCCACCATGCGCACGCCGAGACTGTGCGCGAGCGCGATGATCGAGGCCACCAGGGCCGCGGCCCTGGCGTCGTCGGCCATCGGGAACACGAAGGACTTGTCGAGTTTGAGCTCGTCGATCGGCAGGTCCCGGAGGTAGGCGAGGGAGCTGTAGCCGGTGCCGAAATCATCCACGGCAATGCGGATGCCGCTCTCTCGCAGACGGATCAGGATGTCCCTGGCCCTGGCCCGGTCTTCCATCAGGAACTCTTCGGTGATCTCCAACATCAGGTCGGCGGCCGACAACCCCCGCACCTGGATCATGGCGGCGATGCGTGCGGGCAGATCGGACTCGATCAGGGTGCTGGGAGACATGTTGACCGCAACGGTCAGCGGTGTTCCCTGCGCACGCCAGACCGCGGCCTGGTCGAGCGCCTTTCCCAGCACGATCCGGGTCAGGTCGCGCATGAGCCCGACGTCTTCGGCCAGGGTCAGGAACAGGTCGGGAGGCAGCAGACCCCGGCTCGGGTGCTGCCAGCGCACCAGCGCCTCCACACCGTGCACGTGCCCGGTGGCCAGCTCGATCTTGGGCTGGTAGTGCAGCACGAGTTCGTCCGTGGCGAGGGCGCCGCGCAGGTCTTCCATCATCCGCAGCCTGGAGTCGCCGTGATCGTCGTCGGAGCAGACGAAGACGTGGTGCCCGCTGCGGGAGGACTTGGCCTTGTACATGGCCATGTCGGCCTTGCGCAGCAGCACCTTGAGGGTGTCACCCTGGTCGGGGAATAGGGCGATGCCGATGCTGACGTTGGACTCGATCGCGATGCCCTCCAGCGTGAACGGCCGGGCCAGGACCGCCCGCAGCCGCACGGCCGCCGCCACGGCCTCGTCGTGGCCGGCGTCCTGGATCAAAAGCGCGAACTCGTCGCCGCCGAGCCGGGCGAGAAGATCGCCCGGTCGTCGCTGATCGAACAGGCGCGATCCGGCCTGCACCAGCAGCAGATCGCCGACGTCGTGGCCGAGACTGTCGTTCACTTCCTTGAACCGGTCGATATCCAGGAGCAGCAGGGCGCTCCGGCGGCCGTCCCCGGGCGCGAGGTGAGCGGATGCCTCGGCGTAGAGGGCGCGCCGGTTCGGCAGCCCGGTCAGGTCGTCGGTGCTCGCCTGGCGGTGAAGGTCGGCCATCCGCCCGATCTGCCGGGAGGCGAGCTGGGTGCGCACGGTCCCGAGCACCAGGGTCACGCCTGCGAGGAGCACGGCGCCTGTGGAGATCTTCACCTGCGTGCCGAGGACGAGCACCGCCATCCCGGCGATCGTGGCTGCCCCGGGCACCGCGAGGGTCCACACGCCGCTCAGGGGGCGCCGGGCGGTGACACCGGGCCGAGCCAGGTCCCACGCCCAGACCGCAATGAGGGTGAGGCCGAGCGCCCAGCCCGCATCCAACGGCTCCCCGAAGGTGTACGTTCCGGCGGAAACCTGGAAGGCGTAGACGGCGTCGGTTGCCGCGAAGATCAGGAGTCCGAGCACCAGCAGGGCCCACCGTCGGCCCACGTCGAGTCCGCGGGCGGCGGCAATCCCCGTGATGACCGACACGAGCAACAGATCGAGCAGAGGGTAGCTGGCGGACACCAGGGCGGCCGGGGAGGGCGGCCAGACACCCGCGGATGCAATCACCGGGCTGAGCAACACGGCCAGCACGGATGCCGCGCCAAGCGACCCGATGGCTCCGTCCACCAGGACCGACCGGGGTATTTCACCACGCTGACGGTGGACCAGGACAGCGAGTCCGGCCAGAATCAGCGGATAGAAAAGCGTGTAACCGATGTCGGCCGGAGACGGAAACGAGAGGGTCGCCGCGCCCGCGAGCAGGTAATAGGTGCTGCCGAGGGTAAAGGCCGTCATCGCGGCCGACACCAGAATCAGCTGCGTGCGGCCGCGCTCCGCGCAGAGCGCGGCTGCCCAGCAGAGCAGGGCCGGGAGCCCCGCAGTGATTAGCGACAAGGAGCCGGTGAAAACCGGGCCGAAGGAGGCGAACAGGCCGATCGCGTAACCGATCAGCAGCACCCACATCAGCCACAGGATCCAGCGGCCGAGCCGCGCATGGCGAAGGGAGCGGTCATCGATTCGATCCGCGTGCGCGTTGGCGTGCATCGGATCCCCCGCTCCCGTTGCGTCCACGCTAGCCGAGCCGTCATGGGCAGACGGACCAGCGCCACCGAGTAAGACCACCCCAGAACGGGGGGTGGCGTCATCCGGCGCGTGGAACGACCTCGAGCGGTGCGACGACGGAGCACGCGACCAGGGTGCCGAGGAGCCGCAACGGCCACGTATGGGGGGCGGTGAGGCCGGTTCGTGACACCACCACGGGATCCACGCAGCGCCATTGCCCCCTCCCGCTCTACTGGTCAGATTATCGACCGGAGCACAGCGCACGGACTCCCGCTTACTCCCCGGGGTACCGCAGGCCGATTTGCGCGCGCACCAGGTCGAGCGTCTCCATGATCGCCACCACTTCCTCGACCGGCAGGATGTCGCTCGAGATCTTGCCGGCCCGGATCAGGTGCTCCGCTTCGGCCGCCTGGTAGTGCATGCCGCGCCCGTTGATCTCGGCGGTGAAGGTCTCGATGACCTCGTTGGCGCTGTTGAGCACCCGGAAGTCCGTGGGCGCGTACCAGACCCGGTCGATGTCGATGCGGCCCAGCGTGCCGAGGATGGTGGCCGTGTTCGGGCCGGTGGTGTTGCTGGCCGACAGGGTTTGGGCGATCTGCCCGCCCGCGTAGCGGAAGGTCGTGGCGATCTGCGCGTCGGCGCCGGTGGCCTTGAAGGTGGCGGTCGCGAGGATCGTCTCGGGGCGTCCGAACAGTTCGGACGCGAAGGTGAGCGGGTAGATGCCGAGGTCGAGGAGCGCCCCGCCGCCCAGGTGCATGGCGTTCAGCCGGTGCGCCGGGTCATCCGGCAGGTCCTGGGTGTGATCGGCGATCAGGGTGCGCACGTCGCCCAGGGTGCCCTCGGCGAGGATCTCGCGGATGCGCACCATGTGCGGCAGGAACCGGGTCCACATTCCCTCGAGCACCAGCAGCCCCAGGGTCGCGGCGAGGTCGACGATCTCGCGGGCCTCGGCGCCGTTCAAAGTGATCGGCTTCTCGATCAGAACATGCTTGCCGGCATTCAGGGCGAGCTTGGCGTTCTCGGCGTGAAACGGATGCGGGGTCGAAATGTAGATGATGTCGACATTCGGGTCCGCGGCCAGGGCCTCGTAGCTCGGATGAGCCGTGGGAATGCCGAACTCGGCTGCGAAGGCATCCGCCGACGCCTGCGAGCGGGAACCGACCGCCTGCACGTGGAAACCGTTCAGAACCAGGTCGTTGGTGAATGCGTGGGCGATGCCGCCCGTGGCCAGGATTCCCCAGCGGATCGCGTCGGTGCGGGTTGTGTCGGTCATGGGATCAGCCTAGCGATCGCGTGCGGCCGGCGGTCGAGCACGTCACGACCCGGCGCCCCGGCCCCGGACATCCGTGGGGACGGCACGGCAACTCCGGATCTCCGCGTATACGTGACGACGGATGCCCCGGTCGGCCCAGTCAGCCGCAGGTTGCGGGCTCAGTAGGGCGGCATCAGCTCGATGAGCCGCGCCGCGAGCGTGCGGGGGTGTGCGCGGCGCGAGCAAAGCCACGGCTGCCTGCGTTGAGATGGAGCCGCCTATCAGAATCGAACTGATGACCTTCTCATTACGAGTGAGACGCTCTACCGACTGAGCTAAGGCGGCGTCACGATTATTCCTCTCGGAAAATCTCGGACACAGCAACAAAGCTTAGCTGGTCTTCAGGGTCATCTCGTACAGGTCCGCGAAGGATGCCGCGACGTGCGCGGCCAGGGGGCGGGCCGCGTCGGAGTCGGCCCAGCACCGCCAGGCGTGGCGGAGCGCGGCCACGGCCACCAGGGTGAACAGGAGCGCACGCTGCTCAAGCTGCGCCGACCCGGCGCCGAGCTCGGGGTGGTCGACGACGAAGCGCCGGGTGACGATCTCCTGCAGTCGACCCTCGAAGTTGCGCAGGGTGGCCATCCGCATCCCGAACAGGTAGGGATTCTCCTTCATGACCTGACGCCGCAGCTGGTGGATCTCCCGGTCACCCTCGGTGTTCCTGAGGCTGACCGAGAGCAGCGCGGCCAGCTGGGCCAGGATGTCCCCCTCGGGGCCGCCGTGCACGAAGGCCTCGATCTGCTCTTCGGACGCGAGATCGAGTTCGTCGCCGACCAGCGCGGCATCCTTCGAGGGGAAGTAGTTGAAGAAGGTGCGCGGCGACACGTCGGCGAGCCGGCTGATGTCCTCGACAGTCACCTTCTCGAGCCCCCGATCGCAGGAGAGCGTCAACACGGCGCGCTGGATGGCGCGTCGCGTTGCGAGCCGCTTACGTTCGCGTAGGCCCGGTTCCTCGTGGTGCAGCGACATGCCTCAATTCTTACACAGCGCGCAAATCTGCAGCCAGGCGGATGCTCAGCACATCGGGTCTTCGGCCGGAACCGTGCCCTTCAGCAGGTAGTCGTCGACGGCCGAGTTCACACAGTCGTTCGATTTGTTGTAGGCGGTGTGCCCCTCGCCGGTGAAGGTGACGAGGTGTCCGCTGGCGAGCTGCTCCGACAGGTTCTCGGCCCAGACATAGGGTGTGGCCGGGTCGTTGGTGGTGCCGATGACCAGGATCGGGTCGGCCCCCTCGGCGGCGATCTCGGACCGCTCCCCGTCAAACTGATAGGGCCAGTTGGCGCAGCCGATGTCGCCGAACGCCATGTACTTGCCGATCGTCGGGGCGGCCTGTTCGATCTCGGCGGCCTGCGCGCGCATCGAGGCGGGATCGTCGTTGTAGCTGTAGTCCACGCAGTTGATGGCCAGAAAGGCCTCGGTCGCGTTGTCGCGGTAGGTGCCGTCGGCGGACCGGCCGTTGTAGCCGTCCGCGAACTGGAAGGCCATGTCGGCGTCGCCCTGCAGAACGCTCGCGAACATCTCGCTCAGGTTCGGCCACGCGGTGGCTTGGTAGAGCGGGTAGATGATGGCGGTGAGCAGCGTGTTCGCGCCGAGTCGACGGCCGTCGGTGGCCGTGATCGGGCTGACGTCGACCGAGGCGAGCAGGGATCCGATGATAGTCATGGCCTCGTCGACGGTGCCGTCGAAGGGGCACTCCTCGCCGGCCAGGCAGTCGGCCAGGTAGGAGCGCAGCGCATTCTCGAACCCGGTGGCCTGCACCCGGGTCACATCGGCGTTGCTGGTGGACGGGTCGAGGGCGCCGTCGAGGGCGAGGCGTCCGACCCGCTCGGGGTAGAGGTCCGCGTAGGTCGCACCGAGGAAGGTGCCGTAGGAGTAGCCGAGGAAGTTGAGCTTCTCGTCACCGAGCGCGGCGCGCAGCAGGTCGAGGTCGCGGGCTGCGCTGAGGCTGTCGACGTGTGCGAGCAGGGGGCCGGTGTTCTCCTGGCAGGCGGCCCCGAAGTCGACGGCGGCCGTCGACAGCTCCTGGATCCAGGCGTCGCTCCCCCGCACCGCGGCGGGCAGGCCGTAGAGGTACTCGTCCATCTCCGCCGGTTCGTAACAGCTCACCGCCGAGGAGCGGCCCACCCCGCGCGGGTCGAAACCGACGACGTCGAAACCGGCCTGCAGCTTCGCATCCGTGGCGTAGTCGAGGGAATCCTTCACGAAGTCGTAACCGGAGCCGCCGGGGCCTCCGGGATTGACCAGCAGGGAACCCACCCGGGTGCCCGTGGCCGGATGCCGCACCAGCGCCAGGTCGACCGTCTCGCCGCTGCCCGGGTCGGCCCAGTCGAGCGGCGCCGAAGCCGTGGTGCACTGCAGGCCGGAGTCGCAGTCCGCCCACTTCAGCACCTGGTTATAGAACGGTTCGAGGTCGGCGTCGACCTTCTCCCCGGTCGGGACCGAGGTGGTCGGCGCCTGCTCCGGCAGGAACAGCGGCACGCAGCCGCTGAGGCCCATGGCGAGCACCAGTGCCAGGGCGGTGGCCCTGGCACGCACCGACAGGGTGCGCACGCGAGTTCGTCTGGTCAACGGATTCCCCTTCTGGGACGTGTTCTCGGTCACCGGCGGATTGCCGATACGAGCATGGCCTCGAGGGCCAGCGCCGGCGCCACGTTCGATTCGATCCGTTGCCGGGCTTGGGCGATCGCGTCCAGGGTGAACAGCGTGGCGGCGGGCGCACAGACGGCTCCCGCCGCCCGCACTTCCCCTAAGAGTTCCCGGTTGATGACGCTGGTCTCCCGGCCGAGCTGCACCATGATCACGTCGCGGTACAGCGACGTGAGGTCGACCAGGATGCGGTCGATCCCGTCGCGGAGGCTGCGGGTGGCCCTCCGCTTCTGGTCGTCTTCGAGGGCCTTGATCTGGCTGCGCAGTCCGGGCGGGACCGACTGTCCCGGCTCGACGCCCAGGGAACGCAACACGCCCTCGCGCTCAGCGGCGTCGCGCTCGAGCGTGATCGCCTTTGCGTCGTCACCGGCGATGGCGAGCAGCCGGGCCGCCGCATTCACCGCCGCCGACACCCCACGGATGCCGAGGGCCGCCCGCAGGGTCTCCTCGCGTCGCGCTCGCGCCTCGGGGTTCGTCGCGAGGCGGCGGGCCATGCCGATGTGGCTCTGCGCCTCCCGCGCGGCCCGTTCGGCGGTGGCCCGGTCGACACCGTCCCGGGCCACGAGCAGCTCGGCGACGTCGTCGATGCTCGGCACCCGCAAGCGCACCGATCGCACGCGGGACCGGATCGTGGGCAGCAGGTCGGCCTCGCTGGGAGCGCAGAGGATCCACACTGTGCGCTCCGGCGGCTCTTCCAAAGCCTTGAGCAGAACGTTGGAGGTGCGCTCGACCATGCGATCGGCGTCTTCGACCACGACCACCCGGTAGCGGCCCACCGACGGCGAGTACTGCGAGCGCTTCACGGCCTCTTTGACCGAGTCCATCTTGATGATGACGCCCTCGGTGGAGAGCACGGTCAGGTCGGGATGCGTCCGGGCGTCGACCAGGCGGCGGGCGCTCTCGTCGCCGGCCTCGGTGCCGGGGCTGAGCAGCGCGGTCGCGAAGGCGAACGCGAGGTTGGAGCGGCCCGAGCCGGGCGGCCCGGTGATCAGCCAGGCGTGCGTCATGGCCGATCCGGCGCGCCCCTCGGCGTCTCCGTCACTCGGACGTTCGGCCGCCGCGCGGAAGATCGCGATCGCTCTCGCCTGACCCGTCAGGCCATCCCACACAGTCATCGGACCAGAGTACCTTTCGTCGGTGACAGAGGGCTTAGAGCCCGTCCAGCCGGCGCCGTCCGCTGGTTGCGCCCCCGGCAGAGCTCGTCCAGTCGGCGCATTCCGTCCAGCCGGCGCAGCACCGCGCCTGGTGCCGAACCAATTCGACGGAGATTTTGCCGAAAACGGCCGGTTTGGGGCCGAAAACAGGGTCCAGGGCCAAAATCTCCGTCGAATTCGCACGGCGCACAGCGCACAGCGCGCGGCGAGCCCGCGCGTGAAACGGATGCCGCCGCAGCGGCGGGCCACCGGGCAGCGGCGGCCTCGGACATCCGTTCACACCATCCCTAGAGCAGCGCGGCGACCCGGTCGCGGATGACGGCGGCGATCTCGGCCACCGGACGCCCGGCGTCCACGACCAGAATCCGCTCCGGCTCGGCGTCGGCCAGGGCGAGGAACGCGGCGCGCACCCGGCGGTGAAAGTCGCTCTTCTCCGCCTCGAGCCGGTCGAAGGGCTTGTTCTCGGCGTCGAGTCGGCCGCGCGCCACTGTCTCGTCGAGGTCGAGCAGCACGGTCAGAGCGGGCAGCAGTCCCTCCGCCGCCCAGAGCGACAGATCACGCACCGCGGTGGCGTCGAGCACCCGTCCGGCACCCTGGTAGGCGACGGATGAGTCCAGGTAGCGGTCCTGGATCACCACTTCGCCGCGGGCGAGCGCCGGCCGCACCGCGGTCGCGATGTGCTGGGCCCGGTCGGCGGCGTAGAGGAGCGCCTCGGCCCGCGGTGCGATCTCGCCGCGGTGGTGCAGCACGATCTCACGGATGGCGCCGCCGACATCCGTTCCGCCGGGCTCGCGGGTGCGCAGCACGGTGCGCCCGCACTGCTGGAGCCAATCGGTGAGAAGCTCCGACTGGGTCGTCTTGCCGCACCCGTCACCACCCTCGAGGGTGATGAACAGCCCGGCAGCGGCGGTACCGGTCGCGGCTTCCGGAACTTCTCGGGTCACGACAGCGACGATGCCTGGGTCGCGGCCTTCGCGGCCGCGGTGGCCGCCCGGGTCGCCGCGGCCTTGGCCGCCGTCGCGGCCTTCTGAGCCGGGGTGCGCTGAGCACGCACCGTCGTGGTGGCACCCGACGGAGTCGGCTTTGTGACGACCGCCTTCCGAGCCGGGGCTTTCCTGGCCGCCGCCTTCTTCGCGGGGGCCTTCTTGACCGCCGTCTTCTTGGCCGGGGCCTTCTTCGCCGGCGCCTTCTTGACGGCCGGGCCCTTGGCGCGCTTGTCGGCGAGCAGCTGCACGGCGCGGTCGAAGTCGACCTCCTCCACCGTCTCGGCTTTCGGGATGGTGGCGTTGGTGATGCCGTCGGTGACGTAGGCGCCGAACCGGCCGTCCTTGACCTTGATCGCCTTGCCGCTTTCGGGGTCGGGAGCCTCGAACTCCTTGAGCGCGCTCGACGCCCGCCGGGCGCCGTACTTGGGCTGGGCGTACAGGTCGACCGCACCGGCCAGGTCGATCTCGAAGATCTGGTCCTCGCTGGTCAGTGACCGGGTGTCCACGCCCTTCTTGAGGTACGGGCCGAACTTGCCGTTCTGGGCCGTGATCTCCGCGCCCGTCTCCGGGTCGAGGCCGACCACGCGCGGCAGGGCGAGCAAATGCAGGGCCGTGTCGAGGTCGATCGTGGCGAGGTCCATGGTCTTGAACAACGAAGCCGTGCGCGGTTTCACCGCGGCGACCTTCTTCGCCGGGGGCTTGCGCTTGGGCTTCGCGGCCGCGGCCGCCGTTTTGGTCGTGGAGGCAGCTTCGGCGGCGGCCGAATCGGCCAGCAGGGTCACCTCGCCGGTGACCGGGTCGATGGTCTCGCCGGGTTCAACGACCTCGACCTCGGGCTCCAGTTCGGTGACGTAGGGGCCGAACCGACCGTCCTTCGCCACGATCCGCTTGCCGTTCTCCGGGTTCTCGCCGATCACGCGGTCGGTGATGACCGGCGCATCGATGAGTTCGCGGGCTTTCGCCGGGGTCAGCTCGTCGGGGGCCAGGTTCGGCGGGATGTTCACCCGGCGCGGCGGGGCATCCGGTGCCGCGCCCGGGTCGATGACCTCGAGGTAGGGACCGTACTTGCCGATGCGCAGGGTGATGTCGTCGCCGATGGGCATCGAGTTGATCGAGCGCGCGTCGATCTCGCCGAGGTTGTCGATGACCTGCCGCAGGCCGCGGTGCTTGTCGGAACCGAAGTAGAAGCTGGTCAGCCAGTCCACCCGGTCGGCTTTGCCGTCGGCGATGCGGTCGAGGTCGTCTTCCATCTCGGCGGTGAAGTCGTATTCGACCAGGTCGGAGAAGTACTCCTCGAGCAGGCGAACGACGGAGAAGGCGATCCAGTTGGGCACCAGCGACTGGCCGCGGGGGGTGACGTAGCCGCGCTCGGTGATCGTGGAGATGATCGACGCGTATGTCGAGGGGCGGCCGATGCCGAGCTCCTCGAGCTTCTTCACCAGGCTCGCCTCGGTGTAGCGGGCGGCCGGGGTGGTCTCGTGGCCCTTGGCTTCCACGTCGAGCAGGGTCAGCTTCTGGCCCTCTTCGAGCGGCGGCAGTTTGGACTCGGTGGCGTCGGTGGGTGCGTTCCGCTCCTCGTCACGGGATTCCTCATAGGCCAGCATGAAGCCGCGGAACGTGATCACGGTGCCGCTGGCGGCGAATTCCGCGAGCACCCCGGATGCCGCGGGGTGCGTGGACGTGCCGGTCGGCCCGGCCGCGATGGTCACCGACGCGGTCGAGCCGGTCGCGTCCGCCATCTGCGAGGCGACGGTGCGCTTCCAGATCAGGTCATAGAGCTTGAAGTCGTTGCCGCGCAGGGTGGAGGCGAGCGACGGAGGGGTGCGGAACGTGTCACCGGACGGACGGATCGCCTCGTGCGCCTCCTGGGCGTTCTTGCTCTTGCCCTTGTACAGGCGAGGCTTGTCGGGCACCGTTTCGGGGCCGTAGAGCGCCGCCGCCTGGGTGCGCGCGGCCGTGATCGCCTGCTGCGACAGCGACGGCGAGTCGGTTCGCATATAGGTGATGTACCCGTTTTCGTAGAGCGACTGGGCCACGCTCATGGTCTGGCGGGCGGTGAAGCGCAGCTTGCGGGCCGCCTCCTGCTGCAGGGTCGAGGTGGTGAAGGGCGCGGCCGGGCTGCGACGGTAGGGCTTGGCGGTCACCTTCGTCACGGTCAGGGCGACCGACGGTTCCTTGAGGGCGGTGGCCAGGGCGAGGGCGGATGCCTCGTCGAGCGTGACCGCCGTCACCTTGGGTTTCAGCCGGCCGAGGTCGTCGAAGTCGCCGCCGGAGGCGATGCGCTCCCCGCCCAGGCGCACGAGCTTCGACTGGAACGCGGAATCCGTCCGGGACGCGCCGGGAGCGAGCTGGGCGATCAGGTCCCAGTAGCCGGCCGACACGAACGCGAGGCGCTCGCGTTCGCGCTCGACGACGAGGCGGGTGGCCGCGGACTGCACGCGGCCGGCGGACAGGCCGGGGCCGACCTTGCGCCACAGCACGGGGGAAATCTCGTAGCCGTAGATGCGGTCGAGGATGCGCCGGGTCTCCTGCGCGTCGACGAGGGCGGTGTCGAGGTCGCGGGTGTTGTCCTTCGCCTGCAGGATGGCTTCCTTGGTGATTTCGTGGAAGACCATGCGCTTGACCGGCACCTTGGGCTGCAGGACCTGCAACAGGTGCCAGGCGATGGCCTCGCCTTCGCGGTCCTCATCAGTTGCGAGCAGGAGTTCGTCGGCGTTCTTCATGGCCCGTTTGAGTTCGGCCACGGTCTTCTTCTTCGCGTCGGACACGACGTAGTACGGCTCGAAACCGTTTTCCACGTCGACCGAGAACTTGCCGAGTGGACCCTTTTTCAGTTCGGGTGGCAGGTTCTTGGGCTCGATCAAGTCGCGAATATGACCGACCGAGGACAAGACCTCGTATCCGTCGCCCAGGTACGCGGCGATCGATTTCATCTTCGTCGGCGATTCGACAATGACCAGCTTCTTAGTGCCTGGCACCAGACTCCTCTTTATAGGTACGGGTCCAAGTGGGCCATGGCACACCATACACACTTCAATATGGTGCCTGCCTAATCGACCACGCCGCGCGAGACCATTGGGGGTTGCCAGGCCTGCGCTGCCGGAGACAATTGGAGCATGGCGAATTCAGCGACGGGCACGTACACCGCGAAGCTCACGGACGGCCCCCTCCAAGGCAAGACAGTCACCACCCAGTTCCTGGAATCCGGCGATCCCCGGCCGCGGATCGAGATCCCCGCCGACGGCAGCAAGCGCTACCTCTATTTGCGCGGCTCCGGCCTCGAATTCGACTCCAGCACATTCCCGGATCGACCCACCGCCGTGGACTATCGCTACATCGAGGCCCTCTTCGACTGAGCCGCCGGCCGCTCTCCCGCCGGCAGAGACGAGGTCAGCCGGCGGGGCCGACGGGCGAATCGGGCGGCCCGGCCCGTGCCTGCGCGCCCAGCTCGAACCCGAGGTAGCCGCGCACCGCGGTCACCGATGCGATCAGCCCGTCCACCGTGCAGACGGTGACGGATGCCCCGTTCAACCTTGCGGCTTCGGCCGCCGCCGCGCAGGGAACCCCGGCCACGGCGCCCGAGGCGGTGTCGGCGGCGGCAAGCGCCGCGGCATCCGCTGCCCCCTGCACCGCCTGGCCGACCACCAGCGCGGCGAACAGCGGCAGCAGCACCGCCGTCAGGAGCATGACCGCGCCCAGCACCCCGACAGCAAGCACCGTGCCCGAGCCGCGCTCGGGTGCTGACCAGTGCCGCCGCACACCCCGGCGAGTCACGGTCCGCCGCCGCCGTACAGCCCGGGAAGTCAGCGTCCGGGACCTCCCCCGGCGGGGCCTCACCGGCCACCGCCGAGCGCGCAGGACCCGGCCCGAAGCGTAAGGCCGAAGGCCGCGAAAGCGCCGAACGAGCTCGGTGCGCGCAGGTTTACGCAGACGAACTCACCCCGGCGCTCCGGGGTCATCGAGGCACCCCGCACCGCCCGCTGCACCAGCCCAGAGGCCCGGTCGACGCTGTCGCCGCGGGAAAGGGACCGGGCGGCGTCGGCCGCGGCATCCGTGAGGCGCACCTGCTGGCCGATCACCTGCAGGGCGCCCAGGCAGCAGGCGAGCACGAGCAGTACGGCTGGGACGACCGTCGCGAACTCGGCGGTGATGCTGCCGCGGTCGCGGGGGCGGTCCCTGGGGCCGGGGCGGCGCCGCGGGCGGCTTCGGGCGCTCGGGGCGTCGTTGGAGTGCCCGTCGGAGTGCCCGTCGGGCCGGCGGCTACCCCACGGAAAGCGCATTGCGCACCAGATCGGTCAGGATGCCACGCACCTCGTCGCCGCGCAGGATGACGATCAGCAGGCCGGCAAATCCGACCGCCGCCATCGTGGCGACGGCGTATTCGGCGGTGGCTGCACCCGTCTCGGCGTGCAGGCCGCGCGTAAGCCGGAACCGGTCGGGGCGCGGAAGCCGGGGTGCCGGTGCCGCCCCGCGGAGAGAATCGTGGCCGAGACCGGGGTCGGTGGTCGGTTCGTTGGTGGGCATTCGTTCGTCTCCTTCTCGCATCGGGCGACGCGGTGTGTGGGCGGCACGAGTGGTCTCAGACTGGCGCGGGCGACGGCGGAACACCGACAGCCGCTCGCTTCGGTGCAGAACTTCAGAAAACGAGCACTGTGGACGAGAGGACGGTCATCAACAGCGGCAGCACTCCGATCAGCATGAATGCGGGCAGCACGCACACCCCGAGCGGGATCATGAGCGTGACCGCGAGGGTGGCGGCCCGGTGCTGGCCGTCGCTGCGGGCCTGCCGGCGCAGCTGGTCGGCCTCGCTTCGCAACAGCTCCGCGGCGGGAACTCCGGCGCGCACCGACAGAGCGAGCACCTGGTCGATGCTGGCCGCCGAGTCCGTGCGGTGCAGGGCGAACCGCTCTGCCGCCGCGTCGACCAGGGTTCGGGCGCGGTCGACGGAGCCGCCGCCGGTCATGGCAATGGCGGTGAGGTCCAGTTCGAGCCCGGGGGTCGGGTCCCGTGCCCGGGCGGAGTTCACGAGCCACCGGTTCCAGCGGTCCGCCGCCACCATGAGGGCGCCGCCGCCGGCGAGGCAGGCCCAACCGGGTGCGGTGAGGAACAGCGTCTGCAGCGTGTTGAAGCCGAGAAGACTGCCGAACAGCACACCGACGACCGGCAGGAACGCGACCATCCGTGCCGTGGCGCTCGGACCGGCGAGCGCCACGGCGAGGTCGGCGTGCAACTGGCCGAGGTCCCGGAAGGATGACGCCAGTTGCCGCAGGCAGGAGGCCAGCGGCGCTCCGGCCTGGGTGGCCACCTGCCAGGCCGCGGCGAGGCCCAGCCAGGCGGTGCCGATCTGGCCGCCCAGTGCGCGGGCCTCGGCGGCCACGGCGTCGGCGATGTTGTCGCCGCGGCGCCCGGCGTCGGCCGCCGCCCGGATGATCTGCGCCCCCGATGAGGGCGGTGTCGGCGACAGAGACTTTTCGCCGACGGGGTGCGAAGCGACGGGTTCGAGGTAGGCCCACGCGGATGCCGGGGAGACGCCGGCGGCGAGGAGAACCGCGATGCGTTGGGTCACCTGCGCCACCTCCTCGATGGCCGGGCTGGCCGGACCCTGCCGTCGCCTCACGCCGAGCCACGTGCCGACTCTCATTCCGACTCTCCAGTGTCGGCGGGCGCGGCGGCCCGCCGCCCGTGTGTGCGGACCGGTCTGGGCGGGCCGGACTCCCCCGGGGCCAAGCGGTTCCCCGGGGACGCGGCGATCACCTGCAGGCGGTCCCGGGCGTCCAGCGCGAACCGGCCGAGCGGGGCGAGCCGGCGGCGGCCCTCGCGTCGCTCGAGGTGCAGCACCAACCCGATCGCGCTCACTGCCTGCCGGGCCACCGCTTCCGGACTCAGTCCGGCGAGAGCGCCGAGGGCCTCGAGTCGGGCCGGAACGTCGTGCAGGGAGTTCGCGTGCAGGGTGCCGGCGCCGCCGTCGTGGCCGGTGTTGAGCGCGGCCAGCAGCTCCCGGATCTCGGCACCGCGGCATTCGCCGAGCACCAGCCGGTCGGGGCGCATCCGTAACGCCTCGCGAAGGAGACTTTCCAGGCCGATCCGGCCGGCCCCCTCGAGGTTCGGCTGCCGAGCTTCGAGCGCCACGACATGCGGGTGGTCGATGCGCAGTTCGGCGACGTCCTCGATGGCCACGATGCGCTCCCCAGGCGGTGCCTCGCCCAGCAGCGCCGCGAGCAGGGTGGTCTTGCCGCTGCCGGCGGCTCCCGTGATGAGCAGGTTCTCGCGCCGGTGCACGGCCGCGCGCAGCCGGTCGGCGACGGCGACGGATGCCTCCCCCACCCCGAACAGACCCTCGGCGGCGAGCGCGGCCAGGCTCAGCCGCTCGGCACGAGGCAACCGGATGGACAGCAGCGTGCCCGTGCTCGACGCCGGCGGCAGCACCGCATGCACCCGGATGCCGTCGGACAGCCGCACATCGACGCAGGGGCTGGCCTCGTCGATGTGTCGCCCACCGAGTGCGATCAGGCGCACCGCCAGTTCAGGCACAGCCGGTTCCGGGCTGCTCCACTGCGGGTCGTGCAGCAGCCCGTGGCCGGCGTCCACCCACAGCCCGGCGACGCCGTTGACGAACAGATCGGTGACCTCGCCGTCGGCGGCAAACTCGGCGAGCGGGCCGAGCACGGATACGTCGAGGTGCCGGATCGCCGGGAGCACACCGGGGCTGGGCACACCGGGGCTGGGCACACCGGGGCTGGGCACACCGGGCGGCGGGGCATCCGTGCGGCGGTCGGGAGCGTCGACGGAAGGGCGGGCAGGCACGGCCCTGCGATACGACGGGACGGCGACGAACGGCTCGGGCATGCCCCGACGTTAGATCGGCGGTGGGAGCGCCGCCGGCCCCTGCGCCGGATCGAGGAGAACCCGAGCCGACCGCCGACTGGGGAGGACCGGGACGCACCACCGCGAAAAACCACCGGTTAAAAAAGGGGGGCGGCACCTATTGGGGGGAACAGGTGCCGCCTCGGCCGTGCGCTGATTGGGGGGAACCAGACACACCGCAGGTCAAAACTTTCGTTCGGACGAGAATCAATGTACAAGGGGAATTACAGATGCGCAAGTCCCCTGTGTCCTCATAAATGAGGACACAGAACCCGGGCGCCTGATGAGACCACAATTGGGGGTGGGAACTCGCCGCAATTCTGCGCAACCTGGGCGACACAGGTCGCCGTGTAGGGTTCAGGAGGGGCTTGATTATCGCGCCCGATACACGCAGCGCATCGCAAAGGAGCGACATACGTATGAGCGTCAAGATCGATAACCTTCTCCATGAATCCCGCAGATTCCCGCCGACACCGGAATTTGCCGCACAATCCATCGCGAAGCCGCAGATCTATCAGGACGCCGCGGACGACCGTTTGAAATTCTGGGCTGATCAGGCCCGCGAGCTTCTGCACTGGCATAAGCCGTTCACAAAAACCCTGGACTGGACCAATCCACCGTTCGCCAAATGGTTCGAAGACGGCGAATTGAACGTGGCCTGGAACTGCCTCGACCGGCACGTGCTGGCCGGCAACGGCGACCGGGTGGCGCTGCACTTCGAGGGTGAGCCGGGAGACTCCCGCGACATCACATATGCCGAGCTCACTGCCGAAGTAAAGCGTGCTGCGAATGTGCTGACAAAACTCGGCGTGAATGCCGGGGACCGCGTCGCGATCTACCTGCCGATGATCCCGGAGGCCGTCATCTCGATGCTCGCCGTGGCCCGCATCGGCGCCGTGCACTCGGTCATCTTCGGTGGTTTCAGCGCCGAAAGCCTCCGTTCGCGCATCGATGACGCCAGCGCCGTGCTCGTGATCACCGCCGACGGCGGTTACCGCAAGGGCAAGGCGTCCGCTCTCAAGCCGGCCGTCGACGCAGCTCTGGAGGGCGGCGAGACCACCGTGCGCAACGTGCTCGTGGTCAAGCGCACCGACGGCTTCGTGGAGTGGTTCGACCGCGACCTGTGGTGGCACGACGAGCTCGCCTCGGTCGCGGGAGAGCATGAGGCGCTGGGCTTCCCGGCCGAGAACCCGCTGTTCATCCTCTACACGTCCGGAACCACCGGCAAGCCCAAGGGCATCCTGCACACCACCGGTGGTTACCTCACGCAGGTGGCCTTCACCCACAAGAACGTGTTCGACCTGCACCCCGAGACGGATGTCTACTGGTGCACCGCCGACGTTGGCTGGATCACCGGCCACAGCTACGTGGTCTACGGCCCGCTCGCCAACGGCGCCACCCAGGTGCTCTTCGAGGGCACCCCGGACACCCCGCACCCCGGCCGGTGGTGGGAAATCGTTGAGAAGTACAAGGTGAGCATCCTGTACACGGCGCCCACGGCCATCCGTACCTTCATGAAGCTGGGTCGCCAGATCCCGCAGGGCTTCGACCTGACCAGCCTGCGCCTGCTCGGTTCGGTGGGCGAGCCCATCAACCCGGAGGCGTGGATGTGGTACCGCGAGGTCATCGGCGGCAATGTCGCGCCGGTGGTCGACACCTGGTGGCAGACCGAGACAGGCGCGATCATGATTTCCGCCCTGCCCGGTGTGACGACGACCAAGCCCGGATCGGCGCAGAGCCCGATCCCCGGCGTCGTGATCGACGTGCTCGACGACGAGGGAAACCACGTGGGCCGCGACAACGGTGGCCTGCTCGTGGTGACCGAACCGTGGCCGTCGATGCTGCGCGGCATCTGGGGTGACCCGGAGCGCTTCAAGGAGACGTACTGGGAGAAGTTCGGTTCGGAGAACCCGCGCTACTTCGCCGGTGACGGCGCCCGCCTCGACCGGGACGGTGAGATCTGGCTGCTCGGCCGGGTCGACGACGTGATGAACGTGTCGGGGCACCGCCTGTCCACGGCCGAGATCGAGTCGTCGCTGGTGGCGCACCCGATGACCGCCGAGGCGGCCGTGGTCGGCGCGCACGACGACACGACCGGCCAGGCGGTGGTGGCGTTCGTCATCATCAAGTACAGCCACCTGGAGGAGTCCTCGCACGCGGACATCCAGGCCGTGCTGCGGGCGCACGTGTCCCAGCAGATCGGTGCCATCGCGAGACCCCGTCAGATCTTCATCGTGAGCGAGCTGCCGAAGACGCGCTCGGGCAAGATCATCCGGCGTCTGCTGCAGGATGTCGCGGAGGGCCGCGAGGTCGGCGACACCACCACCCTCGCTGACACCTCGGTGATGACGGCGATCATGTCCACCCTGAAGTAACCGGCGTCTAACCAATTCGCTCGGGCACGCACCCGAGCAGACACGCACCCGAGTAGACACACGAAAGCGGGCAGGCCCAGTGGGCCTGCCCGCTTTCTGGGGCTCAGGCGAAGGAGACGATGAGCTCCAGCTCGACCGGGGAATCCAGCGGCAGCACGGCGACGCCGACGGCCGAGCGGGCATGCACGCCCCTGTCGCCGAAGATCTCGCCGAGCACCTGGGAGGCACCGTTGACGACACCGGGCTGGCCGGTGAACGACGGGTCGGATGCGACGAACCCGGTGACCTTGACGACCTGCGTCACTCGGTCCAGCGATCCGATCGCGGCCTGGATGGCGGCAAGCCCATTCAGCGCGCACTGCCGGGCGTAGTCATGGGCGTCGGCGGCCGGCACGAGTCCGTGGCCGTCGCCGACCTTGCCGGTGGCCGGCAGCGCCCCCGAGATCATCGGCAGCTGACCGCTGGTGAACACCAGCGAGCCGGAGACCACGGCCGGCACATAGCTGGCCACGGGCGGCACGACGCTCGGCAGCTCGATGCCGAGCTCGGCCAGTCGGGCAGCGATCTGCGCCACGCCTCAGGCTCCTTCGGTGGCGACGGGGCGCTTGAGGTAGGCGACAAGCCCACCCTCGGGTCCGGGAACGACCTGCACAAGCTCCCAGCCCTCCGAGCCCCAATTGTTCAAAATGGCAGCTGTGTTGTGAATCATCAGCGGCGTCGTAAGGTACTCCCAGGCAGGCATAAGGCTCCGATTCAGGCGATTTTCCAGATTTAGCACTTAGTCTAAATAGTATGTCTGCCAAAAATCGTACGGTTAGTGGAGCGCTCGGCGGGTTCCTCGGTTTCGTCGGGATGAGCGCCGTGGCCGGCGTCCTCGTCGCCGCCGCTGTCACCCCCGCTCTGGCCCTCTCCGGCATGACAGCCACGAACACGATCAACATGTTCGAGAGCCTCCCCGACTACCTCGCGATCGACCAGCTGGCGCAGAAGAGCAACATCTACGCGACCAACGCCGACGGCAGCCCCCTACTCCTGGCCTCGTTCTACGACCAGAACCGGGTGGAAGTCGAGTGGGACGCGATCAGCCCGTTCGTGAAGGATGCCGTGATCGCGGGCGAGGACCCCCGCTTCTATGAGCATGGCGGCATCGACCTCGAGGGCACCGTCAAGGGCGTCGTGAGCACCGTGGCCACCGGCACCGCGCGCGGCGGCTCCTCGATCACCCAGCAGTACGTGAAAAACGTGCAGGTGCAGAAGTGCGAGGCTCTGGCCGACGAAAAGAAGCGCATGAGCTGCTACGACACGGCCACGGAGACCACCCCCGACCGCAAGCTCAAGGAGATGCGCCTCGCCATCGGCGTGGAGAAGCAGTACGCGAAAGACGACATCCTTCGCCAGTACCTGAACATCACCGGTTTCGGCGGCACGGTCTACGGCATCGAATCGGCCGCCAACTACTACTACAACACCACCGCCGCGGGCCTGTCACTGGCGCAGGCGGCGAGCCTGGTGGCGATCGTGAACAACCCGGTCAAGTTCCAGCTCGACAACGCGGACAGCGAAACCAACGGCGTCGCCAACGGGTATGCCGCCAACAAGGAACGCCGCGACTACATCCTGGGCGAGATGCTCAAGTACCAGAAGATCACCCAGGAAGACCACGACGCCGCCCTGGCCACCGTGATCGAGCCCACCATCACGGAACCCAGCACCGGGTGTGCGACAGCCGGCGGCAGCGCCTACTTCTGCGACCTGGTCGTCAACACCCTGCGGAACGACCCCTCCTTCGGCGAAGACGAAGTCACCCGCATGGCCAACTTCCGTCGTGGCGGCTACGAGATCTACACCACGCTCGACCTCGACCTGCAGAACGCCGCCGAGACCACCATGAAGAAGCACGTGCCGAAGCAGTACGGGGACTGGGACGTGGGCGGTGTGATCACCAGCGTCGAGGTGGGCACCGGCCGAGTGCTGGCCATGACCCAGAACAAGGATTACAGCCAGGACCCGGCCGTGACCGATAACAACAACGACTACACGGGCATCAACTACAACACCAACTACAACGAGGGCGGCTCGCTCGGGTTCCAGCCCGGCTCGACCTATAAGGTCTTCACCCTCGCCGAGTGGCTGACCCAGGGGCACACTCTCAACGAACGCGTCGACTCCCGCCGCAAGAGCGACTGGGGCGTGTTCAAGAACAGCTGTGAGGGCAACCAGAGCTACGTCTTCGACCCCAAGAACGACGCGAACGAGTCCGGCACCAACTACAGCGCGCTGCAGTCGACGATCGGCTCCATCAACACCGGCTTCATCGGCATGGCGAAGAAGCTGGACCTGTGCGGCATCGCAGACATGGCCAACGCCTTCGGCGTGGGCCGCGCCGACATGGAGCCACTCGTCAAGGGGCCCTCGGCCGTGCTCGGCACGAACGAGGTCGCGCCGCTCAGCATGGCCATCGCCTTCGCCGGCATCGCCAACAACGGCCTCAGCTGCAGCCCGATCGTGATCGACCGGATCGTCGGCGGCGACGGCGTCGACATGACCCCGCCGAAGACCAAGTGCACCCAGGCGGTCACCCCTGAGGTCGACGCCGGCATGACGTATGCCATGCAAAAGGTGATGACCGAAGGCACGGGACGCGCGTCGAATTCCGCGACCTCCCCGCAGGTGCCGATGATCGGCAAGACCGGAACCACCGACGGCAACAAGGACACCTGGATGAGCGGCGCGAGCAGCAAGGTCGCCACCGTGGTCGGCGTCGTCAGCGTCACCGGCGACATCAACCAGCGCCTCGTCCGCGACTGGGTGGGCGGCAGGGCCTCCGACGCCCGTCACCGCATGTGGCCGGAGGTGATGAGCGTCGCGAACGCGAAGTACGGCGGAGACGCCTTCGCCGAGGCATCCAACAAGGTGCTCCAGGCCGTCCAGATTCCGATCCCCGACCTGCGCGGCAAGTCGATGAGCGACGCCACCTCCACCCTGACCTCGGCCGGCTTCGACGTGGTCGACGGCGGTGTGACCGACTCGGAGATGCCCGCCGGCACCGTGGCCCGCACCGACCCGGCCGGCGGCAGCAGCGCCAGCCGCGGATCAACCGTGACCGTCTACTCCAGCAACGGCGCGCTCAAGATCGTGCCCGATGTCGTGGGCAAGACCGAGGCCGAAGCCACCTCCACCCTGGCAGGCTTCGGCATCGTCAAGCAGGAGCAGGACGTCACCGACCCGAAGCAGGTCGGCACGGTGCTCTCCATGACACCGACCGCCGGCTCCGGCGCCGCGGCGGGCAGCGCCGTCACGATCGTGGTCGGCAAGCTTGCCGCCGGCGCGAAGCCCGACGCGAAACCCGACGCAAACGGCGGGGGCAACGGATGACCCGCGCCAACTCCGCAGGCACCTCACTGGCCGTCAGCGCCGGGTTGGTCGCCGCGGCCGGAGTCGCCGCGTTCGCCTGGGGCTTTCTCGTGGAGCGCCGCATGTTCACCCTCCGCGAGGTTCTCGTTCCGGTCCTCGCGCCGGGATCCGCCCCGATCAAGGTGCTCCACCTTTCCGACCTGCACATGGCACCGTGGCAGCGGGATAAACAGGACTGGGTGCGCGGCTTGGCCGACCTCGAGCCGGACCTGGTCGTGAACACGGGCGACAACCTCGGTCACGCCGACGGCATTTCCGGGATCGAGTATGCCCTCGAACCGTTCCGCGGCATTCCGGGCATCTTCGTCAACGGGTCGAACGACTACTACGGGCCGCAGTTGAAGAACCCGATGCGGTATTTCCGTGCCCCGTCGACGCTTCGCTCGGCCTTACACGAGAAGCTCGACATCGCTCACCTGCACCGGGTGTTCGGCGACCTCGGTTGGATCGACCTCGACAACGCTGCGGCCGCGCTCGACATCAACGGCACCCATCTGGAGCTGTTCGGGGTGGACGACCCGCACATCGGGCTCGACCGCCTCGACCTGATCACGCGGGCGATCGACGACCTGCGGGCGAACGATCCGTTGTCGGAGGAGCACTGGCCCGACCCTGAGGAGGCGACCCCGCCGCGGTCGACGCTCACGGTGGGCGTCGCCCACGCGCCCTACCAGCGGGTGCTCAACTCGTTCGTCAACCATGGCGCCCAGCTGATCCTGGCCGGGCACACGCACGGCGGGCAGGTGTGCGTTCCCCGGTACGGCGCCCTCGTCACCAACTGTGACATCCCGCGCAAGCAGGTCAAGGGCCTCAGCCTCTGGGACTCCGGACTGCACACCTCGTACCTGAACGTGTCCGCGGGGCTCGGCACGTCGATCTACGCGCCGGTGCGGTTTGCCTGCGCGCCGGAGGCGACCCTGCTCACGCTGACGGCGGCGTAGCAGGGGTCTCGGCAGGCTCGGCGCCGGATGGTCGTGGTAGGGCATCCGGGGGGTTATACTTGTCAAGGCTTACGGGCCATCGGGGTATGGCGCAGCTTGGTAGCGCGCGTCGTTCGGGACGACGAGGTCGCAGGTTCAAATCCTGTTACCCCGACAGATATGCAAAACCCTCACTCTTCGGAGTGGGGGTTTTTGTAGTTGGTGTTTGGTAGTTGGTGTTTGGTGCGGCCGGGCCGGCGCGGCCAGAAGCGCGAGAGGATCATGTCATGACCGATTCCAGCCCGGGTCTCCCCGCACCTGTCGCTATCCCACGGCATGCCTGGCAGGCCCTGATCGTGCTGCTGGCCGGCATGTTCATGGCGCTGCTCGACACCACGATCGTGAATGTGGCGCTTCCGACCATCCGTACCAGCCTGGATGCCTCGGAGGCCACCCTCTCCTGGATCATCTCCGGCTACGCGCTCGCCTTCGGGATCGCGCTGATCCCGGCCGGGCGGCTCGGCGACCGCATCGGCCACAAGTGGGTCTTCTTCACCGGTCTGCTGCTGTTCACCCTGGCCAGCCTGGCTTGCGGGCTCGCGCAGAACGATCTGCAGCTGATCATCGCCCGGGTCGTGCAGGGGCTTGCCGGCGGCATGTTCGTGCCGGCCGTGACCGCTGTGATCCAGCTTCTGTTCCCGCCCATCACCCGCGGCAAGGCCTTCGCGATCATGGGCACGGTGATCGGCGTGTCCACGGCACTCGGCCCGATCGTCGGCGGCCTGATCATCGAGGCCTTCGGTGACGAGAACGGATGGCGCCTGGTCTTCTGGGTCAACCTGCCGATCGGCATCGTCGCCCTCGTCGCGGCGGCGATCCTGCTCCCGGCCGGCTCCGAACGCGCTCCGGGCACCCCGAGCGGCGGCATCGACTGGGTGGGCCTGGTGCTGATCTCCACCGGACTCGTGGCGCTGCTCGTTCCCCTGATCGAGGGTGAGGACCGGGGCTGGCCGCTCTGGACCTACCTGACCCTCGCCGCGGGCGCGCTTTTGATCGTGGCGTTCGGCTTCTGGGAGGTCGCTTACACCCGGTGGGGCAAGAGCCCGCTGGTGCCGCCGAAGCTGTTCCGGCATCCGGCGTTCACCGGCGGCATTGTGCTCGCCCTGGTCTATTTCGCGGCGTTCACCAGCATCTTCTTCACCATTTCGATTCTCTGGCAGGCTGGGCTCGGGCACACCGCCCTCGAGTCGGGGCTGGTGTCGATCCCGTTCGCGATCGGAACCATCATCGGGGCCTCGCAGAGCAACCGGCTGGCGCAGCGGCTCGGCCGCACCGTTCTGGTGATCGGCGTATCCCTGGTCACCGTCGGTCTGATCTGGATCTGGCTCGCCCTGCTCCTGATCGGCCCCGAGATCACCAACTGGGAGCTGCTGCCGCCGCTGCTGATCGCGGGCCTCGGCAGCGGGTTCTTCATCGCGCCGAACGCCCAGTTCATCGTGGCGACCGTGGACCGCTCCGAGGCCGGTGCGGCCAGCGGCGTGGTCGGCGTCATGCAGCGGATCGGCAGCGCCGTGGGCATCGCCGTGATCGGCAGCGTCTTCTTCGGCACCCTGGTCGTGGCCGGCCCCGGCGCGGAGGCCGTCGCCGCCGGCTTCACCGAAAGCGCCACCGCGGCCATGGGCGTGAGCGCCGCGTTCAGCGTGCTGGCGCTGCTGCTCGTGTTCGTTCTGCCGAAGCGGGTGTCGGCCGAGCGGTAGGGCTCGGTTCCCGTCGTGAGGGTGCCCGTTCCGGTCGAGAGCGCCCGCATTACCGGTCACTCTCGACCGGAATGGAAACGGTCGGCGGTGGGCATCCTTCGGCTCAGAGCGTATTTGCGAGCCACCGTGCGCGGACGCGTCTACGGTAGATAGATCGACAGTGTTGCGGTCAGGTCCCGGCGCCGTCGGTTTGCCGACCGTGACGTACCGGGAGGCGAGACATGACCGGCGCGAGTCGCACTCCCCCGCCGACACCGCCGGGCCCCGCCGCGGCGGGCGGAGCCGCGCACACCCGGCTGCGCCGGTGGGCGCCCTGGCTCATGCTGACCTATCTGGTCGCGCTGGCCTTCATCGCGTTCTGGCCGGTGCCGGTCGACCGGGCGGCCTACGACTCACTGCTGGCCCTTATCGATTGGCTGCAGGAACACGGCGCGCCCGGCTGGGTGCGCTACGGCCTGGTCGAGTTCATCGCCAACATCGCCCTGTTCGTGCCGGTCGGCCTGTTCGTCGTGCTCGTGGCCGGCGCACGACGGTGGGGGCTGGCCGTGCTGGTCGGATTCGCGGCGAGCTGCGCCATCGAACTCGGGCAGCTGATCTTCCTGCCGGACCGCTTCGCCACCCTCGCCGATGTGGTCGCAAACACGGCCGGGGCCACGGTCGGCACGGTGCTCGGGCTGGTTCTGTTGCGCGGCGGCCGCGGGCGCTGACGGGGACTGCAGTGCTGGTGCGGGTGTGCGCCGGGGTGCCCATCGGCACTCGCACTGGCTCTTTCTGTGGCTAACTCAGGAGATCCGGGATGGGCCTGGGTATCCGTTGTGTAATTCCGGGGGCGCAAGCCGCAGCCGGACCGGTTTTCCTGAGTTAGCCCCCGCCGGCGTGCATAACACCCGCAGATTCTGACGGATGTGCCCGGCCCGGCCAGGCGTGACCCTCCGGCCGCGAATTGCAGGAGCTATACCAGCTGAGGCACCGGCCACCGGCCTCACCGGTGGCTAACTCAGGAGACCTGGGCTGGATGCCCGGCACAGCCCCCGGAAACCCGCGGCGACGGATGATCTCGGCCGGGTTTCTCCTGAGTTAGCCGCAGCTGCCAGCCCGACCCGAGTGGGGCGGGACTAGCAGGGGCGGGCCTACTGGGAGAAGAGGATGTCGCGCAGACGCAGGGCGGTCGGCTCGGAGGGGTCCTGCGCGAGTGCGCGCCGCACCGCGACGTCGTAACCGGAAATGTCGCCGGACACGTACAGCGCAACCGCATGCTGCACCGCGACCGCGACGCCCTGGGGCGCAACCATGACCAGGGCGTCCAACGTGCGCACGGCGGCAGCCGCATCCCCGCCGCTCAGTTGCCCCACTGCCAGCGCCCGCTCGGCGCGCCCGCCACCAGCACCTCGACCAGAACGGCCGCGAGGATCGTGGTACACGGCGCGGTGAAGTGCGTCAGCAGCGCAACCTCGATGCCGGACAGGCCCGCCAGTGCGGCGGCAAGCGGGTCGCCACGCGCGGCATCCGCTCGGGCGAGGACGGCGGCGGCGTGGGCCGCACAGCCGCGCGCGGCATCCGTCTCCCTGCAAGCCACCTGTCGCCAGGCCCGCAGGCCGCCGGATGCCGCGGCCACGACGATGCCGAGAACCAGGACCAGCTGCTGGATGTCTCCGACCATGGCGGCCTGGAACAGTTCTCAACAGGGGCCGGGCGACAGCGAACGGATGGGCGACTGGCGACTGGCGAACGGAGAACGGAGAACGGAGGCCGCCGAAGAACGGAGGCCGCCGGAGGCTGGCCGGAGCCGGCCGCACCGCTACCCGATCGTCTGCAGCTCCGGCCGGTAGGCGCTCAAGGTGTCGGTCTGGAAGCCCTCGCGCACGGCATCGAGACCCTCCCAGTCCACGTTCACGATCGACTGGCCGTCGTTTGATGTTCCCGTTCCGTCGGTCGGCATCGTGAAGAACGTGATCTGCGGCTGCCGCAGTTCGCGCAGTTCCCAGGCCAGCGACGTCAGGTAGGCGGAGTTGAAGCCGTCGTCCACGGCGAGATAGGGCGTGACCGTCTCCAGCAAACCCGACGTCTTTACCGGATCGGCGAGCACGGACCTGTGCATCGCGGCGGAAAGCAGACTCTTGATGATGAGCTGCTGGTTGCGCACCCGCTGGAAGTCGCCGTCCTGGAAGGCATACCGTTCTCGCGCGAAGGCGATGGCCTCCGAGCCGGTCAGGTGCTGCAACCCCTTGCCGAAGAAGTGCCCCTTGAGGTGGTACGAGTCGAAACCGATCGGGTTGTCGACGTTGACGCCGCCGAGGGCATCCGTCACCTGTTCGAACCCGGAGAAGTCGACCACGGCCACGTGATCGATGCGGGTGCCGAGAAGGTTTTCCACGGTTTGCACTGCCAGCGGCACCCCTCCCCAGGAGAGCGCGGCATTGATCTTCGCCGGCCCGTGCCCAGGCACCTCGACCCAGCTGTCGCGCAGGATCGACATGGCGAAGAGGTTCTTGCGATCGGCCGGCACGTGCACCACCATCATGGTGTCCGAACGCTCGCCACGGATGTCGGAGAGGTCCTTCCCGGTGGCGCCGCGGGTGTCCGATCCGAGTAGGAGGATGTTCTGCGCCTGCCCGTCGGGAACCGCATCCACCGCTGCAGATGGGTCGGCGGACGAGAAGCCTCGTCGGGGAAGGCGTTCGAGATCTTCTCGGTGCCACTGTCGAAAGCGCGGGTCAGGCTGAACGCATAGATGCCGCCCGCGGCGATGGTGACCAGCACAACCGTGACGAGCACGCCCAAGGTGATGCGCCAGGGATGACGTTTCCGCGGCGCTTCGAGCACCGGATCGGGGGTTTTGTGGCGCAGTTCGCTGGCTCCGCTTGGCATTCGGGTTGCCTCCTGTGGCCGCTCGGGAGAACGGTGTCGACAGCATAGCCCGGCCTATCCTCACCGGATATGGGAGTTCATCGCGGGGTCCGGTGAGCAGCATCCGTCAGGCGGAAGCTTCGGCGGCCGAGGAGGCGGCGGCGGCGGCCTCGAGCTGAGGAATCAGCGTCTCAAGGAACGCGGCCGTGTCTTCCCAACCCTCCACGGCGACGCATTCCACGCCGAGAACCTTGACCGGGTAGTCGTTGCCGTTTTCGTCGAGGCGGTCGCCGACGAACAGCATGTCGTCGAGGGGCACGCCGGTGAGGGCGGCCAGCTTGTTCATGCCGTAGGCCTTGTCGATGCCGCGACGTGTGATGTCCACCGAGGTGGAACCGCCGGAGCGCACCTCGAGGCCGGGGAGCAGCACCTGCACGGCTTCGCGCAGGGTGTTTTTCTTCTCGCCGGTGGGGTCCCACGCGGCTTTCGCGGCGACCGGGGCGGCCTGGCCGAGAGCGGAGAAGGTGATCTGCGAGCCGCGGTCCTCGAGGATCGGGCCCCAGGTGTCGCTCTCCCAGTAGCCCAGCGAACGCGCGGAGATCTCGACGGCGCGGAGGGCATCCGTCTTCTCGGCGTCGGTCAGGTATTCGGCGTAGATCTGGTTCCAGGCGCCGTCGGCGTGCCGGTAGTACTGCGTGCCGCAGGTGGGCATCAGGTGCAGGCGCGAGAGGATGTCTTCATTCACGGTGTCGAGGTTGTCGATCAACTGCATGTGGAACTGGGCGATCTGCCCGCCGGAGATGACGCATACGTCGACGACCCCGAGCAGGTTCACCATGAGTTCCGCCATGCGTGGGTCGAGCGGCGACTTGGAAGCGGCGAGCGTGTCGTCGAGATCGAAGGCAACCAGGCGGGGAAGTGTCGTCATGTGAAGTGTGGATCCTTTTCAGTTACTCGAGGCCGTAGTCGTGGCCCGGAGCTTGACGTCACCCATGCGCGACGTCCTGAAAAGTGTACAGCGGGGTATCGGATGCCCACGGGCCGGTTGGGTCCCCGCCGTCGTGCCTGCCCAGACCCCAGTGCGACGGCGCCCGCAGACCCGTGGCGCCCCGATGCCCAGAACTCACGTCGACGTCGGTCGAGCCTGTCGAGACCCGGACCGAGCAACCCCGTGCGGGGCCCGCCCCCCGGCCCGGTTTTCGCCTGCTGCCCGCCAGGTGCGGGTGGGGTCGTAGCAGTATGGTGCCCTGACTTGGGGTTTGCCGCGGATCATGCGGATTTCCCAGCCGGAGGTGTCGATGCTGTGGTGGTGGTACCAGCAGAGCAGCACCCCGTTGTCGATGTCGGTCTTGCCGCCGCGGTGCCAGGGGGTCACGTGGTGCACTTCGCACCAGGCGGGTGGCACGGTGCAGCCGGGGATGGTGCAGCCGCTGTCGCGGGCGGTGATGGCGCGGCGTTGGGCCCGGTTGAAGAAACGGTTCTCGGTGCTGAGGCTGAGGACTTTGTTGTTCTGCCCGAATCGGATCTCTTGGAAGCCGCCGGTGCAGAGGGCCTGCTTCACGGTGGTCAGCGAGACTGGGGCTTCGACGCCGTCGATCCAGCCCACCCCACGGCCGGCGGTGAGGTCGGCCTGGTTGACGTGGATCATGACGGTGGGGGCGGCGCCGCCCATGCTCGGGGTTCCCGTGTCGCGGGTGGCGGCTTCGAACACGCCGCGGAGGATGTCGGCGCGCTTCTCGCCGCTGGTGCGGTCATCGCCGAGGGCCGCGGCCTCGGCTCCCGGGATCAGCTGGCCCGAATCCATCAGGGCCTGCTCCTCCGCGGTGGGGAACGCGGGGGCGGCGTGGGCGGAGAGGTAGGTGTCGAAGATCGCGTTCATGATGCCGCGCAGCTCAGGCGTGACTCCGCCGCGCAAAGGGTAGAGGCCGTCACGGAAAAACCCGAACCCGACGGTGCTGCGCGCTTCGGCGACGGGCTCGGTCGGGGCGGTGCCGTCAGGATCGAGGCGGGCTTGCCACTGCCCGGCCATGCCACGCACCAGGTCAGCGGGAAAAGCGAACCCCTCACCGGGGAGCCCACGGGTTTCATCGGTGATCGCCCCGGTGGCACCGGCCACGAGGGCCCGCTCGGCGGTGCCGAGGTCGTCGGGCGCGACCCGGGCCGCAACCCGATCGAGGGCCGTGACGATGTTCTCCGCCGCGTCCACGCCGAGGTCACCGGCAGTGAGGGCCGCCGCCACGGCTGGGTAGTACGGCGGCAGCATGCTCGTGCCCGCCAGGCGGGCGGTCACGTTCTCGCCCAGCCGCACCCGCCGGTTCGCCTCCCGGGAGGAGACGCGGGTCAGGCGGGTGATCAGATCGATGCCGTTGGTGGCCCCGCTCTTATACGCCAGGGACTCGTGGCCCAGGATGCGCCGGGACCGCACCGACATGTCGGCCGCGGCTGCCACCCTGGCGGCATCGACCCGGCGGCCGAGGTCCTCGACCGTGCCGAGCACCGCCATCGCATCGGCCTCGCCCAGAAGGGAGAAGGAGACCGTGTCAAGCACGGCCGCCGCCAAATCACGCACCTGCTGCAGCTGCTGCACCAGGGGCGACTGCGCCAAGGGCGACTGCGCGGGGGAAAGAACCGCCTGCGGTGAGGCGGTTCGGTGGTGCGGAGTGGGGGCTCCAGCCATGCCTCAATTGTAAATGACTACGAATGTCAAGTCAAGAATTTTGCTCAAATTTCGAAACTAATTATCGCGGCGGGAGATGTCGTCGTGACGTTATCGCGGAGATTTTCGAGACACGCCGCTTCTCCAGGCCGCACAAACGGAGTGTCGCGAAAAAAGTCCGCAGTTAGCGTGAGGGCACGGATGCTGGTGGCTGGGTTCGGTAGAGTGGCTCGCCGGGTTTCGACAGGCTCAACCACCGGTGGTTACAGCCCCGCGGGCAACTCCCCCGTCGCCACGAGGTACAGCCGTTGCGTGGGCCGCGTCATCGCCACGTACAGCGCCCCGGCCCCGCGCGAAGACGCCGCCACGATCCCCGCCGGGTCCACCACGATCACGGCGTCGAACTCCAGCCCCTTCGAGTCCTGCGGGGTGAGCACCGCCACATCCTTGAGCAGCCCCGCAGCCCCGACACCGACACTGACGCCCAAGGTACCGAACGCAGCAGCCAGCGAAGCAACAACTCCAGCCAGAAAGTGCTCCAGCACGATCACTGCAACGGTTCCCCCGAGACCAAGCGACCGTTCCCGCCTCACGGCCGAAACAACATCCGGAACCGTCTCAATCGGCCACTCGCTCGCCCGCACCGACCGCGCCGGCGTGATCGGCAGATCATGCGCGAGAGCCATCGACTCGGCAGCCGAAGCGATCTGGCTCGGCGTGCGGTAGTTCACGGTGAGCTCCTCGAGCCGCCACCGCGAGGCCTCGAGCGAGGAGCCGAGCAGGGGCTCGAGGGCGTCGCGCCAGTTCGACGCGGCCGCGGCCGACGCCGCCTGGGCGATGTCGCCCACGATCGTGAACGACCGCAGCGGGCCGCGCCGCAGCACCAGCCGCCACTGCATCGGCGAAAGCTCCTGTGCTTCGTCGACGACCACGTGACCGTAGGTCCAAGTGCGGTCGAGCGCGGCACGCTCGGCCGTGGTGGCCCGGTCGCCCAGCTCGGCGAAGTTGTCGGCGAGCGCCTTGGCGTTCACGAGCCCCTTCACCTCCATGTTCGAGATGGCCAGCTCGGCGTTCTCCACGTCGCGCTTGCGCTGCTCCTTCTGCTCGCGCTTCTGGGCTGCGTCGACCACGTTGTACTCGCCCAGGTGCTCGGCCGCCTCGTCGAGCAGCGGCACGTCCGAGATGGTGAACTCGGCATCGCGCGGCCGGTGCAGCAGCGCGCGCTGAGCAGGCGTCCAGGTGGGGGTGAGCTGCGCCAGCCATTGCGGGCGGGCGTAGAGGTCTTGCACGAGCTTCTCGGGGGTGAGCGGCAGCCAGGCCGTGTTCAGCGCCACCCGCACGTCGTCGGCCAGGCGCAGGTCTTCGCGCAGCATGGGCAGGTCGGTGTCGTCCATCGACCGGCCCTGCGCCTTCAGCTGCGCGAGCCACTCCCGCGACAGTGCGGCGAGCGCGTGCTTCACGAACGTGACCCGGGCCTCGTTGTGCGGCTTGCCGCTGACCCGCGCCCGGTGAATGGCGGTCTCGATCAGCTGCGGCTTGAGCGTGAGCCGGTCGCCATTCACAACCAACACCTGCGCCGACGCCGGCACCCGCTGCCGCGAGCGCACGGCACGCTGAACGAGCCGGGCCATCGAGGTCTGGCCCTTGATCGCGGCGACGGCCGGGGCATCCTCTCGGGTGGCCTCGATGCCCGGGTAGAGCTGGCCCACGGATGCGAGCACCACCCCGGTCTCCCCCAGCGACGGCAGCACCGCCTCGATGTAGTGCAGGAAAGACTCCGACGGCCCCACGATGAGCACACCCGAGTTCTTCAGCCGATCGCGATGCGTATATAGGAGGTACGCCGCGCGGTGCAGGGCCACCGCCGTCTTGCCGGTGCCCGGGCCGCCCTGCACGACGAGCACGCCCTTCAGGTCTGAACGGATGATGCGGTCCTGCTCCGCCTGGATCGTCGACACGATATCGCTCATGTGCCCGGTGCGCTGGGCGGTCAGCGCGGCGAGCAGTGCTCCCTCCCCCTGGTGTTGGGTTGCCGAATCGCCCTCGAGCAGCGTGGCGTCGAGGATCTCGTCCTCGATGCGCACGATGTCCCGCCCCTTCGAGAGCAGGTGTCGGCGGGCGCGGGCCCCGAGCGGCGTCGCCGCGGTGGCCTGGTAGAACGCGCTGGCCTGCGGCACCCGCCAGTCGAGCAGGATGGGCTGCA
This sequence comes from Cryobacterium sp. TMT2-18-2, assembly GCF_004402245.1. NCBI lineage: Bacteria > Bacillati > Actinomycetota > Actinomycetes > Micrococcales > Microbacteriaceae > Cryobacterium > Cryobacterium sp. TMT2-18-2. Next base: position 61,747 of record NZ_SOFU01000005.1, read on the forward strand.
GGTCTTCGTCGCGCAGCCCCAGTCGGCCGATGTAGCGGTAGACGGAGGCATCCGTCGAGCCGGAAGAAGAAGAGTCAAAGTCAGAGGGGTCAGCGGCCACCTCGAGCCGCCCGAACGCCAGCCGGTCATCCACTTCGCGCAGTTGCACGATGCGGTCTTCGTAGAGGCGCGCGAACGTGTCACGCTCGGAGCGGGACTGGTGGTTGCCGCCCACGTCGAGCCGCCGCACGGCCACGAGTTGCTGCTCGGCCTCCCGCTGCAACGCGTCGAGACGCGCATACAGGTTCGCGACATATTGCTGTTCCCGCTGAAGCTCCTGGTCGACCACGCGCACACCCCTTGAAATCCGAGCTTCAAGTTTACAAGGGTCCGAACGGGGGACCCACCGGCCCAGTTGTGGGCTGGGCTGGCAGGCCAGATACTCAGCGGATGTACGCAGCCAGCTCCGCCGCAACCGCGTCAGACACCGAAGCGGTGCCACCCAGAACAACGATCTTCGCCGGCTGCAACCGAGCCAACTCCTCCGCAATCGACGCAGGAACACTGCCAGCGGTCACCAGCAGCACCGGGGCCTTGTTCTTGCCGGCCACCGGGGCACCCGACAAAGCATCGGGGAACTTCAACCCGTTAGCGACGTAGACCACCGGAACGACCGCGGCGAAGTTCTTCGCCGAGATCGCCGCCGACGCATCGAACCGGTCAGCCCCCGCCAAACGCTCCACCGGCACACTCACCGGAGCGAACTCCTGCAACGACGCCTGCACCTCGGAGCTCACGGACGCCGTACCACCGAGCACCACAATCTTCTTCGGCTTCAACCGGGCCAACTCCGCCGCAATCGTGGCCGGAATTCCGTCCGATGTCACCAGGAGCACCGGAGCGCCATTCTTGCCGGCGACCGGGGCACCCGACAGAGCATCCGGGAACTTCAACCCGTTGGCGACATACGCCACCGACACACCCGGATCGAAGCTTGCCCGCGAAATCGCGGCCGACGCATCGAACCGGTCCGCGCCCGCCAACCGCTCCACCGGAACGTTCACCGGAGCGTATTGCTGCAACGATCTCTGCACGGAGGCGTTCACCGACGCCTCCCCACCCAGAATCACGATCTTGCCCGGCTTCAACCGGTCCAACTCCGTCGCAATCGACGACGGCACACCATCCGCCGTCACCAACAAGACCGGGGCATTGTCCTTGCCCGCCACCGGCGCACCCGACAAAGCATCCGGAAACTTCGACCCGTTGGCGACATACGCCACCGACACCCCCGGATCGAAGTTCGCCGCGGAAATCCCCGCCGACGCGTCGAACCGGTCGGCGCCCGCCAGTCGCTCCACGCCGGGAGTCACGACAAAGTCCGCCCCGGCGTGGCCAGTCCCGGTAAGGTCGGGCCCGTCAACGCACCCATTACGTTCCCGCGCGCTGCGGAACTCGATAAAGTAAGACCCAGCGTCGGGCAGCGTCAGGTTGATCGACTGCGGCCCGCTCGAATCGATCCGCTGCCAGCCAAGGCCAGGCAGATTCAGCCCCGGTGAAATCTCAGAATCCACACCTGCCGGGTACACCAGCACCTGAACCCAGCCAAAGGTGCAGAAGTCCGAAATGTGGGCGTCGTAGTTGACGGTCACCGCGTTGCCCGCGACGATCGTACTGACGTTGCTCGCCGTCAGGTTGTACTCGCTTGCAGCTCCGATTGCCAGCACTGCGTCTCTGCCCATTACGCCGCCCTGGGGCGGAACGGTGAAGAACTGAGCTGCCGCTCGGGTTGTCTGGCTGTTCCACCATTCCGGAGCGTAGCCCGGCTTGTCAAAGACCAGGGTGATGCTTGCGGCTCCGATGCCCGCAATGCTGTAGTTGCCGTTGACGTCTGTGGTTGCGTAACCGACGAGTTCCTCGTCCGAGTTGTAGGCGTCTACCCACACATCCGCCAAGTTGACGTTCGGAGACGCCTGTCCCTTCACATTGCCACTGACCATGCCGCCGACGGCAAGCACCGTATCTTTAACGATGCGCGCCTGGCCGGCGGTGACGGAGATGTAATCAGCGGTTGCCCGCGTTGGCTTGTCGTTCCACAATTCCCCGGCGTAATTCAGTCCCGTCGCGTAAGTCAGGAACGTGAGCGTGTAAGAGTTCGCAGCCAGCCCAGCGATGGAGTAGTTCCCATCCGCATCGGTGGTGTCCGCGCCCATCCACGCCCCATCGGCCGCGTCGGCAAAGACATAAACGGAAGCGAGGTTGACGTTCGGAGCTCCCTCACCTTTCACATTCCCGCTGATGGAGGCAGCCTGCTCAAGCACAGCGTTCTTCCCCGACACAACCTGGCCGGCCGTGACGTTGAAGAAGACTGCCGATTTCGCTGTCGGCTTCGCGTCCCACCACTGCTGCGCGTAGGTCCGCATGGAGGACGAGTCATAGAAAGCGAGCGTGAACGACCCTGCCGCGACGTCGGAGAGCAGGTAATTACCATCCTTGTCCGTCGTCGTAGATCCAACCTGCTCACCGACGGGCGTCTCCAGGGAAACAGTGACACCCTCCAAGTTCACGTTCGGAGACCCCTGCCCCTTCACGTTTCCACTGATCGAGGCAGTCCCGGTGAAGGCCGACGCAGGCGCCGCGTCGCCACCCACACTCGCACCGGCCCCGACCAGGCCGCACAACAGCGCCACAACCGCGATCCACGTGACACCGGGCCGCCGCCACCTCCGCTCGCTCTGCACAGCATCCGAAACACTCGAAGTCATGACGCGAGAAGCCGACACGGGTTTCCTCCCCCAGTGGTGCGATCACAGCGTTCCCAAGAGGGAGCCCAATATGCCCAACGTATCGGCGGGCCCGCAACCGCCCTACCCCCAATCCGGGCACCCCGGCCCGTTTAGCGGATGTACCCAGCCAACTGTTTCTCAACAGCTTCAGACACCGAGGCGGTACCGCCCAGAACGACGATCTTCGCCGGCTTCAACCGCTTCAATTCCGCCACAATCGACGCGGGAATCCCATCCGCAGTGACCAGCAGCACCGGAGCCTTGTTCTTTCCGGCTACCGGGGCACCCGACAGGGCATCCGGGAACTTGAGCCCGTTGGCGATATAAACCACCGGCACCAACGCGGTGAAGTTCTTCGCCGAGATCGCCGCCGACGCGTCGAACCGGTCAGCGCCAGCCAGACGCTCCACCGGCACATTCACCGGCGCAAAGGCCTGCAACGATTTCTGCACCTGAGCGCTCACCGACGCCGTGCCACCGAGCACCACGATCTTCTTCGGCTTCAACCGCTTCAATTCGGCCGTAATCGATGCAGGTATGCTGTCCGCGGTGACCAGCAGCGCCGGAGCCTTGTTCTTTCCGGCGACAGGGGCACCCGACAGAGCATCCGGGAACTTCAACCCATTGGCGATGTAGGCCACCGGCACCCCCTCGCTGAAGTTCTCCGCCGAGATCGCCGCCGACGCATCGAACCGGTCAGCGCCCGCCAAACGCTCCACCGAAGCGAACGCCTGCAACGATTTTTGCACCGCGGCGTTTACCGACGCGGTGCCACCCAGGATCACGATTTTCTTCGGCTTCAACCGCTTCAATTCCGTTGCAATCGTGGCGGGAATACCATCCGCGGTCACCAACAAGACCGGGGCATTGTTCTTGCCTGCCACCGGGGCACCCGACAGGGCATCCGGAAACTTTAACCCGTTCGCGATATACGCCACCGCCACACCTGGGTCAAAGCTCGCCTCTGAGATCGACGCCGACGCAGCGAACCGGTCCGCGCCCGAGAGCCGAAGTACCGCAGGGATTGGAACCTCCGGAATCACCGGGGCCGGCAGCACGGGAGTCACCGCGTTGCTGGGTGCCGACGCTGCGGAAGCACCGATCGAGTTGTCGGCCGTCACGCTGAACCGGTAGCTGGTGCCGTTGGTCAGACCCGTGAACGTGGCGGTGAGTTCACCACGAGTGGTGACCGTCGCCCCGCCGGGAGTCGCGGTGACGGTGTAGCTGGTCACGGGTGTTCCGTCGTCTACCGGTGCAAGCCAGGATACAACGGCTGAAGCATTACCGGCAATCGCAGTCACGTTTGTCGGCGCCGCAGACACCGTGGGCACCGCGGGCGGGCTCACTGTGAGGGTATGTGGGAATCCGGTCAGCGGGTCGCTACTCCCTACGTTGCCCGCCATGTCGGTCAGCGGTCGCAGCGCGACTTCCCAGGCGCCGGGCGAGAGGTAGTCGGTCTGCAGCTCAACCGTGTGCTGGTAGATCCCGTTCTGCGGGGTTCCCGAGCTGAGCGACATCCTGGAATCCGAACCCAGGATCCTGGTCGATCCGTCTCCCAGGTCCTGGCGCAGGTCGAAGACCGGCGCAACCAGGCCGGACACGTCATCCGTTGCTCGGGCGGTCACGGTGATTTTCTTCAGGCCGGTGCCGGCTGTCACAACGTTGGGAGTGACAGTGAAGTCCAGCAGTTGTGGCGCCGCGGTGTCGACGGCCGGGGCCGCGGACGGGGTGGTCGAGAGCGCGACCTTGACGGTGGCGACACCGTCTTTCACGCTCACCACGCTCACCGTGACGCCACCCGAAGGCGTCGACAGGCGTTCGCCCGCCTTCAGATACATTCTCCGGAACCCCTCAATCGAGGGGTCAAAGGTTTGCAGAACCCAGGAGTACGCGCCGCGAGTGGTCAGCACCCGAACGCCGATGCCGGCTCTGCTCGCAACTCCGTAGTCGGTTGCATATCGAGCGTCCAGATCGAATCCATCACCGCCACGGAACTCCACGGAATAGACGCTGCCGGTTTGCGGGTCGGTGATGCTCAATGCGCGCCGCCCTGACGGCTGCCCCGTCGAGGCCAGAGTCGTCGTGATCTCACCGGAAGATCCTCCGCTGGGCAGGCCCACTGCCTGCTCCTCACCGGAGGCTGTGACGTTGAGCAGGTGCTTATACGTCGAGTTCAGAGCAGGTATGCGGCCCTCGGAACTGTAGCTTGAGCCCATGATGTCGTAGACATCGCCGTACTCCTGATCGCTGCAGCCGAAGGAGCCCTCCGCGATGCGCGAATCCTGGCAGTGGAGCACGTTCGAGTGCCAGAGGCCCAGGTTATGGCCGAATTCATGTGCCAGGATCGGGAAGTTGTACTCGAAATTGTCCTCAAGCCAGAGACCGCCGCCGTTTCCCGTCCCGGTCGCGCCCCAGTTGGCGCCGATGCTTCCCGTGCCCGCAGCCTGCACCGGGCAGTTATTGGGTACGAACACCAGCAAATGCTCTGAACTCGGGGAGAGCACGTATTCATCGGTGCTCTTGCCAAATTTGACCGCGGCTTCATCCCACAAGCCGCGAACGTCACCGCAGAACTGCGCGCTGTCAAACCTCATGATGGTCGGGTTCACCGTGATCGAGGCAACCTGGCCGTTCGTTTGCGACTTCCAGTAGGCACCGACCTCTGTGACCAGTGCACGGATGCTGGCATCGTCGGGCATCGTCGTCGCGCCGCTCCCGCCGGCAGCCATAACAACCGCCACATCCACAGTGTGGCTCCACTGAGCCAGCGCACCGGTGGGGAACTCGAGTGCACCATTCGGTGCAGGAGCGTCCGAAGCAGCCGGCAACCCCAGGTCTTCGGGCATGACCATGTCATTCTCGAGCGCCCCGTCGCCCAGCGGCGTCGCACTGACAACCTGCTCACCACCGAGGCCGAACGCCGCGCCACCGGGAATGAGTGTGACCCCCAGCACAACGGTAACCAATATTGCGGCATGCCGCCGTGCCCATCGCAAACGCCACATGAAATCCCCCATTGCCAGCAACTGTGGGCCAAGCCCGATGCAAGTAGACCACAAGCCGCCCTGCCAAGAAGCGCCCCGCGGGAGGTGCCACCCGAACGGGGGCAGTCAGACTTGAGGATCCGTTAGATATTTGGTGCCACCGGCCATTACGATGAGATTGCCGGGACGGGGCAGCATCTCCTGGTCTCACTTTCTAGGGACGCAGATGGACATCCACGCAGGCCCTCGGACGCCATCGCGCCCGCGCCACCGCCTCGACCCGCGCCCCCGCCGCACCCACGGTCTGCGCAGGGCCGTGACAGCCCTGCTGACGGCCTTGGCCCTGGCCGCCTCAGCCCTGGTCTTCGCCCCCGCCGCCTACGCAGGCACCGACGACTACCCGGCCAAGTGGCGCGACATCCCCATCGACTCCGTGTTCGACACCTGGCGCATGTACAACCGAGAGTGCACCTCGTTCGTGGCCTACCGGCTGAGTTCCCGCAACGGCTTCGAGATGCCCTTCTACAACGACGCAAGCGGCTGGGGCGCCGACGCCCGGGCCCGCGGCTACACCGTCGACACCAACCCGTCGGTGGGTTCGGTGGCTTGGTGGTCCTACGGCCACCTGGCCTGGGTAGAGGCGGTCAACACCAACGGCACCATCGTCACCGAGGAGTACAACTGGCGCGTCAACGGCGTGCCCGACGGCGCCTATCACCGACGCACGATCGCGGCCACCGCCCCCACCGGCTACATCCACTTCAAAGACGAGGGGTCGCCACTCTCCGAGGGCGTCTTCGTGCTCCACGGCGGCCACGTCTACCGAATCGTCGGCGGCGCCCCCGTCTACGTCTCCGACTGGGCCGTCTTCGGCGGACCACAACCGCTGATCACCCTCTCCGACACCCAGTGGGCCAAGCTGCCGCAGCGTCCCGCCGACGGCACGTTTGTGCTCTCCAAGCCCAGCGGTGAGGTCTACCGCATCGCGGGCGGCGCACCGATCTACGTGTCGACCTGGGCGACCTACGGCGGCGAGCAACCGACCGTGGCGATCGGCGGCGACGCCATCCGCAACGCGGGGGCACCGAATGCCACGGGCAAGTGGAGCCACCTGAGCCGCTACCCCGCAGAAGGCACCTTCGTCACCGCCAAGCCCAGCGGCCAGGTCTACCGGGTGAACGGTGGAGCCCCGAGCCCGGTGACGGACTGGGCCAGCGTCGGCGGCGTTCAATCGTCGGTCACCATCGGCGACGACGACATCCAGCAGGCCGGCACGGTGGACCCGGCCAGCCGGTGGAGCCACCTGCGCGCCCGTTTGTCGGGGAGCGATCGGTTCGCGGCGTCGGCGGCCATCTCCGCGGCGAACTTCGGCCCGGGAGCCCCGGTGGTGTACATCGCCAGCGGCACCAATTTCCCGGATGCCCTCTCGGGCGCCCCTGTCGCGGCCAAAAACGGCGCCCCCGTGATGCTCGTGCAGACCGACGGCATCCCCGCCGTCATCCAGGCCGAGCTGTCGCGACTAAAACCCGCGCGCATCGTCGTTCTGGGCGGGGAGAGCTCGGTGGGCGCCGTCGTGGCCGAGCAGCTGTCCACGTTCACCTCTTCGAGGGACGTGACCCGGCTCTTTGGCCCGGATCGCTTCGCCGCCTCGGCCGCCATCTCAGCCGCCAGCTTCGCCCCGGGCGTGCCCGTGGTCTACGTGGCCAGCGGCCTCAGCTTTCCCGACGCACTCTCCGGCGCCCCGGTTGCCGCCCAAGCCGGCGCCCCCGTGCTGCTCGTGCGGCCAGACGCCATTCCGACCGAGATCCAGGCCGAACTGACCCGCCTGCGCCCGTCGCGCATCGTGCTGTTGGGTGGAGAGACATCCGTGGACCCGAACGTCGCCGCCCAGCTCGCGCTGCTTGCCCCCGGCGGGGCGACCCGCCTGCACGGGCCGGACCGATTCGCCGCCTCCGCCGCGATCTCAGCCGCCACGTTCGCCCCCGGCATCCCGGTGGTCTACCTCGCCAACGGCTACACCTTCCCGGACGCCCTCTCCGGCGCCCCGGTTGCGGCCAAGAACGGCGCCCCCGTGCTGCTCGTGCAGGCCGGCGGCATCCCGGCTGTCATCCAGGCCGAGCTGGCCCGGCTGCGCCCCAACCGTATCATCGTGCTGGGCGGAGAGAACTCCGTGAACAGCGCCATCCTCCCCTAACCGGCCAGTCAAAGTTCTGTGCAAACCACGGCCTGCGACCCAGCCCTGCTGAAGTAGTGCGGGCGCCTGCGTAAGTGCCCCTAGGCTTGCAGCGCGCGGGGGTGTTTTGCGCAGGGACAAGGCGCGCCGCCGCAGGCAGCGCCCACAATAACTTGGGGGGCAGCCTGCCGCGCAGATTGAATCGTCACAGGAGCACAGCACTCGCTGGAGCCGCCCTGGTTGCCAGCGTGCTGATGGTGAGTGGATGCGCCAGCGGCAGCTCAGGTGCGCCCGCCGCCACCCCAAGACAGGCCGAGGAAATCACCTCCTCAAGCGCCGTCGACGCGCCCATCGCCGCCATTGACCCGTCCCTGATCGATCACGTCGACCTGGTGATGAACGCCTCGGTGGGCTGCCTTTGGGGGTGGAAGTGCGCCTAATGCGCCACTCGGCACTCGGCACTCGGCACTGAATATGCTCGCTACGTGACCACGCCAATGGAGTGCCCCGGATGCCACCATTCCGCTATCTGGAACGGCGCCGGGTTCACGCTCACCAGCTTGCTGCGACGACCGCGGCCCACCGAGTGCCGCCAGCCGTTGTTTCTGCTCGACGAGTTCGGACCATTCGACCAGGAATGCGGATGTCGGGATTCCTTCCACACACTCGCACGAGGCCGCCGCTCCACCACGTGATCCCGCGTGATCTGCCGGGAGCCAGCTGGTGCACACCCACCCCCCTTTTGGGGACGCGGGAATGTAGTCCACACGATCACGCGCACCATAAGCTGAAACGTGACTAGAATCCGCCCCGAGCAGATGGGGCACAAAGCCCTGCTCCGACGCGGGCGCAGTCACAAGCGACTTCAATACTCGTTTCTCTTCGTCGCGGCCGCCGCCGCGGGAATCGCCGGTTTTGCCGCTATCACCATGACGCTCTAGCGACACAGGCTTCAAATGACCAAGTCGGTGGCCTGGGGGGCGGCCATCGCCGCCGGATCGCTGGCATTCGCGCTCGCAATCGGCTCTCCCGCGATCAAGGCCGGGGCCGAGGAACCACCCGCAACGGCGACCAACGAAGAGCCGGTCATACCGCCGGATGATTCGACCGTTCCAGTACCGGAGACCCCGCCCGAAACGTCCACCCCGGTCAACCCGAGCCCGGTTGACACGCCGGCCACTGACACACCCGAACCGGAGGTCAGCCAAGCGCCGACGGAACCGGCACCCGCCGACCTGACCGTCGCACCCGAAGCCGTTGCTCCCGCGCCTGTGACCCAGGAGAGCCCGACCACGACCTCGAATGAAGAGCCGGCGGGGAGCCGCTCGCAGTACAGCAGATCGAATTACAGCAGCTCGCGGTCCAGCGATCGAGACTCGGACGAGAAAACAGCTGTGGATGCCTCAGACCTGAGCGTGCTCGGCATCACGACGACCACGCCAACTGCGCCTCTTCAACTGCAGCTGCAACCTGAAACCGCAGCCACCTCGGAGGCCACCGCGACCCCCACCCCGTCCGAGGTGCTCGACTCGGCGGACTCCGCCAGTTCCGTGGCCTCAAGCCTGTCTCCGCTCGCCGTCATTGTTCTGGTGAGCAGCCTGAGCCTGATCGTGCTGCTTGGCGTTGGAAACTTTTTCTATCGCACTCGCTTCGCCAATCGCCAGCAGCCGCGGTCTTTCCCCCGCCGCTGAGGCGCAGACTTACAGGGCGGCAGGAACGTCTACCGTGTTGCCAGCGAATCGGTGAGCCGCTCAGTTATCCGTGCACCCGCTTGTCTACTTCGCGGTACTGCAGCCGGGGGCGTCGACCGTGACCGCGGTCGGGTTCAGCATCGGCGTCGTGCGCAGTTCCGGTGCCGCGTAGGTGCCGGCGGGGCCAATGAAGACGGCCGTGACCGCGCTGGTCTGACCGGGGGTCAGCATGACCGAGAACCGTGCCACGGGCCGGCCGAGGTCGTCGGTGGTGGTCTCCAGACCGGCCCCGTCGACGGCGTCGATCGACGACGACACGAAGGTCGTGCCGGGAGGCCCATAGACGAAGACCTCGGTGCGGAACTGTTTGACGCCCCACGCGCCGCTGGCCACGTAGCTCGGAAGCACCGCCGCAAGTTCCGGCGTGAGGGTGGAGTGCAGCTTGGCCGTCGTGGTGAAGGTCGGGGTCGCCGCGGTGCAGACATCCGTACTGAGCGTCGCGCCGGTTTCGAGGTAGAAGTCCATCTTCGATGCCGACATATCCCGGAAGAATACCCCCGTGGTGGTCGACTCATCGTTGGTTGTGGGCAGGATGCCGGCGATGGGGGTGCCTTCGAGAATCTTCTGCTCCTCGGGGTGGGCGCTCCACGCCATGATGCGGTGCTCGCTGACACCTTGGGTGACGGCTTTCAGCATGGTCTGCGGTTCGGCCTGCGAGTTCGTCACGGCGTCGAACATAGTCTTGGCGGCCTCGGCGAAGAAAGCGTCGGTCTGGTCGGGCCCATCTCTGCCCTGATAGCGGAAGTAGATTTCGTTCAGCAGCAGGGCCACGGCGTTGTCCTTGGAGAGCACATCACCGGTACTCATCGTGACCGGGCCGGTAGCGCCCAGCATATGCGCCAGCGCGACGGGGTCGATCGAGATTACTCCGTCGACGGTTCCGCCGACGTCCCGTTGCCAGAACGCCTGCGCGATCTCGGCTGCGGTGGGGAAGTCGGGTCGGCTGGTCGCGAGGTTCAGTCTGGTGTACATCAGCGAGGTGAACAGCGAAGAGACTTTGGCGTCTTCTCCAATCGCCGGACTCACGGCGTCTTTCAGGAAGGTTTGGCTAGACGCCTGGCGGCCGATGCTGATCTTGCCGTCGAGCACGGTGACCTCGGTCAGGGCGGCGGCAGTGCCACCGAGCGCGGTTGTCTCAGCTAGGTTTTGGAAAACGAGAATGTAGGTACGTGGCCCCGAGGCTCCGAGCATGTCGGGTGCCACCGAGGTGAACGAGTTCACGTCCCTCACGCTAGTCGCCGCGCCGTCGAGCATGGTCGAGAGCTTGGTGCCGGCCGCGCTGATCTGCTCGATGGTGCCGTCGAGTTCAATATCGGCAACAGCTACCGCCGCCGAATCGAGCGCGGTGCTCGCCGTGGCGAGGGCTGTGTTCAGCTCCACGATCGGCCCGAGGTTAATCTTTCCGTCAACGGGCTTCAGCGACGCGGCACTCAGGCCTGACGCCACTGAGGCGATCGGCGCGACCGCATCCTGCGCCACTACGTCGATGGCCTCTGCCATCCGGCGCACGGCCGTGAAGTTGGTGCCGATGAATGGAACGATTTCCGCAGCCCGCCACAGCGGGTCATGAGTCTGATCGACAGCCTTGCTCGTAGCGACGGAGAGTTTCGTAGATGTGTCACCGATGCCCGCGAAGTCCATGGCCGTGGCCTGGGTCTTCAGGGCACCCACGAGGGTCTGCGCCTTTTCGAGCTCTGCTTTGGCAGTCAGCGCCCGAGAGCCGACCCATCCCCCGGCGGCACCGAGCAGAACGACGAGTCCGATGAGCACAGCGAGAGTGATCAGAACCCGGCGGTGACGGCTCTTTACCCCCCGAGGTCGGGCGTGAGCGGCGGCGCGGTCGTCGGTTGAATCAGTCACCTACGTACGCTAACCCATGCCGGCCATTCGCCCCGTATCTGCCAACGCGCGCAAAAACTCTGGGGCGACCGCACTGGTTGCACGCGAGTTATACCTACCAGCGCAGTTGCCGGGCTGCGATTTCGTCGCACTTGTCCGAACACCAGTACTTGCGGCTCGGGTCGCAGATCGGCCGCGAACATTGAAGACAGCGGTTGGTCCTGTTGAGACGCCATTGAAGGAAGGAAAAGCGTAACGAAATCGTAGGCATCGGGTTGCCTCCTCGGCCCCGCCCGGGTCAGCGGTGCCGCCACCATAGACCCGCCGCGGCTAAGGAGGAAGACCTGCACCGAACAGGCCCGTGGCCCGTCAACCCGCCGGCTGCAACTCCGGCTGGACCGCATCTAGAGTGCCCGTCTGAAACCCCTTCTGCACAGCCTTCAACTTGTCTTGATCGATAACGACGATCGACTGTCCATCCGGTGAGGTGCCAGTGCCCGTCGTCGGCAGAGTGAAGAACGTCACGTCGCCCACGCGCACGTCGCGAAGTTCCACGGCCAAACCGGCCACGTACGCCGAGTCCAACCCGTCGTCGACGGCAAGATAGGGAGCAATCGCCCCGACCAGGCCGCTAATCTTGGCCGGATTTGTGAGGGTTTCCGCTGTCAGCGACTTGCCGAGAACGGCCTTGATGAATGCCTGCTGGTTGCGTGCGCGCTGAAAGTCGCCGTCAGAGAATGCGTAGCGTTCCCGCACGAAGGCCAGGGCCTCCGTACCGTTCAAGAGGTGGGTTCCCTCGGCGAAGTAACGCCCCTTCAGATGGGACGAGTCGAATCCGATCGGATTGTCGATGTCGACGCCGCCCAGTGCATCTGTGATGCCCTTGAAACCGGTGAAGTCGACAATGGCTACATGGTCGATGCGCGCACCCAGCAGACCTTCAACGGTCTGCACAGCCAGTGGCACTCCACCATAAGACATGGCGGCGTTGATCTTGGCCTTGCCACGGCCCGGAATCTCGAGCCAGCTGTCACGCATAACCGACATGACGAAGATGTTCTCGCGGTCCGCCGGCACGTGCACCACCATGATGGTGTCCGAGCGCTGGCCGGTCAGGTCAGCGATGGACCCGTCGTTGGCACCGCGGGTGTCAGAGCCGAGTAGGAGGATGTTCTGCCCGCTCGTGCTCTGCCCGCTCGACGCATCAACAGGTGGCACCGTCGGGCGCGACGTCTCGTCGGGAAAGACATCCGGAATCTTCACTGTCTGGGTGTCAAACGTGTTGCTCAGGCTCCACGCATAGACACCCACAGCGCCGACAACGAGAAGAAACACTGCCACGATGGCGATGACAACAATCCGTAGCCCTCGGCGTTTCGGCTTCGTCACCGAGGAATGAGATAGGCCAGCCATTACGGCCGTCCGAGTCCCAGGTATGTCCAGCCCGCAGCGCGCCAAGCGGCAGCGTCGAGAGTGTTTCGGCCGTCGATGATGATGGGCACACGCACGAGTGTGGCCGCCGAGACCGGGTCGATCTGCTTGAACTCGGCCCACTCGGTGACCAGCACTACCGCGTCCGCGTTACGCAAGGTCTCCTCGATGCTGGTCGAGTAGGTGAGTTGCGGATGCCGCAACCGCGAGTTCTCAATTCCCTGCGGGTCCGTTGCCACCACATCGGCGCCGAGACCCCGCAGTTGCACGGCCACGTCCAGGGCTGGCGAGTCGCGCACGTCATCGGAGTGCGGCTTGAAGCTCAGCCCCAGCACGGCCACCTTGGCGGTGTAAACGGGCTTGTCCAGAGCCTGCAGGGTCATGGCAACGACCCGCTGCCGCTGCCGCAGGTTGATCGCGTCGACCTCCTTCAAAAAGGCGACCGAGTCTCCCCGCCCTAGTTCTTCGGCTCGAGCGGTGAACGCTCGGATGTCCTTGGGCAGGCAGCCGCCACCGAACCCGACGCCGGCGTTGAGGAACTTGCGGCCAATGCGCACGTCGAAGCCAATGGCGTCGGCGAGCTCGGTGATGTTCGCCCCAGAGGCATCGGCAATCTCCGACATAGCGTTAATGAAGCTGATCTTGGTGGCAAGAAACGCATTCGCCGAGACCTTCACAAGCTCGGCGGTGGCGTAGTCGGTGACGATCAGGGGCGTTTGCGCGGCCATAGCCGAGGCATAGACCTCGTTCAGCAAGGCCGTAGCCTGCTCGCCAGCCTCGCCGGGCGCAACGCCGTAGACCAGCCGGTCGGGGCGAATGGTGTCTTTCACGGCGAAGCCCTCGCGCAGAAACTCGGGGTTCCAGGCGAGGGTCGCGCCGCTGCCGGAAGCCTCGATCACGGCGGCAAGGCGAGCCGCGGTGCCAACCGGCACCGTGCTCTTGCCCACAACCAGGTCTCCGGCGGCGAGGTGAGGCAGCAGCGACTGTATGGCAGCGTCAACGTAGGTGAGATCGGCAGCGTGGCTGCCGGCCTTCTGAGGGGTGCCGACGCCGATGAAGTGCACCTCAGCGCCGGCGGCCTCGGCGATGTCGGTGCTGAAGCGCAGCCGGCCCGAGGCCATGGCCGACGTCAGGATCTCAGGTAAGCCCGGCTCGTAGAACGGCGGTTTCCCCGCGGCGAGCTGCTCGATCTTGTGGGCGTCGATATCGATGCCCACCACGTCGTGCCCGAGTTCGGCCATTGCCGAAGCATGCACCGCCCCAAGGTAGCCACAGCCGATAACTGAAATCTTCATGCGTTGTCTTCCATAAGGTTCAGCCTATTTGCGACTGCGCGACCGATTGGACCAATGTCGCCATCGCTCGCACCCACAACGGTTGGCCGACACCCCTGCTACTGCCTGATTGAGTTCGCGTGGTCGTGATACCACTCCACGGTTGAGCGCAGCCCGTCTTCAAGGCCAATCTGCGCCGTCCAGCCTGCCTGGGCGAGCTTGGACACGTCGAGCAGCTTCTGCGGGGTGCCATCTGGCTTCGTGGTGTCCCACTCTGTCTCACCGGTGAACCCGACCACCCGGGCCACGGTCTCCGCGATCTCACGGATCGTGACGTCACTCCCGGTGCCCACGTTGACCTGCTCCGGCCCGTCGTAATTCTCCAGCAGGTGCAGGCAAGCCGCCGCCATATCGTCAACGTGCAGGAACTCACGTCGCGGAGTGCCAGTACCCCAGTTGGTCACACTCGGCGCACCCGACTTCGCGGCCTCGTCGTACCGGCGGATGAGCGCCGGCAGCACATGCGAACCCGTGGGCGAAAAGTTATCTCCGGGGCCGTAGAGGTTCGTCGGCATCGCTGCGATCCAGGGAAGTCCGTACTGGCGTCGCACAGCCTGAATCTGGAGGATACCCGCAATCTTCGCGATCGCATACGCGTCATTCGTGGGCTCGAGATGCCCAGTCAGGAGAGAGTCTTCCCGGATCGGCTGCGGCGCTAGTCTAGGGTAGATGCAGGACGAGCCCAGGAACAGCAACCGCTCCACCCCATACTTCACGGCCGCATCGAGCACGTTGACCTGGATACGCAGGTTGTCGCTGAGGAAATCCACCGGGTAGGTGTTGTTGGCGAGGATGCCACCCACCTTCGCGGCGGCGAGAACGACGTAACGTGGCTTGGTCTCGGCGAAGAATGCGAAGACCGCGTCTCGGTCCTTCAAATCCAGCTCGGCCGATGACCGGCCGACGAGGTCCGTGAACCCTTCAGCCTCGAGGTGACGCCAGATCGCGGAACCCACGAGGCCGCGGTGGCCCGCCACATAGAACCGGGAAGCCCGCTCCAACGCCGCCGGAACGAAGGAATCCTGCTCCCGGTCGCCAGCAGTGGAGGCTGCAACGATAGCCATCGTCAGTTCGCTCCGACGCTGACGGGGGCAGTGCCCCAACTCGCAAGCTTGACCTCATCGATCCACCGGCTGCCGGAATGCCGCAGCGCCGTGATGTCAGCGTCAACCATGATGCGAGCCAGTTCAGCGGTATCGACAGTGGCCTTCCAGCCCAGCTTGGCTTCAGCCTTGGAAGCGTCACCCACGAGCGCATCGACCTCGGTCGGGCGAAGGTACCGCTCGTCGAACCGAACGTGGTCCTCCCAGTTGAGCCCTGCGTGGCTGAACGACGTCTCAACGAATTCGCGCACGGTGAAGTTGCCGCCGGTGGCGAGAACGAAGTCATCGGGCTCATCGACCTGCAGCATGCGCCACATGCCCTCGACATACTCCGCCGCATACCCCCAGTCCCGGATCGAGTCCAGGTTACCGAGATACACGTGGTCCTGCGTGCCGGCCTTGATCGCCGCGACCGCACGGGTGATCTTGCGCGTCACGAACGTCTCGCCGCGGCGCGGGGACTCATGGTTGAAGAGAATGCCATTGACGGCGAACATGCCGTAGGCCTCACGGTAGTTCTTCGTGATCCAGTAGCTGTACACCTTCGCCGCACCATACGGGGAACGCGGGTAAAACGGCGTCTCCTCATTCTGCGGCGGCGGGGTAGCGCCAAACATCTCGGATGAAGACGCCTGGTAGAAGCGTGTCGTAATGCCCGACATCCGCACCGCCTCAAGCAACCGAATGGTGCCCATCCCGGTCGTGTCCCCCGTGTGCTCAGGCTCATCAAACGACACCCGCACATGAGACTGCGCGGCAAGGTTATACACCTCATCCGGCTTGATCTCAGCAAGCAACGTCACCAGACGGCTGCCATCGCTCAAGTCACCGTAATGCAGGAACAACTTGGCCGCCGGGTCATGCGGATCCACATACAGGTGGTCAATACGCGACGTGTTGAACGTCGACGCACGACGAATCAGCCCGTGCACCTCATAGCCTTTTGAAAGCAGCAGTTCGGCAAGGTAGGAGCCGTCTTGACCTGTAATACCGGTGATGAATGCGCGCTTTGCCATAGAGTTCCTTTTTCCTTAGCGGGCAGGGATCGACCGCTTGTGCGGTCATCTGCTGCCAAACCCCTGACCAGATAATCATATCGATCGATGGTGGCCGCCTCGCCTGGTTTGACCCGATCGTGACAACTGCCAAGGGCGCCCGAAGTCCAGCCGCAATGATCTGGTGTGATTCAGTGCGGCTGGCACAGACGGCCATCGTTTCGACAATTCGGTACTCGGTATTCGGTATTCGGTATTCGGTATTCGGTATTCGGTATTCGGTATTCGGTTAATTCTTCAAAGCTGGCACCACTGGCTTGTTCAACTCGAGCTTGGCCCGTGGTCGCAAGCTCACTGCGACGAACGCTTGGGGATAAAGCCGTACTGCCTCGCGATTACGACAGCGGGGATTTTCTCCCTGAATATGAAGAGTGCAAACACGACAACGGCAGCTAGGGAAAGTGTCCAGAACCATTCACTTGGATGATCTCCCGACATTGACGCCAGTTTTACTATCGCCCAGATGATCGCGCCGAGCGAGGCTGAGACGCTCGCAGCTAGAAGATAATTTTGAAGCAAACGTGGAACGTTGAGATAGCCACCCCGTCCCGCGAGCCACACTTGCCATGCATGGCGAACTATATTCGTTAGAAAGATCGCAACAATGGCAACGAAGATGTCTTCGTATAAGAATATAAGGGCAGCGGCACCCACTTGGAGCGAGATGAGAATAGCGTCGGTCGACCACACCCAGCGAAAACGGCCCAGAGCTTCGATCCCACTCGCCAACAAAGTTGTGACTATTTGAAGCCCCCCAGCGATGGCCAGCGGGCCGGCCAGCGAAGCAGCTATTTCCCAGCCAGGTCCAAAAACAACCGGCACGAGAGGAGGGATTAGTGCTGCACCACAGGCGCTCAACCCAAAAGCGATCCAGGCCGTGAGAATGAGCATGTCGGTCCAAACTCTTTTCGCGCGATGCGCATCTGCAATGTCATGCCTAAATTCCGGATACGCAGCCTTAATCAGGGCATTTTGAATGTGCTGGAACGGAATGACGGACACGACTTCAGCGCGATTCCAATGGCCTAAAGTCGCCGCACCAACCGCTCTGGTCAAACTGAACTTGGTTATGTTGCCAGTCAAATAGCTCAAGAAGCTGGCAAACATGAGCTTTCCACTAAACCCTATGTCTCCGTGTCCATGTTTAAGCTTCGCGAGACCGAGGAGCTGCCTGTCCGTTGCAAACAACGATCCTCCGAGAATGAGAAGCTGCGCCAAAGCCCCGGAGACAACAAGAGAACTCGCAGATTGCCAAGTCATGACCGCAATTGCGCCCACTGCCATACCCATCACGTTGCTTGCAACGGTGATCAAAGCCAATTGTCTGAATTTGCCTGAACGCGCCATCAAGCCAGTCGAGAGGCCTATAAATGGGCTTACGAATCCAATGATAGAAAGCCATCTGATCGGCTCCAATGCCTCGTCGACACCCCACAACCAAGTCCAAAATGGCGCGCTGAAATAGAGGGCCGATCCTCCGACTCCACCAAGAATCAACGCATAGCTAACCAGAGCGCGCAGTCGATCCCGGTTGAGATCCAGCATCCTCGAAACTGTTTGCCCAAGGCCGCCAGTCGCGAGGAGCGTCACGAGCCCTGTGACAGTTAGCGCGACAGCATAAGCGCCGAATCCAGCAGGAGTTACGAGCCGAGAGGTGACTGCTGCATACGCGAATTGCGTCACTATTGTTGCTATCTGCGCCCCATATATCCAAGCCGCACCTCTTAGGAGCCTCCGGCCGGTACTCAATCTCGTCTCGCGAACTCGGGTCCCTCAAGGACTAAGTCGAGAGGTGTAAGACGAAGGACCAGCCCTTTCCCCTGAACAGAAGGTTCGCAATGTGCCGGCAATCCGAAGTTCCACCGATTTGCACGATCAGAGCTTTCAGGAGCCAGGTGCCACCTAGCTATGGAATTGCTACACCGCATCAGGTGCTGTGCAGGGAGAGGGAATCAGGGTCCCATGCAGCCGAAGCCTTAATCGGATCAACTCGGGTGTTTTTGTAGTTCAGGAATTTAACGATCTGATCATCCTGCCGATAGAGAGCCTGGGAAAAACTCTGGGCTTTTCTGCCCGCCTCGAGTCGTTCAGCCGGCGTTGTCTCCGTGAGGACTCTTTCGATCGAGTCGACAAGACCCTCTTGAGACTTACCGAAGATTAGAAACTCGTTGGTACTGGGAGGGAACAGTTCGTCGTAACCCGCGTGGTGCGTTGTCGCATGTATCGACCCCGCAGCTAGAGAAATCGGGAGTCGATCTGAGAAGTAACGTGGCTCGGTCGCGAAGTGGTCCCAGTTTGCGCTTATCCAAGCAGATCGAATCGCGTCATGTTGCAGAGCTGAGTCAACAGGGCCCATTGCTCCCGGGCCAGACCAGCCCCTCCCATAGAGTGCGAGTCGGTCCCCGAAACGTTCCTGCAGCTTGGCGATGAACTGAATGCGATCTTTCCAATTGGGAAGGCCCCGAAATCTGGGTATGTTTCGATTCGCGACTACTACGACGTCGAAGTTGCGCTTGCTCTCATCGCTAACACCCACATATCGGGCTCGATCCGGCTCAAATACATGTGGCGCCCAACGCACGTCACGGGCCCCATTGCGCCGGAAGTTGTCAGCGAAGACGCCAGAACCTACGGTGTAGACGACATCTGCGGCGCGGCCAGCTGCCCGAGCCTCGTGAGTCAGTGGATGTAAGTATCGGCTATAGGGATCGGCCTCGTGGTAGATGAGCTCAAATTGACACGTCTGCCGCATGGCTCGGAAATGATCGAGCCTGAGCCCAGTAGCACCCAGGTGCTGCATTAGAACAACATTTGGGCGGAAGTCCCGCACTCGCGCTATAAGGTCCTGTCGATGTCGTTCTGGATCACCACCATTGGAAATACGAAGTTGCAGGCTGAAAATACTAACGTCCTCGATCAAACCCGCCTCAGACAGGTTTGCGAAGGTCCTTCTGAATCCAACCTGCCTCGACAAACCCGATTCGTTTGGAACATACAGAATGCGGAGTCTATCCACGGACAATTTCTGTCTTCTCTCTATCGTGTGGGTTTGCTGCGCCAACGCAGGCCCGCGGATCACCGCATGCGGGCAACACCCCTCAGTGAGGCTACCTGAATTCTCAGCACCCCAACCAAATCGGACCTCCTCTCAACGCGGTTCTAGTGCCACGACCTTTTGATATTCTTGAAGGTACTGACTCGCGATCAACCGCGGGGAATATCGAGCGGTCATGAGTTCTTCAGCCCGAGCAACTCGAGCAGCGGTTCCTGTTGGGTCTTCCAGCGTTTTGGAGATGGCAGCGGCAACGACCTCAGGGTCCATCACGTCAACCAGCAGACCGCCCTCCCCCTCGAAAAGGGTCCACCCGACACTGCCTGAATCTATTCCCGCGACAATAGGAAGGCGAGCATTCATCGCTTCCAGCAGGCAAATCCCGTGAGATTCTTCTCGAGAGGTGTGGCAGAAAACCGTTGCATTCTTAAGTTCTGAAGCAACGCCGAATCGATTCGCTGGCCCAACAAACGTCACACCGAATTCCAAGCCTTTTTTAAGCGCCCAGATCTCCATCTCGCCTCCGCTTTGAAGCCCCGGACCGACGAGTCTCAGTTCCGCCGCTGGATGCCTTCTGCGTACGAGAGAAAACGCTGCAAGGAGAGTTCTGACGTTCTTCAGGGGGGAAGAACTTGAAACATCGACAATTACGGGATGAGCGGTCGTTCTCGTAGCCGGGAATTCCATCTTGGGAACTGGGTTTGTGATCACTGGTATTTCGCGCCTGTAGAGCATTTGCCGAGTCCATCTCGTAGCAAGAGAGGGACTCACTGCGGTTAGGTTTTCAACAGATGCCCTAACGCGCAACGCCATGAAAGCTCGAATCAGACGATATCCATCCGGCATGTGGCGAAGAACTGTGAAAGGGGCGTCGTGAGCAGTGACGATCAGCGGTTGTGCGCGGGCATCAAGGCAAGCCTGGGCAAATTCGTAGGTCCAATGGGCGTGAAATACATCCGCATCGCATGCCGCAATTTCAAGTGCCAGAGCCTTTTTCTCTTGCCGAAATAAGTCAAGGGCCCTGTCCCTAGAACGCGAGCGATAGGGGACGACAGCGATCGATAAGCGCTCACCATTTACCCTCCAGACAGTACTGGGCGTCACCGAGGCGGTAATCAGGGAAACTTGATGGCCCATATCCAGAAGTTCCCGAACGAGGCTATTGACTGGGGTGCCGCCCATCCCTTGGGGAAAGGACAAGGTGGAGGAATAGGTCCCGAGGTCCGAGGCGAACTCTTCGGGGTTCGACGGGCCGACGACAGCTATGTGCATGTGGCACTCGACATTGACGCTTGGCCCGTCATCCCAATGGAGTTCCTCGCGGATCTAGGCTTCCGCAGATCGCGGGCCGCTCGAAGGGGCCCCGCGCTAGTGATAGGGCGTCTGGCGGGATGGCCGGGCCGCTCATATCTGGATGCCCCAGCGGGAGTCGCCTCTCTTGAACTGAGCAAGGCGAGAATCAATATAACTACGAAGCTGACGCCCGATAGCTGCGATTTGAGTGGTGCCTCCACAAGCGTTACGACGCCCCCTGCACTAAGCACGGCGAGCAGCAGGGGCCGGCTCATGGTGGCGGAGTTGAGGGCTCGCCCGAAGAGCACGGCGGTCAAGGTGCACAAGGCAATCACCCCCAACAATCCGCTGTCAATGAGCGTCTGCACGACTTGATTGTGCGCCTGTCCAGCATGCTCTGAAACGATCCATCCCATTCCTGACCGGTTCTCCACAGAGAGAACTTCAATTCCATGACCAATAATGGGTGAACTCAGGAACAAGGGCCATAGCGTTGTCCAAATTTGGACACGCCCTGAAAGCAGCACATCTGCGTCGATAGATTGAATCCCGAGCAACAGCACTCCAACGGTCGCCAGCCCGGCAGGGACCATCACGGCCAGCCGCGCCGTCCGCGCATGTGCGGCCTCGCCGCGTGCTCCCCAAAGAACGAGGAGCCCGACAAGGGCTGCCGCCCAACCGCTCCTCGACTGAGCGAACACGAGACAGACCAAGGCAGCGACCATGAAGACCCCTCGATAGCGCGACTGAGGGCGATTGAAGATTTCAATAAGAAACGCAACCGCAGCGACTGGTCCAAGCGCGTTGGGGTGAGTCGTGGCTCCCATCAGCTGACCGATACCGAGAAGGTCGCGTCCACCTCCGACCGCTGACCGCATCACATCATTCGGAGCCAAAGCCCAGAGAGCAAGCGAGAGCGCTATGACGGTTCGAAGTATCGCCCTGCCATGCCAAAGCAGATTTTCGAAGCTTGCTTGGCTGCTTCCCACGATGAGCGCGATGCCGATTGTTATTCCAAGATTCATAACGTTCTGACCTTGAATAATTGAACTCACGGCCAGCACGCCCCAGAGCGCGACCGCGGCGAGAGCGACCCGAGACGTACGCCACCCCCTCTGCGGAACAGCGAGAACGAGCGCGAGACACAGCAGCATCGCGACAGCAAGGAACAGCTGCCACGCCAACGCCGAGGCGTTGGAGGGGGACGTTGTTAAGCCCTGATAAAAACCGGGATCCAGAGCCACCGGCGCAATACAACCAAATGCAAGCGACCAGATCGCGACGATCGATGCGAGGGGGCTGCCCTCGACGATGGACGTCACAAGCTTCGGCAGTATCACTACTACCCACGGAAATGCGACCAAGAGCGCAACAATAACACTCATGTTTTGGACGACCCATTGCGTTAGCGAACTCAAAATACAAGCTTTCGTAAAAGACCTATCAGAACCAAGTAACGTGCCCGGGGCGTAATGGCACCTGAATATCCCGCGTTGGGGCTAGTCATCGGCTGCGCTCATTCCTTGATGGGTTACAGACAAGTACAGTGCCAAATACTCCCTCACACCCCGCCGTGCAGAGAAATCGATAATCGGCATTTCTGGCGTTTGGTCTTGTCCATCGCGAGCACGGACCGCCCCTAAGGCAGTCCGCCAACTATCTACATCAGTGCCCACGACTGACACGAGCGGCTGGGTGGTTGCCCAAGAAAGCCCCGGAGCGGGCGCGATAATCGAGGGCACCCCCGCAGTCAAAGCCTCTGCAAGCGCGACAGAGAATCCCTCGTGCTTGGAAGGCAGCAAGAACACATCTGCGTCCGAGAGGCTCTTCGCTGGGTCCCCCATCCCACGATGCAGCAATCGCCCTGCCAGGGCCAGCCGGTCAAGGATCGCGACCTCAAGCGGGCTCGCACCAACTTCACTCCCATGAAAGAACAAGTCAATCGGCAGGCCTTCGAGTGCTTCTAGGGCAAGTACCTGATTCTTTATCGGGGATGCGTTGCCGACGAGCACGGCCGATACTCTTGACCGTATTGAAGTCGGTCGAGATCTCCTCGCCCGTCCGACATGAAAAAAGCGATCATCAACCCAATTGTAGACAAGGTCGCATTCCCTCCCGAATCGGCGTTCATTATCCTGCACGTCAGGAGATGGCGCCACGAATCGCGCCACGAATCGGTCTGAGGCAAGGGCTTGTAGCCTACGGGACCGCAGACTCCTCCCCTTCGGTGCGAATAGACCGTGAATGGTTCGAATAATTGGGGTCCTGGACGAGGCTAGACGCGAGGCGATCACAGCCGCTGAAAATGCCTGCTCCGCGTGAATATGCACCACATCCGGGGCCAGTCGCACGACCAGCTCAAACCAGGCCGCAAGTCCTCGTATTGTTCGCACTCTTGGAATGATGAAGACTTTGTAGCCAACTTGACGCAGTTCCTCCTCGAAAGAATTATTTTCGCCCTGACCAACAATGATCGTTTCGATTCCGGCAGCATTAAGACTCCCGACAGCAGAAACAAGCATCCGTTCCATGCCGCTCGGCTGCAGCGAGCCGAGCAGGTGAAGTACTCTCATTCGATATCACTTTCTGACTGGCGAGTCGCCTCTCTTGGCCGATCCTGAACCCACCAGCGGCCCCCGACCTTCTCAAAGCAAGAAACACAGATTCGGTGCGCTCTGACTTTGACGGAACTGAAGTCAAGGCTGCTGGGCTCTCGCGTGACTAACAGGACACCGAATGCCCGGACCGCATGAATGTACGTACCGCGGTCAGAACTTAGCGCCCTGCTCAAGTCCTGTTGAGGGGAAACCGGACACTCTGTGCTTGCCCTAATCGTCCTCAACCTTTCGGTCATCTTGCAACCACCATTTGTCAAAAAGGGCCGGGAATCGGGCTGCACTCCATCGCGTGGAGGGCAACGGGCGCGGACGGGAAAGAACAGTAAGGATTGCTTCAGCGAATGCATTGACCAAGTTGCGTTGATCGGACCTCACAACAAATCCGCCGTTCTGCGAGAGCCTGATTGTGCTATCCGCACCACTGCCTTGAACTGCCACTGCAGGAACACCAAGGGCTGCAGCCTCGCCGACTGCCCATGAGGCTCCTTCTCTGGCCGCCGGGTGCAACAGAACACGTGAAGCCGCAACTAACCGTAGGGCCTCTTCGCGGTCAACCACGCCTAGAAAGTTAACGCGCGGCACCAAACCCGACCGCTTTGCGAACCCCTCCAACACTGGCCGTAAGGGACCATCGCCAACAATATTCAACCGATAGTTCGCTAGCCTCGGATCAAGCAGGGCTTCCAGCGCGATCCAGGGCCTTTTCCTGTTGATCAGCAGCCCTGACATGGTCAATAGATCGTTTTCAACCGCGATTCGTGGGAATTGGTCAACATCAATAACGATGTTGGGTTCCAAGTCACATTCGCGTGGCATTAACCAGTTCCTCGTGAATTCGTTGGTTGCGATCACGAGATCAACGTTTCTAGCGTGAAATTTGCCGAGTTTCCTAAGGCCCCAAACCCCGACGACCTCAATAGGTCTGGGTCTTTTCCCTTGCGAGTGGACGGGCGCCGATGGCACCATCACAGGGCCCCAAATTGTTCGCACACTCTTGTCCCCGCTGGGTAGAACGTGGGGCAGCGACGTGCTCGCAAACGTCACTTGATGCACCACGTCTACTGTCCCTGAATCGACGAGATTCGCGACGCATGCTCGAGCGCCAACGCTCCAACCGAGATAGGTTGCGCGGTTGCGGCTATCGCCGAACGTCTTGAGCAACATTCTCGGCACCGACACTGGTACGACCTTCACATTCGTGCCCACATTGCCAAGCCCAGCGAGGGCCCTCAGCACAACATCGTGATCGCGTTGGTCAATCACCACGTAGAGGTCCTCAGCGTTATTGACGGCCCACAGCGCCGCCTGTGAAACGAACGCCCAGCCGACTCCGCCCTCACTCCCTTTACCAGGGCGAGTTGCAAAGGACACGAGGATTTTAGCCAAGATGTATATACCTTCTAGTCAACGATACTCTGCTCACGCTTGCTCATGGACTTTGCGGCGTGCACAAGCAGTTCCTGTGACATTTCGAATCCACCAAAGCAAGTAGGTGGCAGCGACGTAGAGCGGCCACAAACGTGGTGCGTCCTTGTGAATAATTCTCCTCAGCGATGAAAAGTTACCGCCCCCCTTGGCACCGATGAACCGCTGCCACTTGCGGGCCAAACCATCTTCGGGGTCAGGGTGATTCCTCGAACACGTTCCCAAGGTGGCCGACAACAACACAACCGGTACCTGCAGACGCCGACAACGCATTCCATAGTCAATATCTGCCAAGGCATGTGAAAAATCTCCGTCAATGCCTCCAAGAGCACGTGCAACAGGTACGGGCACAAAGACGAGGTTCCCGTTGAACGTGTCGATGCGTATGGGTGCGACTCCGGGGCTCACCTGAGTAAACCTGAGAGGGTGCCATCCCGTCTTGGTCAGTCCTCCGTAGGTGATGCCACCCGTCTGCGGATCACGCATAGCCCCCACAACAACCGTTTTCATGGGAGGAGAGGTGACGGACGATTTGAAAAAGTTAGAGAACTGAAGGATGGCCGATATATCGACAGTGACGTCGTCGTTTAGCCAAACGATCCATTCATTTGGGCCGGTCCCCAAGTCGTCACGAGCCAAAACGCTTGACTCAGCTGCCGCCATACTTCTTGCCCAGTACGCTGAACCGTCCCCGCGCAGGATCAAAATGGGTACTTTCAGAGACCTCAGCGCCCCTTCTGTCCCATCTGTCGAGCCGTCATCAAAAACGGTGAAGTCAACAGCCATCCCGGCAGCATCTGCAGCCGCGATAATGGAAGTTACGGCCCGCAGAGTCAGCTCGCGACGGTTGTGACAGGCCATGATCACGTGCAGCGTCATGGACGGGACTCCAAAGCACTCTGGATGCCCACGATGAAGTTCTCTACCATCGCCTCAACTGTGTAGCGATCACTAGCTTCGATACAGGCCTGCTGCATCGCGGCAAGCGTGACTGGATTCTGAAGAGTGGCGACCAAGGCGCGTGCAAAGTCATCGATGTTGTCGGCAGCGACCACGGCGTTAACCCCCGATTCCAGATACTCAAATTCGGGAGCGTGCCACGGCCAACCGGTGGTAACTATCGGTGTCGCACCCGCGAAACTGTCGACGGCCACGAGCCCAACTCGCCCTGGCATCGCCATCACCTGGGATGCCGTGATCGCAAGTGCCTTGTCAGGGCCAAATAACGACCCCAAGTACTTGACACACGCCATAGAAGCTGCGGCGCATTCCACAAGATTCTGTTCGATGCCGGCGCCAACAATGAGGAGCCGAAAATCAGAGTCGAGCTTGTGCGCTGCATCCGCCGCCTCGAGCAAAAAACTGAGACGTTTGCTGGAGTCAAGACCACCAATGAACAGAGCAGTCTTGCCGTGGAGGTCGTGCTGGGCATTGAAAGTTGCCACTGTGGTCACGTCGACCGCTTCGATTTCTCTCCGCAGCGTTGACGTATCGATTGAGTTCTGCACGACCGTAGTTTTCATCCGTGGATACCCTGCGTTGACTACTGCCTCAACGCCACCAGATGTGTAGGCGAAGAACCAAGCTCCTCTACGAGTGAGCCACTGCTTCAAACGTTCCTGGATCTCACTTACCTGCATTGTGTAGGTCTTACCGTGACCCCAATATGCGAGGGGCACCCGAGAGAAACAGAGCTGGTACGTCTCAAGGTTGCGCACGGCTTGCTCAACGATCACAAGGTCAAAGTGCCTGTGGGCTCTGAACGGCCTAAGAGACTTTCGATTCAAGGTTCGACCGCGCAGATGGAAGAACTGGGTGGGCAAACGGGTGAATTCCTCAGAGGCCCGAGCGTCATTACGATCTTTCCACTCAGGGGGAGAGTCTCCGTAAAAAATGGAAATATCAATGCCCTCTTCAGCGCCTCGCCTCACGAGATGCTCAAAGAATCCGACGCGGTACTGGGGGAACCAAGGGTGAATGATGGCGACCTTCATGCTTCGGAAACTGGCTTCCCAATGAGTATGCGGTGACCGGATTTCCTCAATTTTTTCCAATGCTCGTCGAGCTCCTCATCGGTGAATCTGGGGCCGAGTACCCGTGCAGGGCTTCCAACGGCGATGGAATTAGAAGGTATGTCTTGCGTAATGATCGAGCCGGCACCGATGACCGAACTGTCTCCGACGGAGATGCCGGACAGGACCACCGCCCCGTACCCGATCCAAACGTCTGATCCAATTGTCGTGGCCTGACTCAGCCGCTCAGGATCATTACCTACCCACAGGCTGCGACGGATGCTAGTTCCGATTTCACGTAGATCATGATCTGTGCGACCCACAATGCCGACAAGATTAGCGATAAGAACTCCGTCACCAATTTCACCATCGACTTCGATTGTGACGTTCTTTCCAACGTAAACGTCCTTGCCAATGGTGAGGGATCTGGGTGCCCAAAGCACGGACCCTGGTCCAACATGAAACCCGAAGCCAAACTTTACGTTTTTCCGTACCGCAAAGGAGCGTAGGGCAGCTTCAATGATGCGTCGAACCATGCTAATTACACCTTCGGCGTTGAGAACGCCGCCTTTAGGAATCGGACATTGCCAAACACATAGCGCTTCCAAAGACGGCGTGGCTCACAGATTAATCGATAGACCCACTCCAAGCCGACGTTTGTCATCCAAGCCGGAGCGGAACGAAGCGTGCCGGCGGCGAAATCAAATGCTGCACCAATCGCAATCGCGACGACGGGGAGCGCACTCGCGATGCGCTGGGCTTCCACGTCCTGCTTAGGTGTGCCAAGACCGACCCAGACGATCTGCGCAGCCGTCTCTCGAATTCGAGAATCCTGATCTTGCAGCTCCGCTGCGCTCAGCTTGCGGAAGGGCGGGCTTTCAACGCCAACAATCTTCACTCCAGGGAATCGCCTCGCCAGCTCCAGCTCAAGTGCACTAAGTACTTCTGGGGTGGAACCCAGCAAGAAATGTCTGAGGCCGTGTGCCCGTCCTTGATCAAAGACATCAAGAAAGAGCTGCGGACCACGGACTTGATTGAGTCGGGGCGAGTGACCGCGCAACTCAGAGACCCAACCGATCGGCTTTCCGTCCGGGTAGTTAATTGCCGGCGCCGCTAAAACTCCGCGGTAGTCTGCTGACCGATCAGCAAGGGCAACTGTATAGGCGTTCGCCAGGTGGACATGCGCTCCTCGGCCCTGCTGCGAAATAGTGACGATGTGCTCACAGGCCGATTGGGGGGTACTGGCCTCGAACTCGATCGAACCAACCCACTGGGATTGGCTGTCCATCCTGTCACCAGGAGTAAAAAATCTCCGCCCGTCAATTGGTTGGCCCGATTCGGTTCTAGCGCTCAAAATGCACCCTCTTTCGCAAGGACAGCTCTAGCAGTTCTCCACAAAATGATGAAATCCCCAGTGACCGACCAGTTTTCGACGTAATACAAATCGAGCCGCACGGAATCTTCCCAGGAAAGGTTTGATCGGCCGCTTACTTGCCAAAGCCCAGTGATTCCGGGCTTCACTAGGAGCCGACGCTCCGCGTACTCGTCGTAAAGTGCGACCTCCGTTGCAAGAGGTGGCCGCGGCCCTACCAGTGACATGTGACCAAGAAAAACATTGATCAGTTGCGGGAGTTCGTCCAAGCTAGTGCGCCGCAGAAAACTTCCGACTTTCGTTACTCTCGGGTCGACCTTCAGCTTGAAAAGTACGCCGTTACCGTCGGACTGATCGAGCAAACTCAGAAGCTGCTCCTCCGCGTTAGTGACCATCGAACGAAATTTGACCATGCGAAAGTGCTTTCCGTTGAGTCCCACACGTTCCTGGTAAAAAAAAGCCGGTCCCTCGCTGTCGCGGCGTACCGCGATGATGATCAAAGCGAGCAGCGGACTCAACAAGAAGAGACCGAGGCCTGAAGAGATCAGATCAAACGTGCGTTTGGCCGCATGGCGGCTGCCCTGGAAGGCAGGGAAGTCAACCTGGATAAGTGGCAGGCCAGAAACCGGACGCGTATGGATTCGCGGGCCAGCGATATCCGTGAGTGCCGGCGCCATAATCAGGTCGACCTTGCGGGCCTGAAGTTCCCAGCCGAGTTCTCGCAGCCGCCGAGGGCCGAAAATATCGGCGCCGGTGAAAATAACAGTGTCGGCCCGCGATTGGTCAATTGCCTGAAGTACCTGGCCGAAATCCCCCAGCACGGGAACCCCGTCAACCAAATCCTGGGCGACACTTCCGCTTTCAGTAATTGCACCCACAACAAGAATTCCTGCTGCGCTATCACGTCGAACACCCACTACAACGTGAACACTCTTGACGCGCTCGCCCACTACGAGGGCCCGGTGCACATACCGGCCCTCCTGGCGGCGGGAAACCAACCATTGCCGCCACATCCAGCGACCGATGAGCAGGAAAAGAAGACCCATCGGAAGTGCCGTGAGGAAATAACCCCGTGCCAAGTCCACCTTGAGCAGGAACACAACAATTGCTGTGACTCCGAAGATTCGGGCACTAGCGTCTACTATGCGCTTGTACTCGGTGCTCCCGGTCCCAATGGTCTTGTGGTCGCGCGTCGCATAGAACTCGAGCGCAAGCATCCACAGCACGATCAGACCCACCGAAACGAGGGTGTAACCGATCGTGAAGTCTCTGAGATTCTCAATCGGCACGCGCAACTCCGAGCGACGCGTGCCGAACCATAGCGCCTGACTGCCGAGGACGGCGACAAGGATAACCGCAAGGTCAGTGAAGAAGAGGCGCGATGCGTAGGCGCGCTGCCAGGTGAGTGTCTTGCCGCTCAGGCCCATGACTGACCACCATCAGTCGAGCGGGCGAACGCGTCACCCGCCCATAGCCAAAGCGTGCCATCTTCGGCAGCGGTGACGGCAGTCTCACCGGGGATAACCGTGGCGGCCAAGCAGGCTCGGGCGGTTGTATCGAGACCACCGGCCGCCGACACCGTGACCAGAGCAACACCGACACAACCTGCCGAGTTAGCGACCGCCACCCCATAGCCGTCCGCGGTCGCTGTGAGTGCCGCCGCGCCGGGAATTGAAGCGGGTGCCGACCACGTCGCGCCGGCATCCGTGGTCGTGAAGACTGACGCATCGGTGCAGAGAATCGCCGCACTGGAGTCATC
Organism: Cryobacterium sp. TMT2-18-2; assembly: GCF_004402245.1. Classification (NCBI taxonomy): domain Bacteria; kingdom Bacillati; phylum Actinomycetota; class Actinomycetes; order Micrococcales; family Microbacteriaceae; genus Cryobacterium; species Cryobacterium sp. TMT2-18-2. The sequence continues at coordinate 91,713 of NZ_SOFU01000005.1, forward strand.
CGTCGCCGCTAAAGTTGCGACAGTCGCGCATGGAGCCGCTGCGTCTCCACTCGGGCTGTGCACGGTGTCAGGCGTCGACGGGTCGATGTACCACTCAGCGGCGACACGTTCGGGATAGGCCCTCCACTGGTCGCCCGCCACGAAGGTGGAGACGAGCTGCGGTGCGCAGTCAGCGATGTCGAGGGTGACCAGCGACATCTCGGTGTCATCGGTGACGCTTATCGCCAAAATAGAAGAGGCGTCGGTCTCGATTGAGGCGTTGAAGCTTTCCCAGGTGGCACCGGAATCGGTGGTCAGTTCGGGGTCTGCGGAGGCAGCCGGGCAAGCGCTGGTGGATGCTCGCCAGGCCGTTGAGGAATCGAGAGCTGCCAGGAGGCGGGTGGGGGCGACTGTTGCCGTGGCCGCGGTCTCGACAGGCTCGACCACCGGGGGCTCGACCTCCGCAGGATTGGTCTCGACAGGCTCGACCACCGCGGGCGCCTCGGCAACTGTTCCGGCACTGGAATCCGGCTTTGTTGCAGTAAGCGCGAAGAACACGAGGCCGACGTCGAACAGAAGGAAAACGGCTAGTCCACCCACGAGCCAGCGACGGCGTGCAGGGTTGTTGCGGTTCTTGCGAAAGCTGGGATTGTTTGCAGCCATGGTGCCCCCCTAGGGCTGCAATACTCTTGCGGATCGGTGGAACAGTGACACAACAGCGTTCACGGCTGGCACAAGCTGACGAGCAGACTCGGCGTAGACCTCGTCGCTGCGCCGATAGGGGTCAACCACGTCATCGTCGTCGGGCGACTCGGGCGGGCCCACCGCTCCGCGCTGCGAGGCCGCGAATCCCACCAGCGTGGAAAAGCGACCCATGACATCCTCCAGCGGGAGCGCCGCCGCGTCGTCGAGGTCTTCGTCGGTGACCTCGCTGACTAGCCGCGCGAACTCACGGATTGTGAAGGTGTAGCGAATGGCTTTCGGAAACAGTTCCACGATGGCGCGTCGGTGTTCTCGTGACATAGCGAACACCAGGTTCGCCTCACTCAGGTGTTCTGCCGTGAGCACTCGCGCGACGTGCCCCGAGGGTTCGGCGCCGAAATGACGAGATAGATCTGCAGCCTCGTCGGGCATTGCCTGACCGGTCAAGCCCATCGTCCCGGCGCTGCCCAGGGTGACTTCGCGCCAGGAGGCCAGACCTACCCGCAGCAGCTGCTCGGCGAGGGGTGACCGGCAGATATTGCCCGAGCACACCGTGAGGATCGTGAACATAGCCACTACGCGGCTCGCCGTCTCGGTTTGCCGAAGCCACGGCGAGTAGGCGCGGCGCTGGCCTCAACCGCTTTCTCTTCCTCAAGCGCAGTGCCGTAGCTGTACTGCCCGTAACCATAGGAGTCCGGCCCCTTGGTGGGGAGCATCGTGACGACCATGCCCACAAGTCGGCTTCCGGCGCGTTCAAGGGCCTGCAAAGCACTGGCCAGTTCATTGCGCTTGGTGCGGCCGGAGGCCACCACCATGATGGCGCCACCGCAGAGCTTGCTTAGCACAGCCGCATCGGTGACCAGGAGCAGGGGTGGGGCGTCGATTAGCACGACATCGAACTCGGCGGTGAGTGATCCAAGCATGCGGGCCATGGCTGCGGAACCGAGCAGTTCGCTGGGGTTCGGGGGAACGCGGCCGCTGGGCAGCACGAACAGTTTGTTCTTGCCCCACTTCTGCAGCACGTCGGCAAGCTCGGCTCGCCCAATCAAAACGTCGGTGAGACCCACACCACCCTCGATTCCCATGTACTCGGCAACGCGCGGCAAGCGCAAGTCACCGTCGACCAACACGACCCGCGCGCCGGTCTCGGCAAGAGCGATGGCGAGGTTGGCAGTGGTTGTGCTCTTGCCCTCACCGGGGATGGAGCTGGTGACCACGAAGCTGCGCGGGCTTCCCTCGGTGTTAACGAACTGAAGGTTGGTGCGTAGACTTCTGAACGACTCGGCCCGCGGATTCTTAGGGTCAGAGTGGACCACCAGGGGGCGGAGTCGCGCATCGGGGTCGTTGGTGATGCCGCCGAGCATGGGTGCGTCGGTCACGAGATCGATATCGTGGAGGCTGTGGATGCGAGTGTCGAGCACGCTGCGCAGCATAGCGAAGCTAATACCCAGCGCCAGACCCACCAGCAGCCCAAGAGCGATGTTTTGAGGCACGTTAGGACTGGCTGGCCCGTCAGGAACTAGGGCTGGTTGGATCGTTTCGATCTTAACGGGGCTGACTGCCTCTCCTTCGGGCTTCTCCAGCTGATCGACAACGATCTTGCTGAAGTTCTGGCCGACGGAGTTGGCGATGTTGGCGGCGAGCACTGGGTCGCTGTTGGTCACCGTCACGTCGATCAGCACCGTGTTCAGTGGAGAGGACGATTCGACCATTCCTGCGAGCTGGGCAGCAGTGAGGTCGAGCCCGAGGTCTGCAATGACCGTGTCGAGCACGATGGCACTGTTCACCACGTCAACGTAGGACGTGACGGCCTGGCGGGCGAAGCTGGTTCCGGCATTGAGCTCGCCGCTTCCCGCGTCGCCGGTCGACTTCACGGAGACGTAGAGCTGGGTACTGGCAACGTAGCTGGGGGTCGTCGCGATCGCCGCGGCGGCCGCGGCGGCCACCCCGACCAGGGTCAGCGCGACAATCAAGATCCAGCTTTTGTGAAAGATCCTGAGGTAATCCTTGAGCTCCACGCGCGTTCCTCCGGTAGTACTTGGCATAGAGGCACCGCTGAAATTGCTGTATCCCCTTGTTCATCCTTGCACATGGGGGTATTGACCTACCCCCCGTGGGGGGGTGTGAAGGTCTCTCAAGTTTTTGTGGAGTTGCTACAACGATGGCTGGAGGAGGCCGTCGGGGGTGACCGTGAGCATCCGTGGCTCGCCGGCGTCGACCACGATTGAGGCGATCGTGGGACGGTCGGCGGGGAGCAGGCGGGCGATCAAGTGACCGTGCGTGAGGGAGTCGAGCTGGGCGGCCACGATGGCGGCCGCGGCGGCCAACTGCAGGGGCGGACGGTCGGCGCTGTCGTCGAGCAGGGTCACGTCGACGCCCCGGATGCGGGCAGCGCGGGCGGCGGAGATCACCGGCTCGACGAAGAGCGAGCGCCCCCGGATGGCGTCGCGCAGGGTGGCCTCTACGAGCAGGCTTTCCGCCCGCAGGGTCGGTTCAATCTGCAGGGGGTTGCTCTGCAGGGCGGCGCCTTGCAGCAAATTTGCGAGGCGCTGCAGGGTGGGCCGGGCCAGCGTGTTCACCCGGGTCAGCTGGGTCTCGCGCTCCTCGAGGGCCGCCGCCGCCGTGGCCGCCGCGGCGCCGCTGCGGGCCCGCTCCCGGTTGAGCCCGGCCAGAGTCTGGGTGGAACGCTTCAGACCCACGGCGAACAGGGTGCCGGCGAGCAGGGTGCCGGCGTGACGGATGGCCAGATTCACCCCGTCGAGCAGCGTCAGCCCGTTGAGCAGCGCCCAGACGATCGAGATGGCCATGATCATGCCGTAGCCGTACCATGCGAATCCGGGCCGGCCGCGCACCGCCAGCACGACCAGCACCATGGTGATCGCACCGAGGTACCAGTGGGCGAACGGGGTCGACCCGACCGGCGGCACGGGGAACGCCGTGGCGGCACCGGCCAGCCCGCAGAGCGCAAGCGCCACGACCGCGTTGCGGGGCGACACCGGGTCAGGCACGACGAGGGTGAGCCAGGCGGCCGCCGCGGATAAGGCCAGGAAACCGAGGATCTCGTAGGGCAGGCCCCACAGGGGTTCGCCGTCGGCGAAGGCGAGCACGGCGTGCACGACGATGAATCCTACGAGGATGGATCTGGACAGGGACTTCGGCAGGCGGGTCACGCCCTTCGACTGGGGGTCGGGTGGCGGCGGTGGGGTTGCGGGTGCCGGTGGGGCCGCGGGGGCTGCGGGCTCGGGATTCGGAGTCCAGGAGACGACGACCTCGGTTCCGGCGCCGGGGCGGGAGCGCACGGCGGCGGCACCGCCGGAGAGGCGCTCCATGCGGCCGATGATGCTCTGCGCGATGCCCAGGCGCTCGGCGGGCACCCGAGCGGGGTCGAAGCCGACGCCGTTGTCGTGCACGGCCACCCGGATGCCGCCCTGGTAGCTGGCCACGGTGAGGGTGCGGGCCACCGGGCTCCACACGGGCTCCTGCACGTCGGCGGCGACCGAGTTGCGGAGGGCCTCGCCGACGGCGCCGAGCAGGGCGGTCACTGCGAGGGCGGGCACCGTGAGGGTGCCGGGCAGGTTGGAGGTGATCTGGGCATCCGGTGCCAGCTCGGCGGCCAGCTGCTCGAGGCGCCGGGTCACCTGGGGGCCGGGCATGCTCGGGTCGGGTAGCGGGGCGCGCAGGGCGTCGAGCCGCACCAGGGTGTCGGCCGCGTGCCGGCTCAGCACCGGCACCGGGGTGCCGCCGCGTCCGGCCATCAGCAGGGTCGAGATGACGCTGTCGTGCACCAGCGCGTCGATGGTGAGCCGCTCGCGTTTGCGGGCGAGGCGGTCGGCGCGGCCGACGAGTTGCACGCGGGCGATCGTGGCCGCCTGGTCGACCTTGCCGGCGCTGCGGCGCGTCATGGTGGTCAGTCCCACGAGCATGCTCAGCAGCAGGAACGAGTAAAGGCCGTCTTCCACACCGACCAGCACCGGGTACGGGTCAGTCGAGGTGGCCGCACGCAGCAGCCCGCTCATCGTGCAGACCAGCACCAGGTAGGCCCAGGCCGTGCGGTCGCGGGTGGCCACCGCCACAGCCATCACGGGCACACCGGTGAGGGTGATCGCCCAGGGGATGTCCGCGCCCGCCGGCAGCGGCTCCGCCCGCACGGTCAGCCAGAACACCAGCAGCAGCACGAAGAGCGCCCCCTCGGCGAGCGCGATCGGGCGCAGCACGCGCAGCGGCGCGCGCACCGAGAGCAGAGCGAGCAGCACCGGCAAACCGAAGATCAGCTGCCACATCGCCATCGACCAGGCGGGTCGCGGCTGCCAGGCCTGCTCGAGCACGGCGCCCAGGCAGAGCAGCCCGAAGACGAGGGCGGTGGGCCCGAGCGCGGCGTAGAGCAGGCGGGCGAGGCGCTCGGTTGAGCCCTGCGGCCGGGGCGGCTGCCGCGCCTTGCTCACGGCTGGCCGGGGATGGGCAGGAGGCCGTCTTCCAGGGCCCGCTTGTACAGGTCGATCTTGGTGTTCGCCGGGCGGCCGACCCGCTCATACTTCGTGCGCACGCGACGGATGTAGTCGATCACCGTGGCCTCGCTCAGGCCCATCCGCGAGGCCACCAGCGGGGCCTTCGCGCCCGCCGCGTAGAGCGAGAGCACCTCGCACTCGCGCCCGCTCAGACCCGCGTCGGAGAGGTCCGGGTCGCCGTCGAGGGCGGCAGCCCACTCGGTGGAGACCACGGTCTCCCCCGCCGCCGCCCGGGTGACGGCGTCGAGCAGCACCGCGGTGGGCTCGCTCTTGCGCACCACACCGAGCACGCCGCTGCGCGCGGCGGCCCGCATCAGGGCGGCGTCGTCGCCGCCGGTGAACGCGAGCACGGCCGCGCCCGCGCCGCGCAGCCGGTCGACGTTGCCGGTGACGGTGGACCCGTCGGAGAGCCGCAGATCCAGGATGACCAGGTCGACGGGCGTCTGCTGCACGGCAGACTCGAGCAGCTCGGACACCGTCGTGACCGTGGCCACCACCTCGATCTCGGGGATGGTGGCGAAGAGGCCGGCGAAGCCGTGGGCCACGATCTCGTGGTCATCGATCAGGGCTACTCGAAAGCGGGACATCGGGGATCCTTGCAGTTTCGGAGATGGTGCCTGCCGGGGTCTCGGGCAGGGTCTGACAAATTCAGGGCAGTGGCCCCCGTTGTGGTGCCACAAGAAGTAACGGCTGGTCAGGCCTGGCAGCGGACCATACGTTGACACATGGGGAAAACCAACCGGGGGGTTGGCGGGGCGCTCACGATCCCGAAGTCGTTTGAGCGCCCCTTCTCACCGTTTTCGCTGCTGGTGCTGTGGGCGCGGGTGTTCATGCGGGTGCGGGCCGGCTGCGGTTGTTCAGCACACCATTGCTTTCCTCGAGGTAGCACGAGCCGCAGAGCGACTCGTAGGTCACCTCGGCGCCGTCGATGGCCACCTGGTCGCCGTCGAAGACGAAAACCCCGTCGATCTGGCGCCCGTTGAACACCGCCTTGCGCCCGCACCGGCAGATCGTCTTCAGCTCCTCGAGGCTGTGCGCCACCTCGAGCAGGCGCCGACTGCCGGGAAAGGCCACCGTCTGAAAATCGGTGCGGATGCCGTAGGCCAGCACCGGTATGTTCTCGAGGATCGCGATGCGCAGCAGATCGTCAACCTGCTGCTCGGTGAGGAACTGCGCCTCGTCCACCAGCAGGGAGCTCACGTCGAGGCCGGTCTCGGCGAGCACCCGGGCGCGGTGCTCGTTGAAGAGGGCGTAGGCATCCGTCTCGGGGGTGAGTAGGTAGTCCACGGCCCGGGTGACGCCGAGCCGGGAGAGGATGCCCCGGTCGCCCTTGGTGTCGACCGACGGTTTGGCCAACAGCACCTGGTGGCCGCGTTCCTCATAGTTGTAGGCGGCCTGGAGCATCGAGGTGCTCTTGCCGCTGTTCATGGCTCCGTAGCGGAAATACAGTTTCGCCATTGCGTGGTCGCCCCCTCGGCTGGTCGCGCTCGTGCCGCTCTGCTGCGCTGCGTCAGGCCGCGCTGCGTGTCGTGGCGCTGCGTGCGCCTAGCTCAGCGTACTGGTGGAACTGGGCGGGGGCGCTTGTCGCCGAATTCCAGCGTCAGGCCGGGGCGACGGATGCTCACCCGCACCCACGGGAACACCACCCGCAGCACCGCCGTGTAAGAGCGCAGCAGGGCGCGCACCCGGCGCGGCGGGAGGTCGAGCGCCACCCGGATCGAGAACGTGTCGATGCCGGAGTGCCACTGCTGGCGGTCGCTCGGCGGGTCGACCTGGGTGTCGGGCTCGGAGTCGGGCTCGGTGTCGGCCTGCACCACGAGGCTGCGCGGGTCGAAGCCGGGGGCCAGGCAGAGCATGCTGATCAGGGCCGAGGTGGCCGCACGCTGCTGCGTGCCGAAGTGCGCCGCCCGGTGCTCGGGGTCGGCCACGACAAGCAGCGGATCCTTGCCGCGCTCGAGGAGCGCCGTGCGTTCGCGGGCGATGACGGCGTCGAGCCAGGTCTCGTCGATGTGCGCCACGATCGCCCGGCGAACCCCGGCGGCGAGCTCGTTCGCGCGATTGATGTCGGCCTTGGTCACCTCGCCGCGTTCGAGCACGCCGTCGAAGAGGGGGAAGACACCGGGTTGCAGGGAGGCGAGCTGCTGCTCGACCACCTGGCGCACCACGCTGCCGCGGGATTCTTCGGTGCGACGGGCGATGGCGCGGCGGGCATCCGTCTGCCAGGCCAGCAGTTGACGCACGATGCGGCGGGAATACGCGGCGGCGGCGAGGCCGAGTGCCAGCACCTGGGTGACCGCGACGACCACGAAGACGCCCGACGGCACCCGCACCGAGCGGAACGGTTCCTGCGGCAGCGTGACCGCGGCCACGACGACGGAGGCGAGCACCGCGGCCAGCGCCAGTTCACGCCAGGGGCGGAAGGGGGCGAGGGCCACGAGCAGGAAGCCGATGGTGATCGGGCCGAAGTCGTCTTGCACCAGGGAGTTGCTGCCCCAGCGGGCGGCCTGGTCGAGCAGGTGGGCGGCCAGGCCGAGGCTGATGATCAGCAGCAGCGACGTCTGGCGCACCGGGGACCGCGACGGCCGTACGGCCGACACGAGCGCGGCGGACGCCACTGCGGCGGCGGCGAGGGCGAGCACGGCCAGGAACGGATGCCGGATCTCGTCTGCCTGCAGCACCGTGGTCACCACCGCGTAGCCGAATACGACCAGGGCAATGCCGGGCACGATCGTCCAGACCGCGAGGGCGCCGAGCGGGTCGAGGCGCTGCTGGGTGAAGGCGTGCGGCTTGGTGTGAGGCGTGGGCACGGGGGTGTGGTTCTGCTGTGCGGCTGCGGCGGCGGCCGCGGCCGCGGCGCTGCCTGACGACGAGGTTGCCTTCGTGGGTGTCACTGGGCCACCCGCTCGGGGTCTGGGGTCTCTGTGTGTTCGGGCTGTTCTGTCGGCTCGGCGTGCCCGCCGGGTTCCTTGATCGCCACGGGCACGCTCAGCATCACCGAGGTGCCGGCGCCCGGCCGGGTGAGGATACTCACCGAGCCACCCAGCCGTTCGATCCGGCGGCGCACCGCCTGGCGCAGGCCAAGACGGTCGGCACCGGTCTCCGATTCCGTGAAGCCGCGCCCGGCATCCATCACCATCAGTGAAATGTTGCTCGGCTCGGACTCGATCACGACCTCGGCGGCGACGATGCCGGAGTGCAGGATCACGTTCACGAGGCACTGCTGCACCGCCAGGCCCAGCTCGCGGTCGCTGGCCGGGCTCAGGCGACCGAGGGCGGCGCGGTCTCCCGTGACTTCGACCACGAGGCCACGATCGCGACTGCGCTCGATGGCGGCGTAGACCGCGCTGGTTAGCCAGGCATCCGTGCCCCCGTGCGGTCCGACGCTCAGCGCATCGGCGTCGGTGAGCCAGTCGGTGCCGCGCAGGGTCTGCAGGGTGTCACGGATGCTGCCGGCCAGGTTGGCGCTGAGCGGCCCGGGATGCGCGCGGGCGAGGGCGACGAGCTGCTGGAGGGTGGTGTCCTGACCCAGGGCGAGGGTGCGCAGGTCGAGCTCGTGGCGCAGCAGGCGGGTCTGGTCCGTCTGCATGGCCCGGTGCAGGGCGATCTGAACGGACCACTCGCGGCGCACGAAGACCGTCAGCAGCAGCACACTGACGAGGAAGAGGTAAGTCGAGATGGTGAAGACGTCCGCGCCGTAGGGCACCTCGGTTTGCGCGGCGGCGTACACCGTGACGGCCTCGGCCAGGACGAAGGCGGTGGTGCTCCAGAGCACGCCGGCGCGGGCGGAGACTCCGGCGCCGCCGACCATGACCAGGGCCAGCTTCGGCAGGGTGACGAGGAAGACGTTCGAGCTCGGGAACAGGTCGGGCATGCCCAGCACGGTAAGCGTGTAGAGGTAGGTGGCGACGGTGCCGGCGACGAGGTAGGCGATCGTCAGGGCGACGGTGCGGCGCAGGGAGAGGGCGATCAGCACGGCGGCCATGAGGAGGAGGGCGACGATGGTGGCGAGGGTTTCGGTGGGTGTGGTGGCGACGGTTTCGCTTGTGGCTGCGGTTGTGGACAAGCTGAGGAGGATGATGGCGGCGAGGGAGGCGGCCAGGCAGGTCAGCGCAAACCAGTGTGCGGCCCGCGCGAGGGCATGGCTGAGGGCCCTCTTGACCAGGTGGTCCGGGAGTCCAAGCGTCATGGCAACCCTCTCTGTTCGGTTGATTCTCTCATTCCGCGGGGGCGCTTCCGCGCTGCCCCGGGTAATCCGCTTCGCCCAGATCGAATTCGACGGAGATTGTGCACAATAACGTGGCCACGGGGCCCTTTTGCGCAATCATCGTGCAAGATCTCCGTCGAATTCGTTCGGCTGGGGTCGCGCGGGGCGGCGGGGCATCCGTCGCCTACGGACGGGTGACGCTGCGGCTCCGGCGGCTCCGGCGCTAGCCTCCCTGCCATTCCCCGCGCCCCTCCATGCCTTCCCTGCCATCCCCCCGCGCCCGGGTGTGGCTAACTCAGGAGATCCCAGCCGCCGGCCACGGCGCGTGCACGGATCAGTGCCGGAGTCGCCGCGACTCGGTTACGTCCCCGCCCGGATCTCCTGAGTTGGCCACCAGTACCCGCCTCTTCCCACCCCGGACACGCATAGCTCCTGCAATTTGGCCAAAATAGGTCCATTTCGGCCCGCCTTGAGCCTCTTTGACCCGCTACTGAGAAACTTCAGGAGTTATGCAGAGCACGGCTCGGGTACGGGCCCGCAGCGACGGCAAAAAATGCCGCGGCACCGGTTCAGGGGCCTCCCCACACCGGTATCGGCCCTCCTCGATCGGGAGCAGGGTGCAGCGACCACGGTCACCGGCATCGGCATCGGCCCGGCATCGGCATCGGCATCGGCATCGGCATCGGATGTGGCTAACTCAAGAGATCCCAGCCGGCGGCCCGACCGCGGGCGCGAAGCACTGCCGAAGTAGTCGACACTCGGCCGCGACTTGGGCGGGATCTCCTGAGTTAGCCCCACCACGGGCCGGGTGTCGAGGCTCTGGGGCGAGCCGGCGACGGGCGTGACGGATGCGGCGGCGCGGCATCCGTTCGGAGCAGCAGTGTGAGCTAACTTCGGAGAAATTCGCGACACGCCGGTTGACGCGCCCGCCAGGACGGCGTGTTGCGAAAAACTCCGAAGTTACGGGCGGAGAACAGGCACCCGCAGCCCACGGGCACGGGCAACCCCCGCACCCCGGGCAACCCCCGCCCACAACCTCCTATGCGGTCAGATTCAGCACGGCCGCGGTCGCGGCGAGCGACGCGGCGGCAACAGCCGGGTCGTCGGAGAGCTTCGTGCCGAGGCTCGGGATCATCTCGCGCAGCTTGGGTTCCCAGGCCGGGTACTGCTCGGGGAAGCAGCGCTTGATCAGGTCCACCATGATCGGGGCCGCGGTCGAGGCTCCCGGGGAGGCGCCGAGCAGCCCCGCGATGGTGCCGTCGGCCGAGGTGATGACCTCGGTGCCGAACTGCAGCACGCCGCCCTGCTCCGGATCCTTCTTCATGACCTGCACGCGCTGTCCGGCGGTGATGAGTTCCCAGTCGCCGAGCTTCGCGGTCGGGATGAACTCCTGCAGCGCCTTGAGCTTCGTCTTCTTTGAGGCGAACACCTCGCCGATCAGGTACTTCATCAGGCCAAAGTTGTGCGCGGCCACAGCCAGCATCGGCCCGATGTTGTGCACCCGGATCGAGAAAGGCAGGTCGAGCCAGCTGCTCGACTTGAGGAACTTGGGGGTGAAGCCGGCGTACGGTCCGAACAGAAGCGAGGTCTCTCCCTCGACGACGCGGGTGTCGAGGTGCGGCACCGACATGGGTGGAGCACCCTTCGCCGCCTTGCCGTAGACCTTCGCGTGGTGCTGGGCGACGAGCTTCGGGTTCGTGGTGCGCAGGAACTGACCGCTGATCGGGAACCCGCCGAAGCCCTTGATCTCGGGGATGCCGCTCTGCTGCAGCAGCGCCAGGGCGCCGCCGCCCGCACCGACGAAGACGAACCGGGCGTTGACGACGCTCGGGTGGTTGCCGACCAGGCGGCGCAGGTTGAGCTTCCACGAGCCATCCGTGAGCTGTTTCACACCGGTGACCTGCTGGTTCGTGTGCACGCCCACGCCCTCGGCGGCGAGGTTCGCGAAAAGGTAGCGGGTGAGGGCGCCGAAGTCCACGTCGGTGCCGGACACGATTCGCGTCGCAGCGATCTTCTGGTTCTTCGGGCGCTTCTGGGTGAGGAGCGGGGTCCAGGTGCCGATCACGGACGGATCCTCGCTGTATTCCATGCCCGCGAAGAGGGGCTCGCCCTGGAGTGCCGCGAACCGCTTGCGCAGGTATTCGACGCTGCTCTTGCCGTGCACGAAAGTCATGTGCGGGGTGGAGTTGATGAAGTTGGTGGGCTCGGGCAGCACGCCCGTCTCGACCAGGTGCGCCCACAGCTGGCGGCTGATCTGGAACTGCTCGTTGATCGCCACGGCCTTGGCCGCGGTCACCGAGCCGTCCTTCGATTCGGGCATGTAGTTCAGCTCGCACAGAGCCGCATGGCCGGTGCCCGCGTTGTTCCACGGGTTGGAGCTTTCCTGAGCGACTTCCCCCAATCGCTCGTAAACCTCGATGCTCCAGTCGGGCTGCAACTGCTTGATCAAGGTACCGAGGGTGGCGCTCATGATGCCGCCACCAATAAGAACGACATCAATCTTCGCCATTGGATTCACCCTTCCACCATATCGGTGGCAACGGATGCCTCCCGCCGGAACGCAGGCACATCAGGTCACGGTTGGCTCGGCAACGAGCTCAAAAGCGGCTCAGCCGCGACTCTTCACGAGCTCGTAGTTGGCGATGAAGTCGTCGACGGACACGCTCGCGACCTCGCGCACGATCAGGTCGAGATCGAGGTCGGCCAGCGTCTTGAACCGCACGCAGCTGTTGCCCATGTTCAGCGTGCGTCCGGTGGCGTCCCATTGGGAGCGGAACGCGGCATCCTTCTCGGGAAAGCTGGAGAGGCCCATCAGGTAGAGCGAGTTGTAGTGCTTCTGCGCGGCCAGGCTCACATAGACGAGCGGCTGTTTGTTGTCGGTGTTCGGCAACAGCTCCAGCGGAACCGCCCAGCCGAGCATGCCGCCGTAGATGCCGAGCCGATACCCCGCGGGCATGGCATCGCGCACGACGTCGAGCACCGGGTAGATCACCGCCCGACGCTCGGGTTCGAGGTCGAAAACAATCGTCTCCACCTCGAACGGAACCGGTTCTGTGCTCATGAAGCAAGCGTAATGCCGAGCCTCGGCACGACCGCACGGGCGCCGTGCAACTCCAGCCGCGACAGGGTCTTCTCAAAGCTCTCCGGCACGCCGTAGTGGAACCCCTGCGCGCTACGGATGCCCAGCGCACTCAGGTGGTTCGCCATCGCATCGTTCTCCACACCCTCGACGATCATCGAGTACTCGAGGTTGTCACCGAAACCCTGCAGGGCGGTGAGCACCTCCCGCTGGCGGATGTCGTCGAGGTCATCGACCAGGCTGCGGTCGATTTTGAGGATGTCCATGGGCATCCGCACCAGGGCGTCGACCGACGAATCCTGGGAACCGTAGTCGTCGAGCGCGATCATCATGCCGAGGTCGCGCAGGCGGTCGGCCTGGGCACGGATGGCGGGGGTGACCTTGGTCATCGACCGCTCGTTGAGCTCGAGGCAGAGCGAGATGCCGGGGTAGCGGTCGGCGAGCTCCTCGATGTAGTTGCCCACACGCTCGGGCAGGATCTGCCCGGCCTCGACGTTGATGGTCATGCACACCACGCGCGGCTCGACCAGCCGGAAGTCCGCGGCGGCGGCCATGGCCTTCACGGCCACCTGGCGGGTCATCGCGTCGAGCCGGCCGAGGCCCTTCGCCTTCTCGACGATCGACGGTGGCGATAGCGGGCCGAGGTCCGGGTCGGTGTACCGCACGAGGGCTTCGAACGCCCAGATCTGCCCGGTGACGAGGCTGACGATGGGCTGGAAGGCCAACTCCAGCAGGTCCTCGTCGATGGCGTGGGCGATGATGTCGTTCATCTGCGAGGAGCGGTGGCTCGAGATGTTGAGGCTGCTCTCCTTCGACGGGCCGCCGCGCCGCCGGGATTTCTTGATCGCGAGCATCGACCGGTCGGCATCCTGGACCAGCTGGTTGACGTCGGTTTCTCGGTGCGCCGAGTAGGCCAGGCCCACGCTGATGATCGGGCTGTGGGTCGTCTGGCCGATGAGCATCGGCTCCCCGGAGACCACCAGGATGCGCTCGGCGATGGACTTCGCCTCGGCCAGCGACGCCAGGTGAGTGAGGATGATCACGAACTCGTCGCCGCCGACCCGGGCGACCACGTCATTCGGGCGCACCACGGCGCTCAGCCGACGCCCGAGCTCGCGCAGCACCTCATCGCCGGTCTGGTGGCCGAACCGGTCGTTCAGTCGTTTGAACTCGTCGAGGTCGATGAACAGCACGGCCAGGGCTTCGGAGTAGTCCCGGTGGTCGTTGATGTTCGCCAGGGCCTCCTGGAACGCGCCGTAGTTGGGCAGGCTCGTGAGCGGATCGGTGTTGGCGCGCAGGGTGAGGCCGGCGATGTTGCGGCGGGCCCGCACGACCATCTCGGCGGTCGTGGCCAGGGCCTGGAGGGCGCGGCGGTCGTTGCCGGTGAAGGCGCCGTCCATGGCGTCGCGCCGGGCCACGATGTACTGGTCCGGCCCGATGGCGCCGGCCAGCGGCAGCAGCATGCTGATCTCGCCGGGCTGAGCGGGCTCGCTGCGCACGATGACGGATTCGGCACCGATCGCATCCGCCACCACGCGGCGCAGCAGGTCGGTGACGGCCGCCGGGGAGCCGGGCTCGGGGTCCGGGGCGGCGGCGGCACTCATGACGGGGCAGGTGTTGTCGGCGGCGCTCGTGATGGCGGTAGCGCTCGTGGCGCCGATGTCCGTGGTGGCTGGGCTCGTGGGGTTGACCCGCCCGGAGGGCTCGGTGCCCGGGTCGGCGGCCAGCGCGCTCGTGGCGGCGACCATGCCGGCCAACCGGTGGCGCATGACCGCCATCACCGTGAAGACCTTGACCACGGAGGCGACGATCATCAGGGCGAACAGCACGATAACGGCATCGAGCGTGTTGGTGACCTCCACCAGGAACGGCAGCCCCACGACGCTCCAGTGCGCGGCCGTCACCGTGACCACGGCGGTTCCGACCAGCACCAGCAGAACCCGCAACGGCGACAGGGGGCGCCCGCCGCTGCGCCGACCGAGCGGGCCGGCGACAAAGCGCTGGCGCAGCGCCTCGGTCGCGATGATGAAGAAGACATAGCCCACGGATGCCGCGGCCACGCCCGCCAGAATCGGCAGTCCGCCCGCGCCGAACCAGGTGAACAGGCCGATGGCGACGAGGGCGCCGGCACCCTGCAGGCCGGCGCTGTAGAGCGCGACGGATGCCCGCCCGGACTCGATCAGGATGGCCAGCAGAACGCCGAGCGCGATCAGCCCGGCCGAGACCGGCAGGGAGAGGGTCGAAGCCAGCGCCGGCAGCGCCAGGACGGGGAGGCTGATCATCGGGCTGCGGTGCGCCACGGCGCCCACGCGCACCCAGGTGAGTTCGAGGGTGGCCGCGCAGACCACGCCGACCCCGGCGATCAGCCAGCTGTCTGAGGGGTCATTCAGGAGCAGCACGAATGACGTGGCAATGAGAGCGAGGCCGACGCTGGCGAACACGAGGAAAGCCAGGCGTTTAACGCCTCTGGAGTTCCGAATCTCGCCCACGAGGTCTGACACTAGCGGAGTGTGCGGCCGGTCATACACCACCACGCTGAGGTCAGCGGGCGAGCAGGTCCGCGGCGACGAGTTCCGCAATCTGCACGGCGTTGAGGGCCGCACCCTTACGAAGGTTGTCGCTGGTGATGAACAGGGCCAATCCACGCCCGTTCGGCACGCCGCGGTCCTGACGCACGCGGCCGACGAAGCTCGGGTCCTGGCCGGCCGCTTCGAGGGGTGTGGGGACATCCGTCACGACCACGCCCGGGGCGGTGGCGAGCAATTCGAGGGCGCGGGCGACGGTCAACGGGTTGGCGAACTCGGCGTTGATCGAGAGGGCGTGGCCGGTGAAGACGGGCACGCGCACGCAGGTGCCGGAGACGAGCAGATCGGGCAGCTCGAGGATCTTGCGGCTCTCGTTGCGGAGCTTCTTCTCCTCGTCGGTCTCGAATTCGCCGTCGTCGACGATGGAACCGGCCAGCGGGATCACGTCGAACGCGATCGGGCGGGCGTAGACGATGGGTGCCGGCATGGGCACAGCGGACCCGTCGTGCACCAGCTGGAGCAGGTTGTCGCTCAGCGCGGCGGCGCGCACCTGGCTGGCGAGCTCGCGGGCGCCGGCCAGGCCGCTGCCGGAGACCGCCTGGTAGGTACTGACGATCAGGCGCTCGAGGCCGGCCTCGTCGTGCAGCACCTTCAGCACGGGCATGGCCGCCATGGTGGTGCAGTTCGGGTTCGCGATGATGCCCTTGGTGGCGAGCTTGATGGCTTCGGGGTTGACCTCGCTGACGACCAGCGGCACGTCGGGGTCCATCCGCCAGCCGGAGGAGTTGTCGATCACGGTGACGCCGGCCGCCGCGAACCGGGGAGCCTGAATTTTCGAGAGCGTCGCGCCGGCGGAGAAGATGGCCACGTCGAGTCCGCTGGGGTCGGCGGTGGCGGCGTCTTCGACGACGATCTTCTCGCCCTTGAAGTGCAGCACGGAGCCGGCGGACCGGGACGACGCGAAGAAACGGATGCCTCCGACCGGGAAGTTCCGTTCCTCGAGCAGGCTGCGCACGACGGCGCCGACCTGGCCGGTGGCCCCGACGACGCCGATCTGGATTCCTGTGGTGCTGGTTGCTGCGGTGCTGGTTGCTGCGGTGCTGTTTGCTGCGGTGCTGTTCACTGTGTTTCCTCCGCTGGATGCCGTGGCTGCTGGTGCTGGTGGTCTCGCTCTCGCGCGTGCCCTTGCTCGTGCCCCTGCCCTTGCCCTTGCCCTTGCCCTGTGGCTAACTCAGGAGATTCTCGCGATTTGGCCCGAATTCCGGCCGGATCGCGCCTGTGTGCTCTGATTCTCCTGAATTAGCCCCAGGGAAACCGGTTGAACGGGGTCAGGGTGGGGTGGGTCAGGGTGGGGTGAGTCGGGGTGGGGGCCGAGCCCGGCTGGGCCGACGGGCGCCGGCTAGCGGCCGGTGCCGCCGTGCACGACGGCGTCGTTGGTGGAGTCCAGGCCGAATGCGGTGTGCACGACCCGCAGCGCCTGGTTGATGGTGTCGGCGCGGGTGACCACGGAGATTCGGATCTCGCTGGTCGAGATCATTTCAATGTTGATCCCGGCCTCGAACAGCGCCTCGAACAACTTCGCGGACACGCCCGTGTTGGTGCGCATGCCGGCGCCGACGAGCGCGAGCTTGCCGATCTGGTCGTCATACTGCAGACCGGCGAACCCGACGTTGGCCTGCTCGTTGCTCAGCGCGGTCAGCACCTGCTGGCCCTCCGATTTGGGCAGGGTGAAGGAAATGTCGGTCAGTCCCGTGGACGCGGCCGAGACGTTCTGCACGATCATGTCGACGTTCGCGTTGGTCTTCGCGACGATTTTGAAGATCTGCGCGGCTTTGCCCGGAATGTCGGGAACGCCGACGACCGTGACCTTGGCTTCGCTCAGGTCGGCGGCGACCCCGGCGATGATTGGCTCTTCCACTATCTCTCCATTCGCGGATGCGTTATTGGGATGTGTGCGCTCGGTGGCCGACGAATTCGGGATCGCGACATGCGGGCTCGTGGTATCGGGGTTGTAGACGATGGTTCCCACGTTGTTGTTGAACGAGGACCGCACATGCAGCGTCACACCGTGCCGACGCGCATATTCCACCGCCCGAATATAGAGGACCTTCGCCCCCGCGGCGGCGAGTTCGAGCATTTCCTCGCTGGAGATGCGGTCGAGTTTGTGCGCGCGCGGAACGACGCGCGGGTCGGCGGTGAAGACGCCGTCGACATCCGTGTAGATTTCGCAAATATCGGCGTTGAGCGCGGCGGCCAGCGCGACGGCGGTCGTGTCGGAGCCGCCGCGGCCGAGCGTGGTGATGTCTTTGGTGTCGCGATTGAAGCCCTGGAAGCCGGCGACAATCGCCACGGCACCATCGTCGAGGGCATCGCGGATGCGCCCGGGAGTCACGTCGACGATGCGGGCGGCGCCATGTTGGGCATCCGTGATCATGCCGGCCTGACTGCCGGTGAAGGAGCGAGCGTCGTAGCCCATGCTCTTGATCGCCATGGCGAGCAGTGCCATCGAGATGCGCTCGCCCGCGGTGAGGAGCATGTCGAGCTCGCGCGGCGCGGGGATCGGGGTGACCTGATGCGCAAGGTCGAGCAACTCGTCGGTGGAGTCTCCCATCGCGGAGACGGCGACGACGACCTCGTTGCCCGCTTTGCGGGTGTCGACGATGCGTTTGGCCACACGTTTGATGCTTTCGGCGTCGGCGACGGATGATCCGCCGAACTTCTGCACGATCAAGCTCACGTGGCACTCCAAGGGTTCGGGTACGCGGGCACAGGCAAGCTCCCATCATAAATGCTGTTGTATTCGACAGCGGCCATGTGACGGTGTGCGGCAACCATTGACACCCCGTCATTGACACTATGTTAATCACGGTCGTAGGATCGGGGCAGAAGGCGGATCCCGCCCCGCCACGCGGTTCGACCCAGTTGCCGAGGAGGCTCCGATGCCCGACGAGTTCACATCGAAAGCGCCGGTGCCGGTGCCGGTGCCGGTGCGCCAGAGCAAGCAGCCGGACGAGCGCCGGGACGACATTCTGCGTGCCGCCCGGGAACTGGTCGCCGAGCGCGGCGTGGCCCGCGTGAAGATCACCGACATCGCCGCCCGGGTCGGCGTCACCCGCGGCCTGATCTACCACTACTTCCCGGACAAAGACGCGATCATCGACCTCATCTGCGAGGACCACATCGCGGAGTTCGTGACCGACCTCAACCTCTGGGACGCCGCCCGCATCCCCGGCGACATCGACCGCGCGCTGGTCGACTGCGTGGCACTGTTCCGTCACCACCTGCATCGCACCGACCTCTTCCGCGAGGAGCTCGGCCGCACCGAGTACGCGGGGCTCTACAACGAGTTCGTCGACCGGGCCGTCAAGGCCGTCGTCGACCGGCTGCAGGTCACCACCGTCGAGGCCTACGCGCGGCGGCACAAGATCCGGATCGACAACGTCTCCGAGGTGTTCTCTGTGCTGGTGTTCGGGCTGATCGGGCTCGTGCGTTCCAAGCCCACCGTCTCGGACGATGTGCTCGTGGCGATTGTGCGCCAGACGCTCCACCTCGACCACAACGCGCCGGCCTAAGACTTTTCCTGCAGCACCACTTTTTCACCCAGTACAAAGGAGTATCTGCATATGTTCCTATTCGACACCATTCCGTGGTCGTCGACCCTGATGTGGGTCGCGGTCGTCGCGGGGCTGATGATCGCCAACGAGGTCGCACGGTCGAGCAAATGGGCGTCGCTGGCACTGTTTATCGCGCTGCCGGTGGCGCTGACGATCTTCGTGTGGCCCACCACCGCGGGCGCCGGGTCCAGCACGGGCACCTGGTTCCACTGGGTCAAGGTCTACTCGGCACTCGCCGGATGCCTGGGCTTCATGGCCATCCGTTTCATTCCGCGTCTGGCCAAGAACCGGTACGCGCTGATGTTCCCCGCGTTCATTCTGGCGCTCAACATCTTCGAGGCCGTGATTCGCGACTTCCAGGTCTACGGGCTGAACGGGATGGTCGACGGAGTGTTCATGGTGGGCGGGCCGTGGAACATCATGAACGGTATCGCCGGGCTGCTGAACCTGCTCACGATCTGCGGCTGGGCCGGGATCATCATCAGCCGCGGCCCCAAGAAGGACATGATTTGGCCGGACATGCTGTGGTTCTGGATCATCGCCTACGACCTCTGGAACTTCGCCTACGTCTACAACGCGGTCGGCGACCACTCGTTCTACGCCGGCGCGGCGCTGCTCGTGTCGTGCACGATCCCCGCCTTCTTCATCAAGCGCGGCGCCTGGCTGCAGCACCGCGCGCAGACCCTGGCGTTCTGGATGATGTTCACCATGGCCTTCCCGACCTTCGTGTCGAGCTCGCAGTTCGCAGTGAAGTCGTCGCACGACCCGGTCGCCCTATTCTGGGTGAGCGCCGTGGCCCTCGCGGCCAACATCGCCGTGGTGGTCTACCAGATCTACACGATCGTGAAGAGACGCCGCAACCCGCTCACCGACGAGCTGTTCACGCACCTGCCCGCGTACCGC
Organism: Cryobacterium sp. TMT2-18-2; assembly: GCF_004402245.1. Classification (NCBI taxonomy): domain Bacteria; kingdom Bacillati; phylum Actinomycetota; class Actinomycetes; order Micrococcales; family Microbacteriaceae; genus Cryobacterium; species Cryobacterium sp. TMT2-18-2. Next base: position 111,224 of record NZ_SOFU01000005.1, read on the forward strand.
ACGGTGCTCGAAGCGAACAAGCCGCTGGTGCCGGCGGCTGCTGCTCCGGCCGCGCCCCCGCGGGCGACCGCCAGCGCGAAATAGAACGCCGTAACTGCGGAGAATTTCGCGACACGCGGCATCCGTCGCCTGGCCACGCGGCGGGCAGGCGGCGCGGGGGCTAGTTCGTGACGGTACGGCGGCCCTCGAAGGCCCGCCCGAGGGTGACCTCGTCGGCGTACTCGAGGTCGCCGCCGACCGGCAGCCCTGACGCGAGCCGGGAGACCTTGATCTCGAGGGTGGTCAGCAGGCGCGACAGGTAGGTCGCGGTCGCCTCCCCCTCGAGGTTCGGGTCGGTGGCGATGATGACCTCCTGCACCGTGTTGTCGGCAAGGCGCTGCATCAGCTGACGGATGCGCAGGTCGTCCGGTCCGACGCCGTCGATGGGGCTGATCGCCCCGCCGAGCACGTGGTAGAGCCCCTTGAATTCGCGGGTGCGCTCGATCGCGACGACGTCCTTGGCCTCTTCCACCACGCAGATCATCGCCGGATTGCGGCGCGGGTCGCGGCAGATCATGCAGGTCTTCTGCTCGGACACGTTGCCGCAGATGTCGCAGAACTTCACCTTGTCGCGCACCTCGAGCAGCACGTTGGCGAGCCGGGTCACGTCGAACTGCTCGGTCTGCAAGATGTGGAACGCGATCCTCTGCGCGGACTTGGGCCCGATTCCGGGCAGCGTACCGAGCTCGTCGATCAGTTCCTGAACGATGCCTTCGTACATGGTTTAGTCGCCTCTGGTTCGGGATGCCGGATCGTGCGGCTGTTCTTCGAGGAAGGTGGCGCCGAGGATTTCGCGCACCACCGACTCGCCATAGCGCTGCTTCTCCGCAAAGGCGGGCCCGCGACGGGCAATGGATGCTTCGCCGCCGGCCCGGTTCGGAGCCTGCACCTGGGTGCGCGGCGGGGTTCCGGGCTGGGCGCCGTTCGGGTGCAGGTCCGGCGGGAATTCCTCGTCGTAGGGCGGGGGCTCGTCGTCGTAGGGCGGCTGCGGCTCAGGGTCTCGTCCGGACGCGGGAAGCGTCGTGGGCGCCGGCGCGCTCGACGTGGAACGCGGGACGGTCCGCGGTGCGGATGCGTGCGCGCGGTCATCGGGGGTCGCAGCGGGGGTCGCAGCGGAGGCCCCAGCGAAGGCATCAGACGCAGGTGCAGCGGTTTCAGCAGTCGGGGCTGACCCCGGGATGGCCACCGTGGCCCAGCCGGTGCCGGCATCCGAGGGACTCGGGATGGCAGCGGTCGCCCAGCCGGTCGCGGGCGAGGCGACCGCCGGGCTGGCGATTGCGCGGCTGGTCACCGTGGGACTGGCAGCCGTCGGGCTGCTGACCGTGGGGCTGGTCACCGTAGGGCTGGCGGCCGATGCCGCAGGCGCTTCTGGCGCGTCAACCTTGCCAACGCCGGCCGGTGCGGAACCGGCTACAGCGTTCACGGCGGCAGCCGGATCGGGGTCGGCGACAGCAGCAGCCCGGTCGGCGTCGGCGTCGGCGTCGGCAGCAGCCGGATCGGGGTCGGCGTCGGCGGGTGACGCCTCGTCGGTTGTTGTAGCAGCAGCAGCAGACTTGGGTATCGTCCTGGAGCCGGAGTCGCCGTTTCCGGACCCGGCTGCGGCCGAGCCGCTGACGGTTGCGGCCTGCGCGACAGGGCTCCGCGCGGTGGAGTCCTGCACGCCGAAACCTGACCCCGGGGAGAACGGGGCGACCGGTGCCGGAGCGGGGGCGGATGCGTTGGGGGTGGCTGGAGCATCCGTTCTCGGGGAGTCGACCCGGGCGGTGAGCTGGGGCGTGAAGCCGAGCACCTCGTTGACGGCGCGCTTGAGATAGTCGCCGACGCCCTGCCCGGGGGCCGCCGACTGCTTGAGTCCGGCGACGTCGTTCTGGCTCGGGAAGGAGAGCACCAGCAGGTCGCCGCCACGTAGTTCCATGGCGCGGGCCGTGTAGAGCACGAGCCAGGCGCTGATCTTGGCGGCCTTGACTGCCTCGAGGATCTGCGGCCAAGAGTCCTTTACCTGCTGCAGGGTGACGGGTCCGACAGGGCGGGGCGGGGCCGCGGCTTGGGTCGCGGGCGCAGCGGCAGCAGGCGCGGCGGCAGAAGCTGCAGCACCAGACGCACCGCCGGAGACCGCGGGCCGGCCGGAGGCATGCGTCGCCGAGACCGCAGCCGCGCGCGGGGGCGAGCCGACCGGGCTGGTGGCTGGGGCATCCGTCGCCGGGCTGCCGCCGGGATCAGAACCAGACCCAGACCCGGAACCCGAACCGGAACCGACCCCGATGCGGCGCTCGAGGCGTTCGACTCGGGCGAGCGCGCCGCGGGTGGAATCGTCGCTCGCGGGGATGAGCACGCGGGCGATCATGAGTTCGAGGTGCAGGCGGGGGCTGGTCGCGCCGGTCATCTCGGTGAGGGCGGCGTTGATCACGTCGGCGGTGCGGGAGAGCTCGGCGGGGCCGAACTTCGCGGCTTGCACGGCCATGCGGTCGAGTTCCTCCTGCGGCACGCCGCGCAGCACGGCGGCAGCGGCGGCGGCACTCGTGGCGCCCACGATGATGAGGTCGCGCAGGCGTTCGAGCAGGTCTTCGACGAAGCGGCGCGGGTCCTGGCCGGTCTGCACGACCCGGTCGACGGCGTCGAACGCGGCGGACGGGTCGCGGTCGGCGATCGCGTCGATTGACTCGTCGAGCAGCGACGCGTTCGTGTAGCCGAGCAGCGCCACGGCGCGGTCGTATTCGACGGAGTGCCCGTCGGATCCGGCCATCAGCTGATCGAGCAGCGACAGGGTGTCGCGCGGCGACCCGCCGCCGGCCCGCACCACGAGCGGCAGCACGCCCGGCGCGACGGTCATCTGCTCGGTGTCGCACATCTGCTGCACGTATTCGAGCATCGGCCCGGGCGGCACGAGCCGGAACGGGTAGTGATGCGTGCGCGAACGGATGGTGCCAATCACCTTTTCGGGCTCGGTTGTCGCGAAGATGAACTTGACGTGCTCGGGCGGCTCTTCGACGATCTTCAGCAGCGCGTTGAAGCCCTGCGGCGTGACCATGTGCGCCTCGTCCAGGATGAAGATCTTGTATCGGTCGCGGGCGGGAGCGAAAATTGCGCGCTCACGGATGTCCCGGGCATCGTCGACCCCGTTGTGGCTGGCCGCGTCGATCTCGACCACGTCGAGGGATCCGCCGCCGTCGCGGGACAGCTCCACACAGCTCGGGCAGACCCCGCACGGTGTGTCGGTGGGGCCCTCGGCGCAGTTCAGGCAGCGCGCGAGAATGCGGGCGGATGTCGTCTTGCCGCAACCTCGGGGCCCGCTGAACAGATAGGCGTGATTCACCCGGTTCGTGCGCAAGGCCGTCATCAGCGGATCGGTCACCTGAGACTGACCGATCATTTCGGCAAAAGTCTCGGGCCGGTAGCGGCGATACAGGGCGGTAACCACGAGGTCAATCGTAGCCGGAGCCACTGACAGTGCGGTGTGGGGTGGGGTGGGGTGAGGTGAGGTGTGGGTGGGGTGAGGTGTGGGGTGAGGGGTGGGTGTGGGTGGGGTGGGGTGAGGTGAGGTGAGGTGGCGTGTGTAGCGGGGCGGGCGACATCCGTTTGCCAGGCGGGCGAGGCTCAGGCGCGGCGGGCTCAGGCGCGGCGCGCGACGGCCTGGTCGAACGCGCCGGGGCGATTGCTCACGATTTGCTTGCCGAGGGGCGCGAGCGAGACCGCCACCATCTTGAAGTCGGCGATGCCGAGGGGGATTCCGATGATAGTGAGGCAGAGCGCGATTCCCGAGACGATGTGCGCCAGCGCCAGCCACCAGCCCGCGAGGATCACCCAGATCACGTTGCCGATGAACGAGAACGCTCCACTGGTGGGTTTGGCCACGACGGTGCGGCCGAACGGCCAGAGCGCGTAGGCGGCGATGCGGAACGACGCGATGCCCCACGGGATCGTAACGATCAGCACGCAGAGCAGAATGCCCGCGGCGAGGTAGCCCAGGAACAGCCAGAACCCGCTCAGCACGAGCCAGATCACGTTCAGGAGTGTGCTCACGCGAAAATACTACCCGCGCCGGAGGTGGAGGTCGCGGAATTGGAATCGGGCGTGGCGAGCGCGGACATCCGTCGCCGGCCGCGTGTTGCCCTCCCGGCTCCCGACTCCCGGCTCCCGGCTCCCGGCTCCCGGCTCCCGGCTCCCGGCTCCCGGCTCCCGGCTCGACACTAAACTCGGAGATTTTCGTAACACGCCGCCCACAGCGCCCACGGATGCGGCGTGTCCCGAAAATCTCCGACTTTGCTTCACCCGCGAGGCCCAGCGAAGAACAAAGAACAAAGAACAGCCGGGAGGAGAGCGGACCAGGCGAGCAAAGCATCCGTCGCCGCCACGACCGGGCTCGACTCTAAACTCGGAGAATTTCGCAACACGCCGCCCACGGCGCCCACGGATGCGGCGTGTGCCGAAAATCTCCGACTTTGCATCACTCGCGTGGCCCAGCGCAGAACAAAAACAGCCGGTGGCCGACAACCGCACCCGCACCCCCGCCACGCGCCCACGGGCACCCACACGGCACTCCCCCACAGGCAGCCGGGGCAAAACCTTCTCCCCAGGCCGCCACTCCCCCGGGAGAGGGCCGGGCCCGCGGGCATCCTGAACGAATGCGCAGCACAGCGACCCTCATCTGCACCCTCGGACACGCCGCCATGACCGACGAACTGCTCCGGCTCGGCGTCGCTCCCCGGCAGCTGCGCATGGCCATTGCGCGCGGAACCGTCGTGCGCGCCGCGCGGGGCGTCTACCTCTGCGCCCACGCCGACCGCGACCAGCGCGATGCCGCCGTTGCCCACGGCCGGATCAGCTGCCTCAGCGCCCTGCGCCGGGCCAACGTCTGGGCCGGAATCGACCGTTCGCTGCACCTGCAGGTGCCCGCGCACGCGACCGGCACTCGGCCCGTGCGGGATCAGGGCGGGCAGCGAATCCACTACCACTGGGCGCAGCCGCGGTTCCCGGAAACCACCGAGCGATCCTGGCTGGTCTCGCCGATGGAGGCGGTCTGGCAGGCCATCCACTGCCTCGACGAGGAGCATGCGATCGCCTGCCTCGAGTCGGCGGTGCACGAGGGATTCCTCACGATCGACCAGGTGCGCGAGCTGTGCGCACGGGCGCCGGTCCGGCTGGCGGGAGGCATTTGCGAGCTGGAATTCACCTCGGGCTCCGGCATGGAGACGATCGTGCGGCGTCGGCTGCGGCATGTGGGCTACTCGGTGGTGGCGCAGGTGAAGGTGGCAGGCATCGGCGACGAAGATCTCGTCGTCGAGGACTGCGTCGCCATCGAAACCGACGGCGAGAAATGGCACGGCCCCGACCGTTTCCACGCCGACCGCATTCGCGACCTCAAGACCGAGGCCCTCGGACGCCGGTCGATCCGGCTCACCCAGGACCAGGTGCTCTACGAGTGGGAGACCACGCTCGCCGCCATCGCGCGCGTCGTGACGGATGCCCAGCGCGAGCAGTCCCGCCGCTTCGGCCGCCTCCTCACGCGGCGCGACGACCCCGTCTGATCGGTCGGGCAGCGCGGGCGCGAGTGCTGCGCGGGTGCGAGCGCGGGGGCAGCGCGGGCGCTGCGCCGCGCCGCTCCGCCCCGCTCCGCCTCAGGCGTGCCATGAGCGCAGCGGCGCAGCAGCCGCGCGGGGCCCATGCTGATGTCGCGGGGCCGGCCCGCCGCAACCGCCGCGCCCACGGACCAGCCCGACCCATGACGAACGTAACCTCGGAGAAAATCGCGACACGCCGCATCCGCAACCCACGGATGCCGCGTGTCGCCAAAAACTCCGAAGTCACGCAACCCCGCACCGCGCACCCCGCATCCCGAGCGCCCCAATCCCCCACACGCCAATCGGCCGCCCCCGAAACCCGGAAACGGCCGATCAACGAAAGCATCAACCCAAGCATCAACGAGACACAGGAGCCGAAACCCCTGCCAGCGAACCCCTACACCGACGGATGCGTGCGCTTGATCGTCCCCAGCGTCTGCCGGGCGATCTCCAGCTCCTCGTTCGTCGGGATGACGAGCACGGTTACCCGGGAGTTGTCCGTGGAGATCACGCGCGGCGCGCGGGACTTGGCTTCGTTACGCACGGGGTCGATTTCGATCCCCATGCCCTCGAGTCCGGCCAGGGCGCCCGCGCGCACGATCGGTGAGTTCTCGCCGACCCCCGCGGTGAAGACGATGACGTCCACGGTTCCGAGCTGCGCGTAGTAGTTGCCGACATAGCCTTTGATGCGGTGGAAGTACACGTCGAGGGCAGCCTGGGCGACCGGGTCGCCCGCGACCGCGGCATCCTCCACGTCGCGCATGTCGCCGTTGCCGGCCAGGGCCAGCATGCCGCCGCGGCGGTTGAGCAGGTCGTCGAGCTCGGCGGTGGTCATCCCGGCCCGGCGGCGCAGGTGGAAGATCACGGCCGGGTCGATGTCGCCCGAGCGGGTGCCCATCACGAGCCCCTGCAGCGGGGTCATACCCATGGAGGTGTCGATCGATTCTCCGCCGTCGACGGCACACACGGATGCCCCGTTGCCCAGGTGCAGCACGATCGTCTTGAGCTCGGCCAGGGGTCGGTCGAGATAGGCCGCCACGGCCTCCGAGACGAACTTGTGCGAGGTGCCGTGGAAGCCGTACTTGCGCACGCGGTACCGCGTCGCGATGTCTTTGTCGATCGCGTAGGTGTACGCGGCCGGCGGCAGCGTCTGGTGGAACGCGGTGTCGAACACGGCGACGTGGGGCACGTTCGGGAAGCTGGCGCGGGCGGCACGGATGCCCTGCACGTTGGCCGGGTTGTGCAGCGGAGCGATCTCGGAGAGGTCCTCGATGTTCAGCTCGACCAGGTGGGTGATCTCGGTCGGCTCGAAGAACCGGTTGCCGCCCTGCACCACGCGGTGGCCGACGGCGATCAGGTTCGCCTCGGACAGCTTCGGACCGTGCTCGGCGAAGGCCTCGATCATCACGGCGAAGCCGGCGGTGTGGTCCATGATCGGCAGGTCGCGCTCGGTGCGGCCGTCCTTCGACGTGCCCGCGGTGTGCCGTGAGTGCCCGATCGGCTCGCCGATGCGCTCGACCAGGCCGCTGGCGAGCTCGGTTTCGGTGTCCATGTCGATCAGTTGGTACTTGAACGAGGACGATCCGGAGTTGACGACCAGGATGGCGGTCATGCGGACACCGCCACTGCGGCCGAAGCGGAAGATGCCGCACCGGAAGCCGAAGCTGCCGGGGCGCCGGACTCGGACGCTGCGAGCGTCGCGGCCTGGATCGCGGTGATGGCTACGGTGTTGACGATGTCCTGCACTAGTGCTCCTCGAGAAAGGTCATTGATGGGTTTGCGCAGGCCCTGGAGGACGGGGCCGATGGCCACTGCTCCGGCGCTCCGCTGCACGGCCTTGTACGTGTTGTTGCCCGTATTCAGGTCGGGGAAGATGAAGACGGTGGCACGGCCGGCAACAGCCGAACCGGGCATCTTCGTGGCGGCGACGGCGGCATCCGCTGCCGCGTCGTACTGGATGGGACCCTCGATCAGGAGGTCGGGGCGACGCTCCCGCACGAGGGCGGTGGCGGCCCGCACCTTGTCCACGTCGGCACCCTGACCGGACTCGCCGGTCGAGTAGCTCAGCATGGCGATGCGCGGCTCGATACCGAACTCGACGGCCGTTTCCGACGCCGAGATGGCGATGTCGGCGAGCTGCTCCGCGGTGGGGTCGGGGTTCACCGCGCAGTCGCCGTAGACGAGCACCTTGTCGGCCAGCGCCATCAGGAACACGCTGGACACGACCGAGACTCCCGGACGCGTCTTGATGATCTGCAGGCTCGGCCGGATGGTGTGCGCCGTGGTGTGCGTCGCCCCGGACACCATGCCGTCCGCCAGCCCGAGCTGCACCATCATGGTGCCGAAGTAGGAGACGTCGGTGACGAGTTCCATGGCCTGCTCGACCGTGACGCCCTTGTGGGCGCGCAGCTTCGCGTACGCCTCCGCGAACTTGCGCCGCAGCACGTCGTCGAAGGGGCTCAGAACCTGCGCCTTGGAGATGTCCAGGCCGAGGCCGATGGCACGCGAGCGCACCTCGAACTCCTCACCGAGAATCGTGATGTCGGCCACATCGCGGGCCAGCAGGGTCGCGGCGGCGCGCAGCACGCGGTCGTCGTCCCCTTCGGGCAGCACGATGCGCTTCTGGTTGGTGCGTGCGCGTTCGAGCAGCATGTACTCGAACATCAGCGGCGTCACCACGTCGGCGCGGCTCACCTTGAGCCGGTCGAGCAGCACGGATGCCTCCACGTGGCCTTCGAAGAGCGCCAGCGCCGTGTCGCGTTTGCGTTGCGAGTCGGCGGCCATCCGTCCGGGCGTGTGCGTGATGCGCAGCGCGGCGTCATAGGAGTTCAGCTCGGTGCTGATGATCGGAACCGAGGCGTCGAGCCCCTCGACGAGCCGCCCGATCTCTTCGGGCAGGGCGAAGCCGCCGACCAGCACGATGCCGGCGATCGACGGGAACGTCGCGGACGAGTTCGCCATCAGAACGGCCAGCAGCACCTGCGGGCGGTCGCTGGGAACCACAACCACGGCGCCTTCGAACAGGCGCGGCAGCACGTTGACCATCGACATGGCCGCCACGACCACGCCGAGCGCCTCCCGGGACAGCAACGCGGGGTCACCCTTGACGAGCGTGCCGTCGGTGGCCTTGAGGATGCTCTTCATGCTCGGAGCCACGAGGAACGAGTCTTCGGGCAACGCCCAGACCGGCACCGCGTTGCGCCCGTTGCCGGGCAACGCGACGGCGTCGATGACGCTCCGCACGGCGTCGATGAGCTCATCGAGCCGAGTCGGATCGGCGCGGTTGACGATCACGCCGAGCAGTGAGACGTGCTCGTCGCGCAGTTCGGCCAGGGTCACGTCGGTCAATTGGCGGATGTCCTCGGCCGTGCGCGGGTCGCTCTGCCCGAGCTGCCGGTCACCCTGGCTGAGCGTGTCGCGCTGGCCGGGACCGACCCGCCCGCCGAGGACCAGCAGCACCGGCACCCCCAGGTTGGCGGCGATGCGCAGGTTGAAGGCGAGCTCGGTGGGACTGCCGACATCCGTGTAATCGGAGCCGATCACGACCACCGCGTCACACTGGGCCTCGACGGCCTTGAAGCGCTGCACGATGCGGCCAAGGGCCGCGTCGGGGTCGAGGTGCACCTCGTCGTAAGTGACGCCGACGCAGTCGTCATAGGTCAGCGGGGGCTGCACGGTGAGCGCAGACGCACTGGACAGGTGCGAGAGCAGCAGCTCGAGCACGTAGTCGGGGTGGTGCGCCGAGCGGGCCACGGGCCGGAACACGCCGACGCGCTGCACCGAACGGAGCAGGGTGTCGAGCACGCCCAGGGCGATGGTGGATTTGCCGGTGTTTCCCTCGGCAGAGGTGATGTAGATACTGTCAGCCACGATTTATACGTTGTCTCCGCCGGTGGAGACACCGGCATTGTCGGGGGTCACGCCGACGCCATCGGCGTCCCAGACCCATTCGGTGACGGCGGGGATGTCTTCCCCGTGGTCGCGGGTGTAATTGCGGGCCCGGAGGCGGGCATCCTGCATCTCCTGGCGAAGCAGGGCGGCGCGGGCGCCGAGTCCGGGAACCCGGTCGATGACGTCCATCACCAGGTGGTACCGGTCGAGGTCGTTGAGCATGACCATGTCGAACGGTGTGGTGGTGGTGCCGTTCTCCTTGTAGCCGCGGGCGTGCAGGTTGCCATGCCCGTTGCGCTTGTAGGTCAGGCGATGGATCAGCCACGGATACCCGTGGTAGGCGAACACGATCGGCTTGTCGGCCGTGAAAATGGCGTCGAACTCGTTGTCGCTGAGGCCGTGCGGGTGGTCCGCCTCGGACTGCAGGCGCATCAGGTCAACGACGTTCACGACGCGCACCGACAGGTCGGGCAGCCATTCCCGGAGGATGGCGGCCGCGGCCAGTACTTCGAGGGTGGGCACCTCGCCGGCGGCGGCCAGCACGACGTCGGGTGAGGTGCCGAACGTCTCGGTTCCGGCCCAGTCGAAGATGCCCAGACCCCGCTTGCAGTGCGCGACGGCCTGGTCCATGGTGAGCCAGTTCGGCGCGGGCTGCTTGCCGGCGACGACCACGTTGACGTAGTCCACGCTGCGCAGGCAGTGGCTGTAGGTGGCGAGCAGCGTGTTGGCGTCGAACGGCAGATAGACGCGCACGACATCCGCACTCTTGTTCACGACGTGGTCGATGAATCCGGGGTCCTGATGCGAGAACCCGTTGTGATCCTGGCGCCAGACGTGCGAGCTGAGCAGGTAGTTCAGGCTCGAGATGGAGCGGCGCCACGGGATCTCGCGGGTGACCTTGAGCCACTTCGCGTGCTGGTTGAACATCGAGTCGACGATGTGAATGAAGGCCTCGTAGCAGTTGAACAGGCCGTGACGGCCGGTGAGCAGGTAGCCCTCCAGCCAGCCCTGGCACTGGTGTTCGCTGAGCATCTCCATCACGCGGCCGGCGCGGGCGAGGTTCGTGTCACCCTCGTGGAATTCCGCGTTCCACTGCTTGTCGGTGGCCGCGTAGACGGCCGGGGCGAGGCGGTTGGAGGCCGTCTCGTCGGGCCCGAAGATGCGGAAATTGTCGGGGTTGTCACGGATGACGTCGGCCAGCCAGGTGCCGAGAACCTTGGTCGCCTCATCGGTGGTGGCGCCCGGGGAGGGGACATCCACCGCGTACTCCCGGAAGTCGGGCAGCTTCAGCGCCCGGCGCAGCAGCCCGCCGTTGGCGACCGGGTTGGCGCTCATTCGCAGGTCGCCCGCGGGAGCCAGCGACGAAACCTCTGCCACGGGGGCGCCGCTCGCATCGAAGAGTTCGCCCGGCCGGTAGGAGGACAACCACTCTTCGAGCAGTCGGGTGTGCGCCTCGGTGTCGCGGGCGTTGCTCAGCGGCACCTGGTGCGAACGCCAGGAGTCGACGACCTGCACCCCGTCGATGACGGGCGGGCAGGTCCAGCCCTTGGGCGTGCGCAGGATGATCATCGGCCAGCGCGGCCGCTCGGTGTCGCCGGCGAGGGCGCGCGCCTTGATCGCGGCGATCTCGTTGAGCACCTCGTCGAGGGTGAGCGCCATGCGCTGGTGCACGAGGAGGGGATCCTCGCCGTCGAAGCCACCGGCGACGATGTAGGGCTTGTGGCCGTAGCCGCGCATCAGGTCTAGGAGCTCCTCTTCCGGGATGCGGGCGAGCACGGTGGGGTTGGCGATCTTGTACCCGTTGAGGTGCAGGATCGGCAGCACGACGCCATCCTGAAGCGGATCGATGAACTTGTTCGAGTGCCAGCTGGTGGCCAGCGGGCCGGTCTCGGCCTCGCCGTCGCCGACGACCGCGGCGACCAGCAGGTCGGGGTTGTCGAACGCGGCGCCGTAGGCGTGGCTGAGCGCGTAACCAAGCTCGCCGCCCTCGTGGATCGAGCCGGGCGTCTCGGGCGACGCGTGACTCGGAATGCCGCCGGGGAACGAGAACTGGCGGAACAGGGCCTTGACGCCCTGCTCGCTCTGGTCGACGCCGGAGTAGATCTCGGAGTACGTGCCGTCGAGGTAGGCGTTGGCCACCATCCCGGGGCCGCCGTGGCCGGGGCCGGTGACGTAGAGGGTGCTGATCGACCGTTCCTGGATGGCCCGGTTCAGGTGTGCGTAAAGGAAATTGAGTCCCGGGGTGGTTCCCCAATGGCCGAGCAGACGAGGCTTAATGTGGTCTCGCGTGAGCGGCTCACGCAATAACGGGTTGTCGAGCAGGTAGATCTGCCCTACCGACAGGTAGTTGGCGGCCCGCCACCAGGCATCGACGCTGGCAAGCGCTTCAGCGCTGAGCGGATGCGGTGACCGGTCTGGCCAGAGAAAGGGTTTACCGAATGTTTCAGCCATGGTGCCTCCAGGCACTATCGGGGCGGGGGCGTTAACTGCGCCATCTCATCTTACGAGATGAGGCGAAATCGTTATCATTGCTAACGGCCTGCGGCTGTGGCGGGGCTGGGCTGGGCTGGGCTGTTTCTCCGGTGCGCGGGCATGAAAAAGACTCCTCGCGCACCCACCAGAGCCCGGTTACCCTTGCTACGTTTCCGTCCTGGGGGAGTTGGCCGAGATGGCGCCACACGAGGAGCCGACCCTCAGTTTAGACGCAAAGCCGACGAGGCCGAAAACGGGCCGATTCTGGGTCGATTCCGAGCCTGTACCGGGCGGCCGGGGTGAGTGTGCACGGAGGCCGCCGGAAACAGGTAAGATTCTCTAGGTCGTTCCTTGAGGGAACGTTCGGCCAGGAGAATTCGCCTAGTGGCCTATGGCGCACGCTTGGAAAGCGTGTTGGGTGAGAGCCCTCGGGGGTTCGAATCCCCCATTCTCCGCCAAATCGTACTGCAGCACGTGCGCGGGTACCAGTCTCGACGCCCTCGACAATTAACTCTCGGGGGTGCGAATCTTCCGCCCCCGCAGTGCTGCTTCCCTGCTCGGATGGGGCTAACTCAGGAGATTCAAGCCGCACGCGGACATCCACCGCCTGATGCCGGGGCAGAAACCGCAACTAGCCGAGGTTCTCCTGAGTTAGCCACCGACCCGCGTGCACAGCTCCCGCACATTCTGCCGGATGTGGCCAATAGAGGCCTGGAACAGCCCCCCGCCGAGAATTGGCAGGAGTTATGCACGACGCGAGGCTCCGACTGCGCCCGGCATGGGGCCAATTCAGGAGATCCGGGCGGACCGCTCTGCCGTGGCCGCAGACCAGTGCGGAGCAGCCTGCGGCCGCTCACGGATCTCCTGAGTTGGCCACGGGAGTGTCGGGGCAGGTCCGGCGAGCACCGGCGACCACCGGCGAGCATCGGGGACTAGTCGGCGAGCGGATGCCGCGGCGCACGCGGCGCGGGCGGCGGCGGCACCGGCTTCGCGGCCACGACATCGGCGAGCGCGAGGGCGACCAGACCGCGTTTGGTCTCAACTATGCACCCGGTGTCGGAGACGGACCGCAAGTAACCCACGGCATCGGTGACCCCGCCCTCGATGCGGGTGCGCACCACGATTCGGGTTCCGAGGGTGGTACTGGAGACGAATTGGGCGGCGGCGAGGCTCATCCGGCTGAGCCTACTCTTCGAGCCCGAGCCGAGCCCAGCCGCACCCAACCCAGCCCCGCCGCACCCAGCTCCTCGCCGACCGGGAAGGCCGACGGCATCCGCTACCTGAGGCGGCTGAAGGACTCCACCTTGCGCACGTCGCCGGCGATCAAAATGACGTCGTCGGCCTCCAACGTCGTGTCAAGCGTCGTGTAGCTCCAGCCCTTGCCGGGGCGGTTGAATGCCGTGACCGTGACCCCGTGGATGGTGCGCACGCTCGATTTGCCGAGCGGCACGCCGACGATCTCCTGCGGCGGGTTCGTCTTCACGAGGGCGAAGTTCTCGTCGATCTCGATGTAGTCCTGCATCACCCCGCGCACGAGGTGGGCCACCCGTTTGCCCATGTCCTTCTCGGGGTAGATGACGTGCTTGACGCCGATCTGGCGCAGGATTTCACCGTGTGGGTCGCTGACCGCCTTGGCCCAGATATTCGGGATGCCCAGCTTGAGCAACAGGCTCGCGGTGAGGATGTTCGCCTGGATATCGCTGCCGATCGAGACGACCGCGCTGCTGAAGTCCGGCACCGAGAGCTGGCGGAGGGTCTCCTCCTTGGTCGAGTCGGCGCGCACGACGTGGGTGAGCAGGCCGTTGTGCGCCTGCACGATCTCCTCGTCTCCGTCGATGCCGAGCACCTCGCTGCCGCTGGCCATCAGCTCGAGTGCAAGGGCGCTGCCGAAACGGCCCAGACCGATCACGACGATCGCATCCGCTTCGGCCATGCGTGCGGGCTGCTGGTGCCCGAACAGGGAAAACTTAGCCAATGATGGGCCTCTCTTTCGGTAATTCGTACCCGGTGGGGCGGTCCCGCAGGGCGAGCGCCGAGGCGAACCCGATGGGGCCCAGCCGACCGATGAACATGAGCAGCATCAGGATGGTCTGACCGGCCGGGGGCAGACCCGCGGTGATCCCGGTGGAGAGCCCCACCGTGCCGAACGCGGAGATCACTTCGAACAGAAGCGCATCGAGGCCGATATCGGTGATCAGCATCAGGGCGACCGTGGAGACCGTGATCACCGCAACCGCCAGGAGCACGATGGTGATCGCCTGACGGTGCACGGCCCGGGAGAGGCGCTTGCCGAAGACGTTCACGGCCACCTCGCCGCGGATTTCGGTCAGCAGGATGAAGAACAGCACAGCGAAGGTGGTGATCTTGATGCCGCCGGCGGTGCCGGCCGGGCCTCCGCCGATCAGCATGAGCACGTCCATGCCGAGCAGGCTCGCGGAATCCATCGCCCCGATGTCGAGGCTGTTGAACCCGGCCGTGCGCGTCTGCACCGACTGGAAGAAGCCCACCAGGAGCTTGCTCGGCCAGTCCAGCGGTCCGAGCGTGCCCGGGTTGTTCCACTCCACGCCGGTGATGAAGACGGTGCCCGCGACCAGAAGTGTGATCGTTCCTGCCAGCACGATGCGGGTGTTCATCGACCACTTCAGCGGGTTCCGGAGGTGCTTGCGCAGCTGCATGATCACCGGGAAGCCCAGGCCGCCGAGGATCACGGCGGCGGCGATGGGCAGGCAGATGAACGGGTCCGTCGCATAGGAGATGAGGTTGTCGCTGAACAGGGCGAAGCCCGCGTTGTTGAACGAGGACACGGAGTGGAACACGCCGAGCCAGATGGCCCGGCCCGGCGCTTCGCCGTATCCGATCCAAAACCGCAGGCTCAGCAACACCGCCACGATGCACTCCACGATCAGGGAGATGCGCACGACGCCGAGAACCAGCCCGCGGACATCCTCGAGCCCGAAACTCTTGACCTCGGCGGCCGCCGTCATGCGGGACCGAAGGGACATCTTGCGGATCACGGCGAGCCCGATGACCGAGGCGAACGTCATGATCCCGAAGCCGCCGACCTGGATCAGGGCCAGGATGATGACCTGGCCGAACGGCGACCAGAACGTTGCGGTATCGACAACGGTCAGCCCGGTCACGCAAACGGCCGACGTGGCCGTGAAAGCCGCGATCAGGAACGGGGTGCCGCCGGGGCCGGGCGTCGCGATCGGGATCATCAGCAGCACCGTGCCGACCAGGATGGCGGCGGCGAATCCGGCGACCACGACCTGCGCCGGATGCAGTCGGGCGCGCGGACCGCGCGGACCGCTTCTACGGAGAGACAAGGATGGCACCCGCTCACTATACGGTTCGCGGGCATCCGTCGTCTGTTCCGGTTTCGACACGGCACCCCCCCCTATCGGTGACTGCCGCACTCACGCAAAATCCGAGATAATCTGTGTACACCGGCGAGGGGGAACCAAGGGTGAGATTCAACGGGGGTGTGCGCATGCACACGCACGCATTGCGGCCGCACGGCCGGTTGCTGGTGCAGTCGGGGCTTTCCGTCCTGGCCCTTGTCGCACCCATCTCCGCCGTGCTCTTCTGGCTCAGCATCCCTAACGGCACCTGGCGTCCGGTTGCCATCGCCCAGGTTGTACTCCTGAGCATCTGCGCACTTGCCTATCTCGCCTACACTCGCACCATCATCCGTGTCGATTCCGAGGGCATCTCGGAACGCGGCTTCATGGGCCTGGTCAAGGACTTCTCGGCGGACGAGATCGGCAACGTCGTGCTGCTCGACCTCTACCGGAGCGGGGCGCTCGACACGCAGCCGCAGCTCTTCGTCACCGGCACCGACGGCCGACTGCTGGTGCGCATGCGCGGGCAGTACTACTCGCGCGGAGCCATGGACACGGTGGTCGATCAGCTCGGCGTACCCGTGGTGCGGGTGCCCGAACCGATGACCCTGCAGGATCTGAACCGGGTGCGCCCCGAACTGCTCTACTGGTTCGAGCGACGCTTCACCCGGCACGGGGAGTAGCGCGGCATCCGTTCTTCGCCGCTCCGCGAATCAGACCACGTGATCGATTACACCTCCGAGGATTTCACAGCCAAGGGGCGGCAGAACGAGGTGACTTTCGATCTCCGGCAATCGCTCCCTGTTTGACTGCCGCCGCGCGTCCACCCCACGCGGAACGCTGGTGCTGTCCTCCGCTGCCGGCGGTCGTCTCCTCGGCCCGATCGGGCACATCCTCGCCGCATCGGCCCTGGGAATCTTTTCGCGGCAGAGCCTCCGCCCGCTCGTGCCGTCGGCCAGCGCCACCGATCTCGATGTGATGCGCGAGCTCATCGACCCGGACACGGTCGCGCCCGGATCGAGATGACCTACCCGCTGAGCCGGACCGCCGCCGCCCTGCCCCACTTCGACGAGGAACGCACCCGAGGCAAAAACCGCCATCTCGATCTGGGACGGGGTGGCGGCTGGCGCGGAGTGGCGGCGCGCGCAGGGCGCGCAGCGCGCACCGCGGGCGGGCGAGGCTCAGTCAGGGGCCGGTCGGCGGTCGGGGACATCCGGTGTGAAGATGTAATCGTTGTTCTCAGTGAGCTCGGGGCGCATCCCGCGAGACAGGTTGTTCTGGAACAGTGCCCGGGACTCGTCCCGGCGCCGGACGGCCTCGGCTGGGTCGTCGGCGCGCAGCCGCTCGAAGTCCACGTCAAGAGGCAGCGAGTCGCTGCCCGTCCAGACTGGGGGGAGTTCGCCGGCCAGTGCCCGGAGGGTGCGCGGAGAATCGAGGCGCCAGCGCACCTCGAACCGGTCACTCCGGTCGCTGCCGGTGATGACGTCGTCGAGCCGACCGTAGAAATCCGGCAGGAAGCGCACCACCTCGGCGCCCAGCTTGACCAGGTTGAAGTGCGCGTTGCGGCGGATCAGCGGGTCGAAAGTCCAGCGCATGTCTGCGATGCCGTGCTGCAGGCAGAGTGCCCGCTGGAAGAGTTTGAGCGCGTAGCCGACCCCACTGCCGCGCTGCCACGGCACGACCGCTGCCATGTGCGAGTGCAAGTGGATGCCGTCGGTCCAGCCGAGGAAGCCGAGCGTCGCGCCGACCGGTTTGCCGGCCTTGGTTGCCATCATCACGGTGTTGCCGGCGAAGTCGAGCGCCAGGAGCATCGACCTGTCGGGGCTGTGGCCCACGCCCCAAGTGCGCTCGAACAGGCCGATCACCGCGACGAGGTCGCGGGGTTCAGCCTGCCGCACGGTCACCCCGGCAGCCGCGGCGGCTGAATCCGCGGCGGCCTCCGCCTGCCGCACGGCGTGCTGCGAAACCCCCGGCTCAACGCTCATGCGTCGAGTAGATCACACCAGGCCCGGTCCCCGGCAGCCGGCCACCGTGGCAATTCGTCGGAGATTTTGCCCGAAAGCCAGATTTTCGGCCCCAAACCAGCTGTTATCGGCAAAACCTCCGTCGAATTCGTTCACGCACCGCGCACACACCGGAGCAGCCGCGCGGCACGAGCGCCCCCGCTAGTGTCCTCGACCCGAGACCACGTCGGCGACGGACGCGATCGGCGACGTCGTCCGCCGCCGGGTCAGCTCGGCGTGGTCGGCCAGCGAGTAGGCGCGGTAGAGCGCGTGCACGGCGAGCCAGCGCAGCGGCTCCGGCTCCCAGTTACGCACCCGGTGGTTCACCCATGGCAGCCGGGTGAGGCCGGTGTCGTTGCCGAGGATCAGGTCGGTCAGCGTGCGCCCGGCCAGGTTCGTCGTGGCCACCCCGGTGCCCACATAGCCACCGGCCCAGGCCAGCCCGGTCGCCGGGTCCAGCCCCACGGTCGCCGCCCAGTCGCGCGGCACGCCGAGCACCCCCGACCAGGCGTGGTCGATCTGCGCGCCAGCCGTCGCCGGGAAGAACCGGGTCAGGATGCCTCGCAGCGCCTCCACCGTGCTCGCCGGGGTCCGCCCGTCGGAATCCGTCTGCGACCCGAACCGGTACGGCACGCCCCTACCGCCGATCGCGATGCGGTCGTCAATGGTGCGCTGCGCGTACATATAGGCGTGCGCCATGTCACCGAGGGTCTCCCGGCCTGCCCAGCCGATGCTCTGCCAGACGTCCGAGCTGAGCGGCGCGGTCGCGATCAGCGACGAGTTCATCGGCAGCCACGCCCGGTGCAGTCCCTTCAGGCCCGCCGTGAACCCCTCCGTCGCACGCACCACGAACTCCGCCTGCACGGCGCCGCGGTCGGTGATCGCCCGGTGCGGCGTGATCTCGCTGACCCGGGTATTCTCGAAGATCTCCACGCCGAGGCCCTCCACCACCCGGGCAAGCCCGGCCGCGAGTTTGGCGGGGTTGATGCGCGCGCAGTGCGGGTGCCACATCGCCCCGGTGGCGCCGGCCACGTCGATACGGGCGCGCGCAGCCGCCGGGGAGAGGAGTTCGACATCCGTCATGTCCCAGGCCAGCTCCGACCGAGCGGATGCCTCCAGCCTTCGTTGCTGCGGCTGGTCGTAGGCCACGGTGAACTCACCGCCCTTGACGATGTCGGCGTCGACGCCCTCGGCCTCGGCGACCCGGATCACCTCGTCCACGGTCTCGTTCATGCCGGTCTGGAACCGGGCCGCCGCGCCCCGGCCGTGCGACTTCACGTACTGCTGACGGCCGCCGGTGACCGAGTTGGTCAGCCAGCCCCCGTTCCGCCCTGACGCTCCGTAGCCGGCGAAGCGCTGCTCCACGATGACGATCCGAAGCGCCGGGGCCGCCTTCTTCAGGTAATAGGCCGTCCACAGCCCGGTATAGCCGGCACCCACGATGCACACATCGGCCGTCGTCGGCCCGGGCAGTGGGTCGCGGTTGGCCGGCCGGCCGAGCTGGTTCCACCAGAAGGAGACATCACCATTGATCATTCCCGCACCGCTTTCGTTCCGACGGATGTTTCGCGCTCAGTCACAGCATCATCTCGCATCCGGCTCGGTCGGGCGGTGATCCCGATCCCGCCCTGCCGGGATTCGCGTCGCGCGGGTGGTGCGCCGTTGCGCGGATGGCACGCCACGCGCGTAGCGGCGCACCACCCGCGCCGCGGCCGCAGCTATGCGCTCGGGCATCCGCCTGGCACGTCGCAGGGTCGAGTGCGCGTCAGGACGCCAGCCGGTCCTCCATCCCCCAGGGCTGGCCGTAACCGCCCTCGGATTCGGGCGCGCTCATCAGGTCGAGGAACGCCTTCGCATCGAAGGCCTCCGGGCCGAGCACGCCGATGCCGGCCCAGGTGCCCGCGGCCAGAAGTTCCAGGGCGATCACCGGGTTCAGGGCGGTCTGCCAGACCACGCACTGGGTGTCGTATTCGCGCGTCGTCCACTCGTTGTCTGCGACGTGGTAGAGGTAGACCTCGCGCGGCAGGCCGCCCGGCCCCGTGCCGGTGACCCACACGCCCGCGCAGGTTTTGCCGGTCATCCGCGGGCCGATCGTAGCCGGGTCAGTCAGGCAGGCGGCCACCACATCGCGTGGGGCGACCAGCGCCGGGCCGGAGGCGCTGCGCACCCGCACCGGGTCGACCCGGTCGAGGCCGAGCAGGTGCAGGGTCTTCAACACGCCGATGAATTCCTCGCCGAGGCCGTACTTGAAGGTGACCCGATTCGCGTCGAGCCAGCGCGGCATCAGCACCACCTCCTCGTGCTCCACGTTCACGCATTCGACCCGGCCGATGCCCTCCGGAAAGTCGAACATCTCCGGTTCACTGAACGGCTCGGTGGTGAACCAGCCGCGGTCCTTCTCGAAGATCAGCGGCGGGTTCAGGCACTCCTCGATCGTGGTCCAGATGCTGAACGAGGGCGCGAAGATCTCGTTCCCGACGTCGTCGTGCACGACCAGGTTGGCACCGTCGCGCGTGCCGAGCTCCTCGATCTGCCGGAACAGGTGGTCCGAGGCGTAGCGGGCGAAGACATCCGAGAGTCCCGGCTCGACGCCCATGCCCACCAGGGCGAGGCGGCCGGCGGTCTCCCAGTCGGCGGCCTGCGCGAACTGGTCGTCGCCGAGCATGACCCCGGTCTGGCGGTAGGGGTCCGTGGGGTGCGGTTCGGACAGGCTCACGGCCATGTCGAGGTAGTCGCAGCCGGCGGCGAGCGCCCCGGCGAACACCGTGGGCACGAACTTCGGCTCGACCGCGTTCATCACGTGGGTGGCGCCGTGCCTGAGCGCGACGCCGGCGACCATGTCCGGGTCGCCGGCGTCGATCTGCTCGGCGGAGAACCGGGCTGCCACCGCGTGCCCGTGCTTCAGGCCGATTGCGACGATGGTGCGTTCCGCCCGGGCCCGGTCGTAGTCGCACACGATGACGTGCTCGAAGAACGTGCGCCTGGCGATGATCTTCGCGAACGCGTCGCCGACGCCGCCCGCTCCGACAAGGAGGATTCTCATGCGTCGACGCTACCCCGGGGCATCCGTCGCCGTCAGCCCCGCCCGTCGCCCTTCACCAATTCGACAGAGATTTCGAGGAAAACGCGCGTTTCGGGCTGATGTGGGGCTGTCGTGAGGAAAATCTCCGTCGAATTCGTTAGGGGCGACGGATGCCTCGGCACCGTTTCCGATGCGACTGCCGACACGCCCGTGCGCCCTGCCCGAACCAATTCGACGGAGATTTTGCCCAAAACGCGCGATTTTGCCCCGACTTAGGGCTCTACGCGGAATTTCTCCGTCGAATTCGCAAGGGCGACGGATGCTGCGCCGCCAGTTCGCGCTCCCCCTGGAGCTTCGCGGCGACCGGGGCCCACAGCAGCACGGCGACGGACGCACCGAGCAGCAGCCCGCCGATCGTATCCGTGAGCCAGTGTGCACCCAGATAGGTGCGGCTGACCATCATTAGAACCGTGTAGAGGGCGCCGGCCAGCCAAACCCAGACGCGCGGAAAGAGGATGCCGAGACAGACCGCCATGGTCGCCGCATTGGCGACATGGCCGGACGGAAAGGATCCGAAATCTGACATGACCAGCATGTCTTCCGGCCTCGCCCGACCGAACAGTGATTTGAGTACCTGCACCAGTCCCGAGCTCACGATCGTGGCAACCACGAAGAAGCCGGCCGCCCACGGCCGTTTGAGCAGCAGCAGCGCCACCAGAATCAGCACCGGGATCACGATCACGCCGGCGATTCCGGCACCGAGGTAGTTCATCGTGAGCGAGAGATACTCCCACGCGGGCGCCCGGTGCTCGAGGATCTCGTCCATCCACTCGGCGTCGATCTTCAGCGGGCGGCCGTTGCCGCGCAGCACGATCAGGGCGCCGAGCCCCACGGCCAGCAACAGCGCCGCGGACCCGCTGACCAGAGGCCACCGGCGGGCGATGCGCCGGGTGGCGGGGGTGGCTGCGGTCTCGGGGGCGCGCTCGCTCATCATTTGACCATGCTAGATCGGTGCGAGCGTGCGACTGTTCGGCCTGGCCATTTGCCGCGCATCTCCGGGGGCTTACTCAGGAGATCTGCGAAGCCGGTGGCGACGGATGCCGGAATCACGCGGCATCCGTCGTCACCTCGGCCTCGCCATCGGAAATCTCCTGAGTTAGCCACCGGCGGCAACTGACGCCTAAGGACTGGCCACTGGCCACTGGCCACTGGCCACTGACCGGAGGCTGACGGATGCCGCCACCCGGCGCCCATCCGGCCTCAGTACCCCAGCGCGGGCACTGACCGGGGGCGCACGATGAGCC
This sequence comes from Cryobacterium sp. TMT2-18-2, assembly GCF_004402245.1. NCBI lineage: Bacteria > Bacillati > Actinomycetota > Actinomycetes > Micrococcales > Microbacteriaceae > Cryobacterium > Cryobacterium sp. TMT2-18-2. Next base: position 132,854 of record NZ_SOFU01000005.1, read on the forward strand.
ACAAGGCGAAGATCGACACGATGGCGGTGACGCCCATCACGGCGCCCATCGGGACCGCTGTCCCGACGCCGAGCACGCCGACGACCGGGGAGATCAGTCCGGCGACGCCGAAGTTCGCGGCGCCGAGCAGCGACGCGGCGGTTCCGGCCTCATGCGCGTGCGCGTTCAGGGCGATGACCTGCACGCTGGGGAGGGTGAAACCGCAAGCCGCGATGAAGAACCACAGCGGCACCAGGGTGCCCCAGAGTCCCGCGCCGGCGAGGTCGAGCAGCACGATGGCCGCGGCCGTGATCAGGAGCACCACGGTGGACACCGAGATGATCCACTGCGGGCCGATGTTGAAGCGGTGCATGAGTCGGGAGCTGAGCTGCACACCCATCACGATGCCGAGCGAGTTGACGGCGAAGAGCACGCCGTACTGCTGCGGACTGAAATCGTAGACCTGCTGGAACAGGAACGACGACGCCGAAAGGTAGGAGAACAGACCCGTGAAGGTCATCGCCCCGATAATCGCGACGCCGACGAAGATCCGGTCGCTGAGCACCGCACGGTAGCGCTGACCGAGGGAACTGTGCCCCTTGGTGTGGCGCTCGGCATCCGGCAGCGTCTCGACGATCCAGAACGCGACGGCCAGGATCACGACCGCACCGTAGGCGGCGAGCACCCAGAAGATGCCGCGCCAGCTCATCACCAGCAGCAGCTGCGAGCCGATGACCGGGGCCAGCACGGGGGCCAGGCCGCTGATCAGCGCAAGGCGGGAAAGCATCTTCACGAGCGGCTTGCCGCCGAACAGGTCGCGCACCATCGCCAGGGCGACGACCGCGCCGGCCGCGGCGCCGAAGCCCTGCAGCAGACGGAAGACCCCGAGCCAGACGATGTCCTGCGAGAGGGCGGCGCCGACACTCGCCAGAATGTGGAAGCCGGTCGCGAGCATCAGCGGCAGGCGGCGCCCGACCTTGTCACTCCACGGGCCGACCACAAGCTGGCCGAACCCGAACCCGATCATGGTGCCGGTGAGGGTCAGCTGGATGGCGGCCGCCGAGACACCGAACTCACCCTCCAGGGTGGGGAACGCGGGCAGGTACAGGTCGATCGTGAACGGGCCGAGAGCGGTGAGCGCACCGAGCACGAGGATGTAGACCAGGCGCTGGCCGCGGGAGAGAGCGTCGCCGGGATGCTTCGCGGCCGACCTCAGGTCGGCGGCGGTGATGACGGTGATGGCGGCGGTAGTCACGTGGTGTTGATCCTCGTATCGATGGGGCCGGCCCGATGGGGCGCAGGCGTGCTGGTCTGAAAAGGTGTTCGAGGCACCGCATCACGGGCGTCAGTACCAGCAGCGGAATACGGAACCGCTCTTGGAGACAAGGCAGCCACGCCGGCGCCTATTCCCCCATGCGGGGAACACCGCGGAAGTTGCAGATATCGGCCCGATCGTGCACCGGGCGCCCGCCGCTTCGGCGCCCTCGGCGTTCAGCCCACGGCGGGCAATCCGCTCGGGTCGTCGAGCAGCTGCTCGAAGGCAAGCTCGGCAGCGCCGATCATCAGCAGATTCGAGCCGAGTTCGGCCGCGCTGACCCGCACGAGGTCGAAGGAGGAGCTCAGGGTCATCGAGGCCACGGCCAGCCTCAGGCGCTCCGGGTCGACCGAGAACAGGGCCGCCAGGAATCCGCCGAGCACGACCAGCTGCGGGTTCAGGATGTTGATCGCCCCGGCCAGGGCCACCGCCAGGAAGTCGACCTGACGGTTGACCTCGGCCCGCACGGCGGGCGCGTCGGAGGCGAGCAGTGCCTGCTCGAGTTCGTCGGCATCCGCGCCGGCCAGGCCGAGGGGTTCGAGGAGTTCCTCGCGGGTGACCTCGGCTTCGAGGGTTCCGGCGATCCCGGCCGTGTCCGTTCGGGCGCTGTCGCTGACCCGGATGTGGCCGAACTCCCCCGCGTAGCCGGCGATGCCGTCCACCACGGTGCCGCCGATGATCATGCCGCCGCCGATGCCGCTGGCGCCGCCGTTGAGGTAGATCAGGTCGGTGAAGCCCTTCCCCGCACCGAAATGGTGCTCGGCCATCGCGCCGAGGATCGCATCGTTGGCGGCGGCCACGGGATAGCCCGTGGCCTGCTCGAGCATGTCCTTGAACGGCTCGTCCACCCAGCCGAGGTGGGGGGCCTGGCGCACCAGGCCGTCGGGGGCGCGCACGAGTCCCGGAACAGCGACGCCGATTCCGACCACGCGGAAGCGGGTCTCGAGTTCGCCTCGCATCCCCTCGATCACGGCGGCGGAGATGTTCACGGCCTCGCTGGCGGTCGGCGGCCGTTCGGTCGGGTAACGGATGCGGCGGTGCACGGTGCCGTCGAGCCCGACGATCCCGATCGTGACGGCGTCGATCTCGGGGTTCACCGCGAGGGCGACCACCCGTTCGGCGCAGAAGACGACCGGACTGGGCCGGCCCACCTGGTTGGTGGATTCCGGGTCGCGCTCCCCGACGAGCCCGAGCGACTCGAGTTCGGCGACGAGAGCGGCGATGGTCGACCGGTTCAGGCCGGTCCGACGCGTCAGCGCCGCGCGCGGCGTCGGTCCGTCCCTGTGCACCAGGCGGAGGACGACCGACAGGTTGTGCCGTCGCACGTCGTCGTTGTTGGTTCCCTGCATCAGTGCCTTCCCATCAGGTAATCAATCCAAGGCTACCGCCGCCCGGCTGTGCCCGTTCCGGACGTGCTACAGCGACGGGCCGGTCGGTGACGACTGGCCCTCGGCCGCGGTCTCACCCTCGTCGAGCGTGCGGACGACGCGAGCCGGGTTGCCGACGGCGATCACTCCCGGCGGCACATCGCGGGTGACGACGGAGCCGGCGCCGATCACGCTGCCGGCACCGATCGTGACGCCGGGGCAGACCACGACGTTGCCGCCGAGCCACACATCGTCGCCGATGTTGATCGGCGACACCCTCTCGTAGCCGGCCCGTCGCTCGTCGATGTCGAGGGCGTGGACCGGTGTGTACAGTCGAACGCTCGGGCCGATCAGGACGTTCCGCCCGATCGTGATCTCCCCGCCGCCGAGGGCCAGGAGGTCGGCATTGATGAAGGTGTGGGCACCCACGTGCAGCCTTGAACCGTAGTCCAGGTACAGGGGCGGCCGGAAGTCCAGGCCCTCTCCGGCCGTGCCGAGCATGCCGACGAACAGCTCCTGGGCTGCGTCCCGGTCCTCATCGAAGAGAGCGGTGATGCGCCGGCAGGTGCGTTGGGTGGCGATCGTCATCTCGGCGAGCTCTGGGCCGGAGCGGTATCGGTACCAGTCCCCGGCGACCATCTTGTCGTACTCCGTGGGCTCGGGATCCGGCAACGGGCTATTTGTTTGAAGCATAAACATAATCCTATTCCCTAGTCGGCCTGTGACCCTGCAGCACTGCGACCGGCCCTGCGGGACCTTCCTGCTACCAGCGGCTCGGCAGGGCGCCCTCGGGCACGATGGCCGGCCGTTCCACGGTGCTGGTCAGTTCCATGACAGAGCGATCATGGGCGGCGCGCAGGATGGCGTCCATGATCTCCAACACGTGGAAGGCCAATTCTGCGGAGGCCCGGTGCGGGCGATCGGTTTCAATGGCCCTCGCCATGTCGGCCAGGCCGTAGCCGCGCCCGGCATCCGCATACCCGGCCTCGGGCTCCACCTCGCGCCAACGACGGTCGTCACTCGTGTAGAGCTCAGTCGCATCGCTGAAACGGTTCGGGTCAGGCACCGCGATCGTTCCGAGAGTGCCGTAGATCTCGATGCGCGGCAACCGGGCCGCCCACACATCGAAGCTCATCATGACCGTCGAGGTGACGCCCGATGCATGCTCCAGCAAAGCGGAAACGTGTGTGTCGATCTCGACCCTGAGGCTCGTTCCCTCGAGCGGCCCGGTCGCCACCGTGCGCTCCCGCCCCGAGCGTCCGACGCTGCCCGATACGCGCACGACCGGTCCGAGCAGCGTGACGAGGGCGCTCAGGTAGTACGGGCCCATGTCGAACAGCGGCCCGCCACCCTCCGAATAGTAGAACTGCGGGGCAGGGTGCCAGAGTTCGTGCCCCGGCGCCGTCCAGAAAGCGGATGCCGCCACCGGCGTTCCGATGCGGCCGTCATCGAGCAGCGCACGGGCAGTCTGCACCCCCGTACCCAGCACAGTGTCCGGAGCGGACCCCACCCGCAGACCGCGTTCGACGCCCAACCTGAGAACAGGTGTCGCCTCGTCCGGATTCAATGCGAGGGGCTTCTCCCCGTAAACGTGTTTACCGGCTGCCAGCGCGCGCAGCGCCACCTCGGCGTGGGCTGCCGGAATGGTGAGATTCAGCACCGCGTCCACGTCGGGCGAGGCGATCAGCTCGTCGACGGTCAGTGCCGGCACACCCTGCTCCGCCGCCACGGCGGCCGCGCGAGAAGCATCCAGATCGGCGACCGCCACGAGCTTGAGTCCGGGGAGCTTGGGAAACTCGGCGAAATACTGCTCGCTGATCTTTCCGACGCCGACTACTCCTATTCTCAACGGGCTGCCCATAGCAGTCCCCTTTCGATCATGGTGCGCACGCTGGCGTTCTGCAGAATGTCGACCCGATGCCCGGGGGTGGACACGAAGATGCGCCCCTGTCCCCACTGCCGGGTCCAGATGGCCGGCGAGGTGACCGGGCGGTGCCACGGGTCCCAGGGGCGAACAGCCTGCGTGGTCGTGGCCAGCACATCGTTGTAGTCGTCGTGGAGCACCCAGTACTGCTCGCTGACCAGATCGAAATCGTCGATGCCCCGGGTGATCGGGTGATCCGCGGCGGCGGGAAGCATGTTGATGCGGTGGGGAACGTAGTTGTCAGATTGTTCCCCGGTGTGGTCGGTGGGTTCCTTGCCGGGGTGAGCCGCGAATTGACCACCGATGAGTTGCAGGTAGTCAACGTTGGTGCGGTACGAATCGGCGATGCCGCCGTGCCAGCCGCCGACCCCGCGCCGCTTTCGATGGCCGCCTTCAGCCCCGTGAATTCGTCCTTTTCGATCGAGGCCATGGTGTTGGTCTGCAGGACGAGATCGATCAGGGCCATGTACTCGGAATCGGCATACGGCGCCGGTGAGCCTTCGATGCTCACCGTGAAACCGTTCTCCTCCAGAAATGGAATGAACAGATTCGTCGTGTCGACGGGCTGGTGGCCGTCCCATCCGCCACGCACGACGAGTGCGTGACGGGGCGGATGCCTAAGGTGGTGCGGTGGTCATGGATAACCCTTCGAAACTCAAATAGGGACGTGAATGTCAGGCGCGAGCCGTTCGAAGATCGTCCGCGCTTCGTGATACCCCAGCGCCATGCGGTCGATCACGGCTTCGGCAGTCGGATCCCCTGCCGCTTCAGCCGGATGCCCGCTTCGCCAGCGCGCCATCTCCACGACCGTTTCGACGAACGTACGGCTGGGCGCATATCCCGGAACATACCGGCGAATCTTGGAAGTATCGAAGATCGCACTGTGGCCCAGGTCTCCGACGAACAATTCGGACCAGCCCCAATCGGGTGCAGCAACGGGGAAGAACTCCGACGGAACATGGACGAGTTTCGCCGGCACGCCCAGCGAGGCACCGACGAGCGAGTAGATCTGATCCCAGGTGTAGACGTCATCTGACGTGATGTGGAACGCCTCGCCGATCGCCCGCTGATTCCCGAGCAGCCCCACCAGGCCCTGCGCCAGGTCGGCCGCGTGGGTCAGAGTCCACAACGACGTGCCGTCACCGTGGACGACGATTTCGGCTCCACGCTCGATTCGATCGAAGACCGTCCAACCGCCGGCGAGAGGTGGGTTCGCCTCGTCGTAGGTGTGAGACGGTCGCACGATGGTGACCGGGAACCCGTCATCCACATGCGCACGCATCAGGGTGTCCTCGGCGGCGATCTTCTCCCGCGCGTACCGCAGAAAGCCATTCTGACGCAGGTTCGATTCCACGATCGGAACCTGAAGGATCGGCTTGCGATACATCGACGCGGTGCTGATGTGGACGTAGTGGCGGGTGCGATCGCGGAATATCTCGATCGCCTGTGCCGCGTCGGCGGCGTTGAAACAGAGAAAATTGACGACAACGTCGAACCGCAAGTCGCCGAGCGCCGCAGTGACGGAATCACGATCCGTGATGTCACCGGTCAACCAGGTGACCGAGCCGGGCAGCTGTCGCCCCCTGGCGTTGTGTCCACGGTTGAGCACGAACACCTGCATACCCTGGGCGACAGACAAATGAACGGACGACGAGCTGATCGTGCCGGTACCACCGATGTACAGAACTTTTCGCGGCGTGGCAGTCATCGTCATCGCAGGGCAATCGCTGACCAGGAGACCGGAGGCAGCGTCACGGTGAGCACGCCGTCGGTGAGCACGGCGTGGGTGAGCGACTTCAATGCCACCCGCGTCTGATCTGCCAGCGTGTTCTGCGCGTAGACATCGGAATCGTGCACGCTGACAGCCTCGTCGATGACGGATGCGCCCAGATCGGCCACTTCGATGGTCACGTCCAACGACTCGGTTTGGCTGCGGTTCACCAGAAACACCGCAGACACTCGGCTCTCCGGGTCGTGGGTCGCCACCGAATCCACCAGAGGCGCGGCGCCGTAGACGGCCGTCTCATAGGTGCCGACGTCGATTCGCGGTCGCAACACCTCGCCGCGAGCTAGCCGCGATGTCACCGAGAACGGGAAGAATGTCGTCTGACGCCAGGACGCCCCACCCGGCTCCGTCATGATGGGCGCGATCACATTCACCAGCTGGGCCAGTGACGCCGACCCCACCCGGTCGTGATTCTTCAACAGGGTGATCAGCAGATTGCCCAGCACCACGGCATCCGCCACCGAATAGGTGTCCTCCAGCTGACGCGGTGCCACGCACCACTGCTCATTGACCTCCTCTGACGCCCGGTGCTCGTCGAGGTACCAGATGTTCCACTCGTCGAACGAGATCTTGATCGTCTTCTTGCTGTGCAATTTGTTCTTCACGTGATCGGCCGTCGAGACGACGGTGTCGATGAAGTACTGCATGTCCAGCGACGACGCGAGATACGATCCCAAATCCCCTTTGCGCTCCTGGTAGTACGCGTGGGCGGATATGTAGTCGACGTGCTCATAGCTGTGCTCGAGGACGGTGCGCTCCCAATCGCCGAACGTCGGCATCGACGAACCCGAGGACCCGCAGACGACCAGCTCCAGATTCTTGTCGGCGGCCTTCAACGCCTGCGCCGTTCGAGCGGCCAGCTTGCCGTAATCATCGGCCGACATGTAGCCGGTCTGCCACGGACCATCCATCTCATTGCCCAGGCACCACATCCGAATGTCGTGAGGTGCGGCCGTGCCGTTGGCAATGCGTTGGTCGCTGAGCGCCGTGCCAGACGGGTGATTGGCATACTCCAGCAGATCGAGAGCGTTTTCGATGCCCCGCGTGCCGAGATTCACCGCCATCATCAATTCGGAGCCCGTCAGATCACACCACCGCGCGAACTCGTCCAGGCCGACCTGATTGGTCTCGAGTGAATGCCACGCCAGGTCGCGGCGCACCGGGCGTTGCTCCTTGGGACCGACCCCGTCTTCCCAGCGATAACCGGAGACAAAATTGCCGCCGGGATAGCGGATGGTCGACGAGCCCAATTCCCTGACCAGGTCGACGACATCCAGCCGAAAACCGTCCTCGTCGGCCGTCGCGTGTCCCGGCTCGTAGATGCCGTCGTAGACACACCGACCCAGATGTTCCACGAAGGAGCCGAAGATACGACGGTTGACGGGGGCAACGACCGCCGTGCGGTCGATGGCAATGCACGCGTTTGTCACTGGTGCGTATTCCTTTGGTTCTTGATGTGCAGGGAAGCGGGAGGGAGGCTGTTCGGCTCAGGTGTGGCGCGTTCAGGCGGACACCTGTTCCCGGACCAGCGCGTCCTGTCGAACGGCCACCGTGCGGAGATCCGCCGCGGTGATTTCATGGACGTCGCCGGTGATCGAAACGATTGCGCGGGCGGTCGACACACCGGGTATCCGTCTCACCGGTATGAGCTTCTCGCTGACGATGGCACTGATGGCGGCCTCCTCGGCAGGCACGCCGCCTGAGACGGCCACGTGGGAGGCGAACCACACCTCGACGTTGCCGGGCTCGACGATCTTGACCATGCGTCGGTCGCTGAAGGCGAATCGGCTCGCCGGCACCGAGAAGGTCAGTCGGCGGGACTCGCCCGCATCGAGTTCGACCCGGGAATAGCCGAGCAGTTGCGCCACCGGCCGGGCTACCGTGCCGTGCACGTCGTGGCCGTAGAGCTGCACGATGTCGGTTCCGCGAACGGCGCCCGTGTTGGTCACCGTCACCGTGGCGGTGAAGCCGCCAGTGGCAGGCGCGGCGGGATCGACTACGTAGTCGGAGTAGTCGAAGGAGGTGTAGGACAGACCGAACCCGAAGGGGAACACCGGTGTCGAATCGGTGGCGGTGACGTCGGACGGCCCGCCGAGAACCGGGTGCAGGTACGAATACGGCTGTGCACCGGCCGACCGCGGCATGGAGACGGGAAGGCGTCCTGATGGATTGACCCGGCCCGTGAGGATGTCGGCAATCGCGAGGCCGCCGCCCTCTCCGGGAAAGAATGCCAGGAGTACGGCAGCCGGGGCTGCGCTCCCGCCCTCGACGGCCCAACCGATCGCGTACGGCCGCCCGGTCAACAGCACCATGATGACGGGCGTTCCGGTCGCGATCACGGCCTTGACGAGTCGGCGTTGCAGACCTGGCAGCTCAAGAGATTCGGAGTCATTGCCCTCGCCGACGGTGCCGCGACCGAAGAGGCCCGCTTGGTCGCCCACGACGACAATAGCCAGTTCACTCGCCGACGCAGCGTCCACGGCGGCGGCGAAGCCGGACTCGTCGTCGCCTTCGACGGCGCACCCCTCGGCGTACACGAACGCCGGCATGGCGAGACCGGCCGTGTGGAAGGCACCGGGGAGCGACTCGAGTACCGTCGGGATCTCGAAGCCGAGCGGGAGATCGGGATAGCCGGCGAGAACATGGTTCGCGAAGGAGTAGCACCCCTGAAGCGCCGTGGCACGGTGAGCGTTGGGGCCGATGACCGCCACCGTCGAGAGCGGCCGCGCCCTTCGCTCCAGCGGCAGCACCCCGTCATTCGACAACAGCACGATGGATTCCTCGGCCAGTCGGCGGGCCAGCTCCCGGTGGCGCGGCGAGTCGAGGTCGATGTCCGTCGGCGGCTCATCCTCGTAGGCGTCCTCGTCGAGAAGCCCCAGCTCCTCCTTCTGCGCGAGAGCGCGCAAGACCGCACGGTCGACATAGGCCTCGTCGAACAGACCGGCGCGGATGCGGTCGGCCAGGGGCTGCAGGTAGGCGTCGCCGGTGGGCAGTTCGATGTCGATGCCCGCTTCCAGCGCGAGCGCCGCCGCCTCGCCCCGGTCGGCCGCGACGGCGTGCATGACTTCGAGGAACGCCACAGCGAAGTAGTCGGCGACGACGACACCGTCGAAGCCGAGTTTCTGCCGCAGGACACCGGTCAGGTAGTCGGCGTTGGCGGCCATCGGGATTCCGTCGATGTCGGTGTATGAGTTCATCACTGACTTCGCACCGCCGTCGAGGATCGCCATCTCGAACGGTGGCAGGAAGACATCGGCGATCTCCCTCGGACCCGCGTGCACCGGTGCGTGGTTGCGTCCGGCGCGCGACGCGGAGTATCCGAGAAAGTGTTTCAGCGTCGCGTGCACCCCTGCGCCCTGGAGCCCGCGCACGTAGGCCGTGCCGACGGTGGCGACCAGATAGGGGTCCTCGCCGATGCACTCATCCACCCGGCCCCAGCGCGGGTCCCGGATGACGTCGAGCACCGGGGCGAGCCCCTGGTGGATGCCCAGCTGCTTCATCGAGTCGCCGATGACGCCGGCCATCTCCTCGACCAGCGCCGGGTCGAAGGAGGCTCCCCACGCGAGCGGAGTCGGGAACGCGGCCGCCTTCCAGGCGGCGAGTCCGGTCAGGCACTCTTCGTGCACGAGCGCGGGGATTCCGAGGCGCGTCTCCCGCTTGAGGCGGCGCTGCTCGCCCCACAGCCACGCGGCGCGTTCCGCCGGATCCACCGGCCGCGTGCCGTAGACACGGGTGTAGTGCCCGAGGCCGTGGCGGGTCACCTCGGACAGGTCGCCAGGAGCCTTCTGACCTGCCGCCATCTCGCCCTGCATGGGCGCGACGACGCCGCTCTGATCGAGCCAGTAGCCGACAATCTGGGCGAGCTTCTCCTCGAGGGTCATTCGGGCATGGAGCGCCAGTACGCGCTCCGAGACCTCCGGCATGGCTGAGATGGCATGGGTCACGGGTTCAACACTTTCCTTCAGAGGATCAGATATGCAGTTGGGACAGCGCGCGGTGCGACGCCTCACGGCCGCGCACCGCGTGAACGCCTATCCCTTGACGGCGCCGGTCAATCCGCCGACGATGCGGCGCTCGAACAGCGTGAAGAAGATGAGCGCCGGAATCATCGACAGGGAGGTGAAGGCCAGAACCTGTGCCGTGTCCACCGAATACTGCGACGCGAATGCCTGCACGCCCAGTGGCAGCGTGTACATCGCCTGATCGCTCAGGATGAACAGCGGCAGCAGGTAGCTGTTCCAGCTGGCGACGAAGGCCAGGATGCCGGTGGTCACCACGCCAGGAACCGACAACGGCACCACCATGCGGAAGAAGAACCCGAGTCGGCTCGCCCCGTCGATCGACGCGGCTTCCTCGATCTCCTTGGGAATCGCCTTGAGGAACGGCACCAGGATGATAACGGTCACCGGCAGGCCGAAGGCGATCTGCGGCAGGATCACGCCCGCCAGGCTGTTCATCAGGCCCAGTTGCTTGACCAGGATGTAGAGCGGCGTGATCGCAACGGTCATCGGGAACATGAGTCCGGCTGCGAACAGGGCATACATCAGCCCGCGCCCGTGGAAGTCATAGCGGGCCAGGACGAAGCTCACCATCACCCCGAGCACGACGACACCGATCGTCGTGAAGCCGCTGACGATTGCCGAGTTGCCGATCTGCTGCCAGAAAGTCGGAGCGGTCAGGACGTCGAGATAGTTGTCGAAGCGCCACGGACCCGGGAGCCCGGCAGGCGACGAGGTGATCTGGGAATTGTCGCGGAAGCCCCCGACGATGATGTAGAGGACCGGCCCGAGGCACAGGGCGATGAACAGGAATGCGATGAAGTACGTGACGGGGCTGCCCCACTTGTCACGACCTTTCGAGCCATGCTGAACCCGTGGGGCCTCCGTGCGTGAGGCCCTCTCACTGGTCAGAACCGACATCATTTCTTCCCCTCTGTGAGCGCGCCGGCCGTGTCACGTCGCAAGACGAAGCGCTGGTAGGTCAGCGCGATGACAAGCGAGATCAGGAACATGACAACCGCGACGGCGCTGCCGTAGCCGAAGTTGCCCGAGGTGCGCCCGTTCGCGACCATGTAGGTCGCCATGGTCGAGGTACCCGCCGTCGAAGCGACGTACTGGCCCCAGATGATGAAGACAAGGTCGAACAATTGAAGTGACCCGATGATGGACAGGAACGCCCAGGTGCGCAGGGTCGGGCCGAGCAGCGGCAGCGTGATGCTGCGCTGCACCTGCCAGTAACTCGCGCCGTCGATCGACGCCGCCTCGAAGAGCTCCTCCGGGATTCCCTGAAGCCCGGCGAGGAAGAGGATGACGGCGAAGCCGATGTACTTCCAGGAGATGATCAGCATCAGCGACCAGATGGCGATCTTGGGGTCTGAGAGCCAGTCGGCCTGGAACGCGCCCAGACCGACACTCTCCAGCAGGTCGTTCACCGCGCCATTGGTCTGGAGCATCAGACCCCAGCCGATGCCGACGATGACCTCGGAGATGATGTACGGAACGAAAATCAGAACGCGGATGAGGGAGCGTCCCCGGATCTTCTGGTTGATGAGCAGAGCCAGAATGAGTGCGATCGGCAGCTGGATGACCAGCGACAGCACGAGGATGATGCCGTTGTGCATCAGCACCTCGTGGAACGCGCTGTCCGCGAAGATGATCACGTAGTTGCCCCAGCCGACGAAATCGGTTGCCGGCCCGTAACCCTTCCAACGGAAGAAGCCGTAGTAGGCGGCCAGAATGACCGGGAGGATCACGAAGCCGACGAAGACGAGGATCGCCGGTCCGGAGAGGACCGCTATCTCCAGGCGCTTCCGCCAGTCTGCAGTTCTTCGGGTGGGGCGCGTCCCGGCCGGGGACGATGCACGAGGTGCACCGTCCCCAGCTTTCTGCGTGCCCGGCAGCGGCCGCGCGTCGGTCAACGACGCAGCGCCTGCGGACTCTTTTCTCATGGTTGCGAGCTAACCCTTAGCCGCTGCCGCGTTGACGCCCGCGACGAGGTCCGCTGCGCCGCTCTTGCCGGCCAGCATGTCGACGACGCCGGTGTTCAGCGCGTTGCCGACGTTCTGGCCGAACAGGGTGTCCAGCCAGACGGTCACGTACGGTGCCTCGTTGTAGGCCTCCAGGATGGACTTCAATGCATCATCGGTCACGACGTCCTGAGCCTCCGTATTGGCCGGAAGCGTGTGGAACGCGTTCGCGTACCCTTCCTGCTGCTCCTTCTGCATGAAGAAGTTGAGGAAGTCGGTGCACTCCTCCTGCGGCGCCTGAGCCGAGCAGGTGAAGCCGTCCACGCCGCCCATCATCGCGCCGGCCGCACCTTCGCCGCCGTCGATCTCCGGGAAGGGGAACCAGCCGAGGTCAGCCAGCGGCTTCTCGTCGGGGGTCAGCGATGCGATCACGCCGGGGTTCCACGCACCCATGAGTTCCATGGCCGCCTGGTGGTTCGCCAGAAGGCCGGCCGAACTGCCTGCTCCCTGCTGTGCGGACGTGGTGAGGAAGCCATCGTTGAACGGCTCGGTCTCAATGAACTCTTCCATCTGCTCGCTCGCGTTCAGCCAGCAGGCGTCGTCGAACGTCTTGGACTCGGCTGCCTTGTCCATGGCGTCCTGCGAGCAGGCCCGCTGAGCGAAGAAGTAGTACCAGTGCGCGGCGGGCCAGGCGTCCTTGGCACCCACGGCGATCGGCGCGATACCGGCGGCCTTGAGCTTGTCCACCGCGGTGCCCAGCTCGGCCATCGTCGCCGGCACGGTGTCGATGCCGGCCTCCGCGAAGAGGTCCTTGCTGTAGTAGATGCCGCCAGGAAGCACTGCGGTCGGCATTCCGTAGATCTTGCCCTCGACCGCGAAGGCACTGAGCACGCCCTCGGGCACCGCCGCACTCGTAGCCTCGTCGATGAAGTCTGTGATGTCCATGGCCTGTCCGGCCGCCACGACATCCACCAGCTTGCCGCCGCCCCGTGCCATGAAGATGTCCGGTGCATCGCCGGAGTTCAGCGCGGTCTGAAGCTTTCCGTCCATCTCCTCGTTCTGGATGGACTGCATTTCGATTGTGACCTTCGGGTTGGCCGCCTCGAACTCGGCGACCGTCTTCTCCCAGTAGGCCTTGCCTTCTCCTGTCGTTGAGTTCTGCCAGAAGGTCAGGGCGACCGTGTCGCTCGAACCGCTGTCGCCGCCACTGGCGCACCCGGAAGCGAGCATGGCGGTGCTCACGGCCAGCGCGAGAATTCCCGCGGTTCGGTTTTTCCTCTTCATTGTGGAAGCTCCTTGGTAGTCATCGGTGACACACGACATTCGTCCGCCACACCCAGAGCTTCCCAGCACGGCATCCATCTTGTCAATCGATATCGATAACGATTTCTAACGGGGTGATTCGGCTCTTGATCTGTTGCCCGGCGCTGTACTGTGAGTAGTGTGACCCTTGATGTCAACCCATCCCCCCCGCTTGGGCGAGTGACGATCGCCGACGTCGCGCGCCAAGCCGGCGTTTCGGTGCCGACGGTGTCGAAGGTCGTCAATCTGCGTTACGGCGTCGCTCCGGCGACCTTCAAGCGAGTGACGGAAGTCGTCGCCGCACTCGGCTATGAGCCCTCGCTTGTGGCTTCGAGTCTGCGTCGACAGCGCAGCAATGTGATCGGCATCCTCGTCTCTGAATTCGAGTCGTTCTCGGTCGAGCTGCTCAAAGGCATATCCACCGCTGCCACCGGGACCGGTTATGAGTTGCTCGCGTATTCGGCCCTCGCGCCGGGCGGCATCAGCGCGGGCTGGGAACGCCGATCCCTCTCGCGCCTGGCCGGCACGCTCATCGACGGCGCCATCATCGTCACGCCCACGTTGCTCATGCCGACGACTTCGATCCCCGTCGTCGCGATCGACCCGCACACGGGGCCGGGCGGACCCGCGACAATCGACTCGGACAACATCGGCGGCGCCCGGGTGGCGACCCGGCACCTCATCGAACTGGGACACCGCCGCATCGCACATATCCGAGGGCGCAGCGACCTGGCTTCGGCCCAGTTGCGTGAGGCCGGTTACCGTGAATCGCTCGAGAACGCCGGCATCCCATTCGACCCGACCCTCGTTCGCGACGGTGGATACCAGGCCGCCCTGACGGCCGACGCGGCTCGTGAACTGCTGACGCGGCCGGATCGACCGACCGCGGTGTTCGCCGCAAACGACATGTCCGCGCTCGGCGTCCTGAAAGTCGCCCGCGAACTCGGACTGCGGGTGCCGGAAGACGTTTCCGTCATCGGATTCGACGACATCCCCGAGGCCGCGAGCTCGACACCGCCGTTGACGACCATGGCCCAGCCACTGCACGACCTGGGGGCACAGGCCCTGCAGATGCTGGTGAAGCTGCTCGACGGGGAAGACGTCCCTCACCATGTCCAACTCCCTGCCAAGCTCGTGGTCCGGGCGAGCACCGGCCCCGTGCCGGTCGAATCCTGACTTCCCATTCGCCCAGCACCCCGATTCGTCGGCTGGATCAACACTCCAGTCTGGAAAGTGACTCTGCAATGATGCCCTCCGCGGCCCTCTCCTCCGCCTCGGCACCCGCCCATCGGCTCTGTACCACCGTCGTGACCGTGACGGATGCGTCCGGTGAGGTCCTGCCAAACACGGAGATCGTCGTCGCCCAGCTGGACCACGCCTTCGGCTTCGGCAACATCGGCTTCGATTTCCTCGGCCTCGCGAACGGCGAGCCTGACGAGATCGGCACCGAGAGCCTCGCCACGCTCTACGCTGACGTCTTCAACACGGCAACGCTGCCGTTCTATTGGGGCCGCTTCGAGCCCACCCGCGGCGCACCGGACACGGCCCGGCTGCAACAGGCCGCAAGGTGGTTCCGCGGCCGCGGCGTGAAGCTCAAGGGTCATCCGCTCGTCTGGCACACCGTGCAGCCCGATTGGCTGCTCGGCCTGCCCGTCGACGAGGTCGAACGGCTGCAGCGCGAACGCATCCGCCGCGACGTCGCCGACTTTGAGGGGCTCGTCGACACCTGGGACGCCATCAACGAAGCCGTCATCATGCCGGTATTCGAAAACGGGGACAACGGCATCACCCCGCTGGCTCGCGCCAGGGGGCGCATCCCGATGATCCGCCTGGCGTTCGAAGAGGCCCGCGCGGTGAATCCTCGCGCCACGCTGCTGCTCAATGACTTCGATCTCTCGAGCGCCTTCGAGTGCCTCATCGAAGGGGTCCTCGAGTCCGGCGTCGAGATCGATGCCCTCGGGCTGCAAACCCACATGCACCAGGGGTACTGGGGTGAGGACGCCATGCTCGGGATGGTCGACCGGTTCGCCCGATACGGCCTGCCGTTGCACCTGACCGAGTCATCTCTCGTTTCCGGCGACCTCATGCCGGCCGACATCGTGGACCTGAACGACTACCGCGTCTCGGAGTGGCCGTCGACTCCGGAAGGAGAGGCCCGCCAGGCGGACGACCTCGAGCGACACTACCGCTCACTCATGGCGCATCCCTCGGTCGAGGCCGTCACCTACTGGGGCATCACCGACGCAGGCGCCTGGCTCGGCGCACCGATCGGGCTGGTGCGCGCCGACGGCACTCCGAAGCCGTCCTACGACGCGTTGCGCGGGCTCGTGAAGGGCGAATGGTGGCTTGCACCGACGACCGCGCTCACCGACGCGCGGGGCAGGGTCTCGGTCGAAGGATTCGCCGGCGAATACCAGCTCGGCACCAGCGCCAGGTTCGCCGCGAGTGAACAGTCAACCCGATTCACGCTGAGTCCTGAGGATCGGCACACTCGCGTCACCCTCCCATCGATCACCTGACCCGGCAGACGCGAAGTCCGGTCACGCGTCAGACACCGATGCGTCCGCGCACAAACCCGGCAGGGTCGTCGAGCAGCCCGGCGAAGGCCAGCTCGGCCGCCCCGACAATCATCAGCCGGGAGCGCAGCTGCGCCCGTTCGAGTAGCACGGCGTGCCCGAGGCTTCCGATTGAGCTCACGCTCACCGCCTCGGCCAGGCGCTCTCGGCCCACCGACAGCAGCGAACCGAGAAAGCCGCCGAGCACCACCATCTTCGGGTCGAACATGTTCACGAAGTCTGAGATCGCCACCGAGAGAAAGTCGATCTGCCTCATTACCTCCCGGAGCACCTGAGGGTCGCGCGAGACGCCGAGGGCGACGTCGAGGTCGTCCAGATCCGCGCGCGGCAGGCCCAGCACCCGGAGCAGGCGCGACATGCTCACCTCGGTCTCCAGGCATCCGATGCGGCCGCAGTGGCATCGCACCCCGTTCGAGTTGACCAGTGTGTGTCCAAGCTCACCCGCGTAGCCACTCGTACCGCGCAACGGGCTGCCGCCGATGATGAGGCCGCCCCCGATGCCGCTCGCACTGCCGTTGAGGTAGACGAGGTCCTTCGCGCCACGGGCCGCTCCGAACAGACTCTCGGCGATGGCGGCCAGGCTTGCGTCGTTGCCGGCGTACACCGGGAAGTGCAGCACCCTGGCGAGGGTGCTGGTGAGGGCGCAGTCCCGCCAGCCGAGGTGCGGCGCGATCAGCACGCGGCCGTCGACCGTGTCGACCAGGCCGGGAACGGCCACGCCGACCCCGGCGATGCGATAGTTCTGCTCGATCTCGCCGCGCATACCGTCGACGATGGCCTTGACCGCGTTCACGGTTTCGGACACGGTGGGAATACGGGCCGTGTCGAAGCGGATGCGGCGAATCACCTCGCCGCCGAGCCCCACCAGCCCCACCGTGATCGCATCGACATCGGGGCTCACGGCGATCGCGGCGATCTTCGGGCTCGGAAACACCTGCAGGCTCGGGCGCCCCACCCGGCCGGGCACATCTTCGGGCTCGCCCTCGAACGCCATTCCGAGCTCGACCAGTTCGGCCACGAGCGCCGAAATGGTGGACCGATTCAGGCCGGTGCGTCTGGTCAGTTCAGCCCGAGAGCATCCGCTCGAATGATGAATCATCGTGAGAATCATCGACAGATTGAACCGGCGCAACTGGTCGTTGCTCGAACCACCCCGTGCGGAGAGGGTGGTCGTGGTCAGCCGGGTCACGACACACCACCTCTACGGTTGGAAGACACCTGACAGGGCCCTGCAAGCGCGGGGCGAAGCTAGCGGCCGCCGCGGCTCTTGTTGAAGATGTCGAACGCGACCGCGAGCAGGAGCACGACGCCCTTGATGGTCATCTGCCAGGCCGCGTCGACCGTGAGGATGGACAGGCCCATGTTGAGCACGCCCATCACCAACGCGCCGATGACGGCGCCGATGACCGTGCCGACGCCACCCGTCACGGCCGCGCCACCGATGAAGACGGCCGCGATGGCATCGAGCTCGTAGTTCTGGCCGGCCGAGGCGACGGCGCCCCCGGCCCGAGCCGTGGAGACCACGCCGGCCAGGCCGGCGAGCACTCCCATGTTGACGAAGATGAAGAAGTTGACCCAGCGGGTCTTGACGCCGCTCATCTTGGCGGCGAACAGGTTGCCACCCATCGCGTACACGTGGCGGCCGAACACGGTCTGGTTGAGCAGAAAGGTGTAGCCGAGAATGAGGGCGGCTAGCACGATCAGGATGAGCGGTGTGCCGCTGTAGCCGGAGAGCAACCAGGCGAAGGCGATGATGGCCACGCCGGCGATGCCGCTCTTGATCCACAGGGTGGCGATCGGCTCGCGGGGCAGGTCGAGCTTGCGCAGGGTGGCGCGGGTACGCAGCTGCTGCACGATCAGGGCGAGCGCGGTGAGCACACCGAGGGCGATGGTGAGCACGTCCCGGCCGCCGACCTCGCCAAGCCAGGCGGGCAGCCAGCCCGCACCGATGGCGGTGAACTCGGACGGCAGGCCGCCAATGGTGCCGCCGGTGAGCAGCACCAGGGTGAGCCCGCGGAAGATCAGCATGCCGGCCAGGGTGACGATGAACGCCGGGATGCCGACGAAGGCCACCCAGTAGCCCTGCCACGCGCCGACGACGGCGCCGACCACCAGGGCGAGAATGACGGCGGCCCACCAGGAGAAGCCCCAGGAATTCATACTGATCGCGGCGACGGCACCGACCATGGCCACCACGGACCCGGCCGAGAGGTCGATGTGGCCCGCGATGATGACGATCACCATGCCGATGGCGAGGATCAGAACATAGGCGTTCTGCTGGATCAGGTTGTTGACGTTGCCGGGCAGAAGCAGGCGACCGTCGGTGAGAATCTGAAACAGCATGATGATGATCACGAGTGCGGCGAGGATTCCATACTGTCTGAGGCTGACCGCAAACTTGGGTTTTGTGCGCTTCATAGGGGTGGTGGTGCTCATCGGGGTCAGTCCTTTCCCGCGGTCATGTAGTGCATGAGTGTTTCCTGGGAGGCTTCCGCCGCGGTGACTTCACCGGTGAGCTTGCCCTCGGAGATGACGTAGATCCGGTCGGAGAGCCCGATGAGTTCGGGCAGCTCCGAGGAGATCACCACAACGGCTTTGCCCTGGGCGGCGAGCTCGTTGATGATTCCGTAGATCTCATACTTGGCGCCCACGTCGATGCCGCGGGTCGGTTCGTCGAGAATGAGAATGTCGGGGCCGGCGAAGATCCACTTCGAGAGCACGACCTTCTGCTGGTTGCCGCCGGAGAGCTTGCCGGTGATCGATGTGACGCTCGGCGCCTTGATGTTCATCTTCTCGCGATAGGAGTTGGCGACCTTGTATTCGCGGTGCCGGTCGATGACACCCCACTTGGCGAGTTTGCCGAGGGCCGCCGCCGAAACGTTCACCGTGATGTCACCGATGAGGTTGAGGCCGTAGAGCTTCCGGTCTTCGGTGGCGTAGGCGAAGCCGTGGCGGATTGCCTCGTCGACGGTGCGCATCTGAATCTCGTCGCCGTTCTTGAAGACGCTGCCGGTGATCTTGGTACCGTACGAGCGGCCGAAGATGCTCATGGCCAGTTCGGTTCGGCCGGCGCCCATCAGCCCGGCGAACCCGACGATCTCGCCGGCGCGCACGCTGAAGGACGCCCCGTCGACGACCTTGCGCGCGGTGTCGACCGGGTGGTACACGGTCCAGTCTTCGACGCGCAGCAGTTCGGCGCCGATCTTGGGTTCACGCGGCGGAAACAGGTTGTTGAGTTCCCGGCCGACCATCGAACGGATGATGCGCGCCTCGGTGGCGTCCGGTCCGTCCATCGAGATGGTTTCGATGGTCTTGCCGTCCCGGATGACGGTGACCTTGTCGGCGATCCGTTTGATCTCTTTGAGCTTGTGGCTGATGATGATGCAGGTGATGCCCTGCCCGCGCAGGTGTTCGATCAGGCCGAGCAGGTGCGCCGAGTCCTCATCGTTGAGGGCGGCGGTCGGCTCATCGAGGATGAGCAGTTTCACCTGTTTGGAGAGCGCCTTGGCGATCTCCACGAGCTGCTGCTTGCCGACGCCGAGTTCGAGCACCCGGGTGGCCGGGCTTTCAGCGAGGCCGACCCGGCTGAGCAGCAGGGACGCTTCGCGGTTGGTCTTGTTCCAGTCGATGATGCCGCGGTTGGAATTCTCGTTTCCGAGGAAGATGTTCTCGGCGATCGACAGGTAGGGGCTGAGGGCCAGTTCCTGGTGGATGATGACGATGCCGTCGGCTTCGCTGTCATTGATCGTCTTGTAGGAGACCGGCTTGTTCTCGAACTCGATGGTGCCCTCGAAACTGCCGGCGGGATACACACCGCTGAGCACCTTCATGAGCGTGGACTTGCCGGCGCCGTTCTCGCCGCAGATCGCGTGCACCTCCCCGCGAACGACGTCGATGGACACCCCGTCGAGTGCCTTCACTCCGCTGAAATCCTTCACAATGTTGTGCATCCTGAGGATGGTCGTGTGCTCCAAGGGCAGCCTCCTGATCGATAGCGCGTGTGTAGATCTGCCGGCCCCGGTGAGGGCCGAGGTGGTCGGCCCCGCTCGCGCGGGGCCGACCGGGGTGTGGGACCGGTTACAGTCCCACGTCGGATGCCTTGATGAAGCCGGAGTCGATCAGCTTGACCTGGATGTCCTCCTTGACGACGACCTCGGGGTCGAGCAGGAACGACGGCACGATCTTCTTGCCGTTGTCGTAGGTCTCGGTGTCGTTGACGGTCACTTCTTCGTCCGCGGCGATCTGCAGAACCATGTTGTAGACCTGCTCGCCGAGCGTGCGGGTGTCCTTCCACACGCTCATGGACTGCTCGTCTTTGAGAATCGCCTTGATGTTGGCCTTGTCGGCGTCCTGCCCGCTGATGATCGGGTAGTCCTCACCGGGTGCGTAGCCCGCCGACTTCAGGGACGCCAGGATGCCGATGGCGAGGCTGTCATTGGGCGAGAGCACAACGTCGACCTTCTCGGATCCGGAGTAGAAGGACGACAGGCGGTTGTCCATCTCGGCCTGGGAGAGGGTGGAAGCCCAGCCTTGGATGCCGATCGAGGCCCAGTCCGCGTTGGACTCGGGCGAGCGACCGCTGGGAACGACGAGCTGACCGTTCTCGACGTAGGGCAGCAGAACGTCCCAGGCGCCGGAGAAGAAGAATTTCGCGTTGTTGTCGTCGGGGCTGCCGGCGAAGGGCTCGAGGTTGAACGGGCCGGCGCCGTCGGCCAGGCCGAGCTGGTCGACGATGTACTCCCCCTGCAGGGTACCGACCTCGTAGTTGTCGAAGGTCGCGTAGTAATCGACGTTCTCGGTGCCGACGATCAGGCGGTCGTAGGCGATGACCGTGGCGTCCTGCGTCTTGGCCTCTTCCAGCGCCGGGCCCAGCAGGAGGCCGTCGATGGCAGCGACGACGAGGATGTTGGCCCCGCCGGCAATCTGGTTCTGGATCTGGCTGATCTGCTGGTCGGTCTTGTTGTCGGCGTACTGCAGGTCGGCGGTGCAGCCGGCCTTTTCGAGCAGCGTCTTGAGCTGCTCACCATCGTTGATCCAGCGCTCAAGGGCGCGGGTCGGCATGGAAATGCCGACGTTGCAGTCGGCAATGGCCTCCACGCCGTCGCCGGCCGGTGCGCCCGTGCCGGAACATGCCGCGAGCGACAAGGCCACGGCTCCAGTCGCCGCTACGGCGATGATCCTCTTGGTCAGGGACATTGGTGCTTTCCTCTCTGAATGCTGCCAGGCGCAGGGGCGGAGATTCCGACTCCTGCTGCAACGAGGTGCACTCCGACCGACCATTTTGCGTAACGCGAAACGGGGACGGACGGTTACCTCGTTGTAAAGCGTGATGCGATGTGGACTCACACGGTCAGGTGTGAAATCCGGTGCAGGGCCAAGCTGTTCGGACCACTCTGCGGGTGAGCCTCCACTCAGTCGCGGACGACTTTGTTCGTGACCAAAACATATCCAATTGGAGAGCCAATTGCCAATTTTTGTCCCGAGATTCCGCTATTTCTGCGCAATCAAGGTGGATTCACTATCCACGCCATACCCTTGTGCCCGGATCGAGCGCCGCAACACAGGCTAATAGTTCCCGCCGGAGGCAAATTCGGATCATTTCCGGCAAACCGTCCCGTTCTGGTCACGATTGATATATGTTTGGGTAATCAACAAATCATCGACGCAGCTGAATCGGAAGTAGTGAAATGACATTGAGTGATGTGAGCCTGACCCCCACCCGCGACGACAAGTTCTCCTTCGGGCTCTGGACCGTCGGCTACAACGGCAGCGACCCGTTCGGCGGCCCCACCCGGCCGCCACTCGACGTCGTCGACGCGGTCGAGAACCTCGCCCGTCTCGGCGCATACGGCCTGACCTTCCACGATGACGACCTGTTCGCCTTCGGCTCCACGGATGCCGAGCGCCAGTCCCAGATCGACCGGGTCAAGCAGGTCTGCGCCGACACCGGCCTGATCATCCCGATGATCACCACCAACCTGTTCAGCGCCCCGGTCTTCAAGGACGGCGGCTTCACCTCGAACGACCGCAGCGTGCGCCGCTTCGCGCTGCGCAAGGTGTTGCGCAACATCGACCTCGCCGCCGAGCTCGGCGCGAAGACGTTCGTAATGTGGGGCGGCCGCGAGGGCGCCGAGTACGACTCGGCCAAGGACATCCGTGCGGCCCTGAATCGCTACCGCGAGGCCGTCAACCTGCTCGGCGACTACGTCACCGATAAGGGCTACGACATCCGTTTCGCGATCGAGCCGAAGCCGAACGAACCGCGTGGCGACATCCTGCTGCCCACGGTCGGTCACGCGATGGCGTTCATCACTACTCTCGACCGGCCCGAGCTGGTCGGCGTGAACCCCGAGGTCGGCCACGAGCAGATGGCCGGGCTCAACTTCGCCGCCGGCATCGCCCAGGCGCTGTACCAGGGCAAGCTGTTCCACATCGACCTGAACGGCCAGCGCGGCATCAAGTACGACCAGGACCTGGTCTTCGGCCACGGCGACCTGCACAACGCGTTCGCGCTCGTCGACCTGCTCGAGAACGGCGGCCTGAACGGCGGCCCGTCCTACGAAGGCCCCCGCCACTTCGACTACAAGCCCAGCCGCACCGAGGACATCACCGGCGTGTGGGACTCGGCCGCCGCGAACATGCGCACCTACCTGCTGCTCAAGGAGCGCACCCAGGCCTTCCGCGCCGACCCCGAGGTGCAGCAGATGCTCGAAGCGGCACGCGTGCCGGAGCTCTCCGCGCCCACCCTGGCAGCCGGCGAAAGCTACGACGACCTGCTCGCCGACCGCGCCTCCTACGAGGACTTCGACACGGATGCCTACTTCGGCGGCAAGGGCTTCGGCTTCGTACGGCTGCAGCAGCTGGCGCTGGAGCACCTGCTCGGCGCCCGCTAACCGGGATCCCGATGCACAGGGCCGGCCACGGTGGCCGGCCCTGTGCCGGGCTCCGGCTGGCCCCATGGCTCACTCAGGAGTCCGTTCCTGTAGCTGACGCGGGAGATCCTCCGGATGCGGCGGCCGGGCCCGCGGTACCCAGGCCCGCGGCATCCGTTTCTCCTGAGTTGCCCACTCCTCGCACCCCCTCGTTGCACCCCCTCCTCACGCCCAATCTCCACGCCCAATCTCCACGCCCACGCCCCACGCCCCACGACGCACGACCCCCGAGCGGAGAATGAAGCCATGACACTGGTTGCCGGAATAGATTCCTCGACCCAGAGCTGCAAGATCGTGATCAGGGATGCCGACACCGGCGCCCTGGTGCGCAGCGGTCGTGCGTCGCATCCGAACGGTACCGAGGTCGACCCCGAGCGCTGGTGGGAGGCGCTGCACGCCGCCCTCGCCGACGCCGGCGGGCTCGCGGATGTCGCCGCGGTCTCCGTCGCCGCCCAGCAGCACGGCATGGTCGCGCTCGACGCCGAAGGCCGCGTGATCCGCCCGGCACTGCTCTGGAACGACACCCGCAGCGCCGGTGCCGCGTCCGACCTGATCGCCGAGATCGGCGCCGAAGAGTACGCCCGGCGCACGGGCCTCGTGCCGGTGGCCTCGTTCACCGCCACGAAGCTGCGCTGGCTCCGCGACGCCGAACCTCTCAACGCCGCCCGCGTCGCCGCGGTCGCCCTCCCCCACGACTGGCTCACCTGGCGGCTGCGCGGCTACGGCCCGGCCGACGCGAGCCCCCTCGGGCCGGAACTGGACGAGCTGACCACCGACCGTTCCGACGCGAGCGGGACCGGCTACTGGTCACCCACCACGGGCACCTACGACCTCGACCTCTTCGAACGCGCCCTCGGGCACCGCGCCATCCTCCCCCGCGTACTCGGCCCCGGCGACACCGCCGGCACCACGGCCCCTCTGTCGGATTCGTTCCCAGCGGGAATCGTGATCGGCGTCGGCGCGGGCGACAACGCCGGCGCCGCACTGGGACTCGGCGCGGGCGACGGGGACGTCATCGTCTCCATCGGCACCAGCGGCACGGTCTTCGCCGTCACCAATCAGCCGACGGCGGATGCCACGGGCACCGTCGCCGGCTTCGCCGACGCCAGCGGACTGTCCCTGCCTCTCGTGGCCACGCTCAACGCC
Organism: Cryobacterium sp. TMT2-18-2; assembly: GCF_004402245.1. NCBI lineage: Bacteria > Bacillati > Actinomycetota > Actinomycetes > Micrococcales > Microbacteriaceae > Cryobacterium > Cryobacterium sp. TMT2-18-2. The sequence continues at coordinate 157,146 of NZ_SOFU01000005.1, forward strand.
GCCCGGGTGCTCGACGCGGTGCGGCTGCTCCTCGGGGTTGAGCACGACGAGCTCGGGAGCCTCGCGCTCAGCGCGGAACCCGGCGCCCAAGGGCTCGTCCTCCAGCCCTACTTCGAAGGCGAACGCACGCCCAACCTGCCGGACGCGACGGCCAGCCTCTTCGGACTCACCCTCACCTCGAGCACCCGGCCCAACCTCGCACGCGCAGCCATCGAGGGGATGCTCTGCGGCCTCGCCGACGGCCTCGACGCCGTACGGGCGCAGGGGGTGGTGGCCGACCGGGTGCTGCTGATCGGCGGCGCCGCGCAGAGCCCGGTCGTCGCGGCCATCGCGGCGCAGGTCTTCGACTGCCCGGTCGTGGTTCCGACCCCGGGCGAGTACGTTGCCGACGGCGCCGCCGTCCAGGCCGCGTGGGCGCTGACCGGCAGCCGCCCGGTTTGGCCGATATCCCTCGCCGCCGCGCCGGAACCGGACTGCCGCCCGCTCATCCGGGCCCAGTACGAAGTCCACCGCGCCCAGGCCTGAGCCGGCTCCGCCCACGGCGCCCGAAGCTGGGGCTCCGCGCTCACAGCCCCCTCACAGCCCCGCTGCACCTCCTCCGGAGACGGACCCTCTAACCTTGGAACTACCTGCCAGTCGCAACGAAACGGTGCATTAGTTCATGAGTAATGTCTACGGCAAGCCTGTCCCCCCCAAGAAGGATCGCCGCGAGATGGCGCGTGAAAGCGCCCGCCAGCTCCGCGAGGAGCAGCAGAAAAAGGAGAAGCGCAACCGCTGGCTTCTGCGCGGCGGCATCGGCGCCGGCCTGATCGCGGCTGCTGTGGTCGTGGCCCTCGTCGTGGTCGGCAGCCAGGGACCTGCGGCGCCGGGCCCGCTCAACATGGCCAGCGACGGCATGCTGCTCGGCGGCGACGGCACCAACATCGTCCCGGTCGAGACCGTCTCCGTTGCCGCCGACGAGGACCCCATCGCCACCGACCCGACAGCCCTCGGCGACACCGCCAACATCGTGGTCTACGCGGACTACCTCTGCCCCTTCTGCGGCCAGTTCGAAACCACGAACGGCGAGCAGATCGCCGGCTGGGTCGCCGCGGGCACCGCCACGCTCGAGCTGCACCCGATCTCGATCCTCGATCCGGTTTCGGCCGGTAGCAAGTACCCGACCCGGGCCGCCGCCACCGTCGCGTGCGTCGCCAACTATGAGCCAGAGAACGTGCTCGCCCTGAACGCGGCCCTGTTCGCAAACCAGCCGGCGGAGAACACCGAGGGCCTGACCAACGAAGACCTGGTCAGCCTGGCCACGAGTGCGGGCGTCACCGACGAGAAGGTCGCCACCTGCATCACGGAGAACACCTTCGCCGACTGGGTCGGCACCGCCACTCAGCGCGCCCTCGACGGCCCGCTCCCCAACGCCGACATCGAGCAGGTCAAGGGCACGCCCACCGTGCTCGTCAACGGCGTCTCCTACCCCGGCGCCCTCGACGACCCGGCCGCCTTCGAGGCCTTCGTCACAGCGCAGGCCACCGCCGAGTAGCGGCTGGGGTTCGGGGCACCGCGAGGCGCCCCGAACCCCATTCCCGACGCCGCGTCCTCACCCCCGACACCGCCCCACCCCCACGTGCGGTCGCGATCGCCTCTCGCACGAAGGACCACCATGCAGATCCACGGACAGACCGTCGACGCTCAGACCCGCTGCGTGCACTACCGTTCCGACCTCGACATCGTGGCGATCAGGTTTTTCTGCTGCGGGCGCTTCTACCCGTGCTACCAGTGCCACGCCGCCGGTGAAACCCATGCCGCCCGGCTCTGGCCGGCCGCTCTCTGGGCCGAGCAGGCCATCCTCTGCGGAGTCTGCCGCGGCACACTCTCGATCGCCGACTACCGGGCAACCACCGCGTGCCCTGCATGCGGCGCCGCCTTCAATGACGGATGCCGCGCTCACGCCCATCTCTACTTCGACCTCCCGGCAACGCCGGCCTGAGCCGCTGCCGCACGAGCCCACAACCCACGGCAGCCCCCACCACCACCGCAACCGCCGCCGCCGCCGCCCACTTCGGCATCCAGGATCCCGGGTGGGAACCAATTCGACGGAGATTTTGCTGCCCGAAGGCCGGTTTCGACGATTTCGGGGGTGAATCGGCAAAATCTCCGTCGAATTCGTTCAGGGTTGATGCCGCGGGCCACGCAGCACAATGTCGCGAGGGGCGCGACGCCGAGCGCGGCATCCGCAAAACTGAACCGGAGAGGCGGCCTGAGCCGGGCACTTGCCGGCCTGAGCCGGGCCTTCCACCGGCGCCCACCCGCGCACAGGCTCCCGCCGGCACGCAGCGACCCCCGCGCAGACCGCGCAGACCGCGCACCCTGAGGAACTTGCGCGACCCTCGCGACTACATCGGGCCGGCGCGCTGCGACAACCAGGCGTACGGATCCGTCGGGGTGATCCCGTCGATCAGGATCTCGAAATGCAGGTGCGGGCCGGTGCTCTGGCCGGTGCTGCCCACGTTGCCCAGGTGCGTGCCCACGCCCACGGACTCTCCCGCGGAGACCTGCAGCGAGCCGGCCTGGAAGTGCGCATAGACACTGCTTACGAGCTGTCCGTCGATGGTGTGGTCAACGATCGCGTAGACGCCGAAGCCGCCGTTGTCCGTGGCGGAGACCTCACGCACGACGCCGTCCGCAACCGCCAGAGCAGGTGCACCCTCGCCGGGAAGCATATCGAGCCCCTTGTGGAACGTCGAGCAGCCCCCGCAGGGGGCATCGCGCGGACCATAGGGACCGGAGAGGCGAACCGAGCCCGGGAAGGGCCACTGCACGGCCGCATTAGCGGCGGCCGGAGCGGCCGCATCGGCGGCGGTCGGAACCGCAGCAGGGGCGGCAGGCACGGGCTCGGGCTTCGGCGCGTCGGTGACCGTGAAACCGTCGCGCTGCACGGTGGCGGTGGCCGCCGCACTCGGCATCAGGCTCTGTAGCGTCGCTTCGGCGGCGGAGGCATCAGAGGCGGCGGCAGCACGCGCGGTGGGATCGGGCGCGGCGGCATTCGCTGAGGCGTCCGCTGAGGCAACCGCGGAGGCCCGCACCGATGCTTCCACGGCGGCCGGCGGCCGCCAGCTGTAGACGTCGAGTTCCGAGGCCTGCGCGGGAATGCCGAGGATCACCGTGAGCAGTCCGGCGAAAAGCATCGCGAAGCCGCCGGCGGCGGCCTGACGCGGGATCAGGGTGAATCTGGTGGTTCTGGGCAACCTGCTGAGCCTAGGCGTCTGCATAGGCACCTTCCGCCGAAACGCGGCAGTCAGGGAACAGAGGAAAATTGGGCATGGTGAAAGCTCTCGTCGGCGCGGTTACGCGGTTCGGGTGAGGGGGAGCCGGAACCTCACTCAGACGGAGAATGCGCTCACGGCGCAGATCAAATCCCACGGGGAACGACGCTCCCTCAGAGGAAGTGTCCAGGTGCGCCGCACGACGTGGGGCTTCGCGCACAAGTAGTGAGGATATCTCGATATCCTGAAAAAGCAATGGGATTGCGCAGATCGGTGACGGATGTTCCGGCCGGCTGCCCAGGATCGACGCCACGCGCGATCGCCCAAAAGCTCAGCCTTACAGCCTAGCCCGCACGTGCAGCACCGCAAACTCAGCACAGCAAACTCGGAGCCGCGAATTCAGAGCCCGAGCACCCGATCCGCCAGCGTCCCAAGCGCTCCCGGCACGAGCCGGTAGTACGCCCAGGTGCCACGCTTGTCGCGGGTCAGGATACCGGCGTCCACCAGCACTTTGAGGTGGTGTGACACGGTGGGCTGACTGAGCCCGAGGGGTTCGGTCAGGTCGCAGACGCAGGCCTCCATATCGTCGTGCGCGGCCACCAGCGAGACCAGACGCAACCGGGCCGGGTCGGCCACGGCCTTCAGCAGCCGGGCGAGCCGCTCCGCTTCATCGGCGCCGATCGCCTCGCGCGCGGCAGGCGCGCAGCAGGCAGCAGCGGCCGCGGCGGCGGCATCCGTCGCGCCATCTGCGACATCCGAAACACCCGCGGCATTCGTCACGAAATCCCCGGCGACCGCAGCGGTCGACGCCTCAGGCACGGCACGGGTCTCGGTGAACGACATCTGAACAGTATCTCCCATAAATTGACATCCATCGATGCATTGGGGAAGACTCCCTATCGACATCCCTGATTTTATGACCCACCCGCCGATTTTCGTCTTACCTGCTCACGGAGCCACATGCCCTTCCCCGAATCGACCACCGCCCGGCCCACCGCCCCGCCCACCGTGCAGCCGGCTGGCGCGCACAACACCATCGCCCCGGCGCGCCTCGGGGCCGTCGATCGTCTCCTGCCGGTCTGGATCCTCGCGGCAATGGCCCTGGGCCTGCTACTGGCGGTCGTCGCACCCGGCGTCGGCGACCTGCTCGCTGCATTCACGATCGGCTCGGTCAGCGTGCCCATCGCGATCGGGCTGCTCGTGATGATGTACCCGGTGCTGGCCAAGGTTCGCTACACGGATGCCCGCGCAGTCGCCCGCGACCGCCGCCTCCTGGTCTCTTCGCTGGTGCTGAACTGGCTGCTGGGGCCCGCCCTGATGTTCGCCCTTGCCTGGATCTTCCTGCCGGACCTGCCCGAGTACCGCACCGGCCTGATCATCGTGGGCCTTGCCCGCTGCATCGCCATGGTGCTGATCTGGAACGATCTGGCCTGCGGCGACCGCGAGGCCGCCGCCTTCCTGGTGGCCCTCAACTCCGTCTTCCAGGTCATCGCGTTCGCCGCGCTGGGCTGGTTCTACCTCCAGGTGCTCCCCGCCTGGCTCGGCCTGTCCACCACGAGCGCGGAGTTCTCGATCTGGGCGATCACCGTCAGCGTGCTCGTCTTCCTCGGCATTCCCCTGCTGGCCGGCTACCTGTCCCGCCGGGTCGGCGAGGCCACCCGCGGCCGCGACTGGTACGAGAGCCGCTTCCTGCCGAAAATCAGCCCGTTCGCCCTCTACGGGCTGCTGTTCACGATCGTGCTGCTCTTCGCCCTGCAGGGCCGCCAGGTGATCGACCGCCCGTTCGACGTGGCCCTGATCGCCCTGCCGCTGCTGGTCTACTTCGCAGTGATGTTCGCCGCCGGATTCGCCACCGGCAAGCTCACCGGGCTCTCCTACGAGCGCACCACGACCCTGGCGTTCACCGCAGCCGGCAACAACTTCGAGCTGGCGATCGCGGTGGCCATCGGCACCTTCGGCGCCACCAGCGGCCAGGCCCTGGCAGGCATCGTGGGCCCCCTGATCGAGGTGCCGGCGCTCGTCGCTCTTGTCTATGTGGCGCTGTGGCTGCGACCGCGGCTTTTCCCGGGCGCCGGGGCACCGGCATCCGTCGCAGCCGACACCGCCGTAACCGACACCGACAACACCGCCGACGCCGACGCCGACGCCGCCGCCGACGCCGACGCCGACCCGCTTCCCGACCCGGTCTGATCTCTGCATACCGCCCCGCCGTCCACCCCCGAAAATCAAGAAGGAACCACCGATCATGACCGCAAAGCCCACCGTTCTCTTCGTCTGTGTGCACAACGCGGGCCGCTCTCAGATGGCCGCCGGCTACATGACCGCCCTGTCCGAGGGCCGTGTCGAGGTGCTCTCTGCCGGCTCCGCGCCGAAGGACCAGATCAACCCGATCGCGATCGAGGCCATGGCGGAGGAGGGCATCGACATCGCGAACAACGTGCCCAAGATCCTCACCACCGAGGCCGTCCAGGAGTCGGACGTCGTCATCACCATGGGCTGCGGCGACACCTGCCCGATCTTCCCCGGCAAGCGCTACGAGGACTGGGAACTCGCCGACCCGGCCGGCCAGGGCATCGAGTCCGTGCGTCCGATCCGCGACGAGATCAAGGCCCGCATCCAGGCCCTGCTCGCCGAGATCCTCCCCGCCCAGGTCTAGGTCCGACCCGCCATGAGCGATCTGAGCGTGCGCCGGTCACTGCCCGGACTGGCCTTCCCCGAGGAGTCGTTGCGACGGCTGGCCGCGCACCTCACCGACCGGTTCTCGGGCGTGTTCGGCGCCGAGACGATCGAACGGTACGTGCTCGAGTCGTACACGTCGCTCCTGCGCACCTCGACGGTCACGGCGTTCCTCGTGACCAACACGGGGCGCTACGCCACCGACCGCCTGACCGCTCTGGCCCAGGCAAAGGGCGCGATCGCCAAGGACGTCCCCGAGGTCCTGTTCGTCTGCGAGCAGAACGCGGGGCGGTCCCAGATGGCGGCGGTGCTGACCCAGGCCCTGTCTGGCGGTCGGGTGCACGTGCGTTCGGCCGGTTCGGCTCCGGCCAGGGGACTGAACCCCACGGTGATGGCGGTGATGACCGAACTCGGCCTCAACCTGGACGAGGAGTTCCCGAAACCGCTGACGGATGACGTCGTGCAGGCCGCCGACGTCGTCGTCACCATGGGCTGCGGCGACGCCTGCCCGGTCTATCCGGGCAAGCTCTACCAGGACTGGGAACTGGCCGACCCGGCCGGTCAGCCGACCCCGGAGGTGCGTCGCATCCGGGACCAGATCCGGCACCAGGTCGAGGCCATGCTCACGACCCTCGGAGTCGACCCGCAGCCGCTGCCGCTCCCCTAGCCACTGCCCCTGCCACCCCACCGCCACCGCCATCGCACGTGGGCGCGCGCGGGCAGGCCCGAGGGCGCCGGCCCTACTTGCGCACCAGCTTCGCCACCGTGAACCCGCCGGCGACGACCGTCACGGCCCCCGTCTTCGGAGCCTTCTTGTCAACGGATGCGACGGGCGTGCCGGTCGCATCGAACGCCTGCTGCGCCAGCCGGTAGCCGCGCGGCACGACCACCGTGCGCACGCTCGACTCGGTCGCCGCGCTGACGTACACCGTGGACTCCCCCGCCGAACCGGTCACCGTGATCGTCGAGATCAGCGGTTGGATCAGCAGCGCGTCTACGGATGCCGCCCCATCGGCCATGCCGACGACCGCGGTGTCCGCCCCGGGCAGGGCCTGCTGGAGCGTGAGCGGGAACAGGCGTCCCGGGGCATCCGTGATGCCCTGCGCGCCCGCGCCGCCGTTGCTCGTGCTGCCCAGCGTCGACGTCGCGGACGACCAGGCCGTCGACCCGGAGTCGGCCTCGCCCTGGTTCACGATCGGGAACACGTTGCGAGCCTGGTCGGTGGCGGGAACCGGGATGCTCAGCGAGTCGCCCGTACCCAGCGCCACGTAGGCGCCGCCGGAGAGGTTGGCCTCGCCGGTCCAGGACGACGGCGGCGTGACCACGGACCCGCCGCCCGTGATGGTGCCGGACTCGGCCTCGACGACGCTCAGCCCCACGGTGGAGACGGTCGCGTCGATGCCGAGGGCCTTGACCTTCAGCGACGGATTCGCGTCCAGGGTCAGCATGGTCATCAGGGCGTGGATGGTGGATTCCGCGCCGGAGTTGGGGTTGATCCGGCCGTCGGTTTCGATGCCGTCGATGGCCGTACCGGTTGCCGGGTTATAGGCCGGGGCGCCGTTCGGGTTGGCGCCGAAGAACCAGGCGGCGGTCACGGCGGCGAGGTCGAGCAGCCCCGGGGCGTTCGCGGCCGCGGCGGTGGCGACGAGCCCCTGCACGCGGGAGTCGACGCCGTAGGCGATCTGCGCCTCACCCGGGGTGGGGCTCCAGGCGTTGTCCGGTCCGCCGGCGGCCAGCAGCTGCGGGGTGAACTGGGCGGCGTCCTTGACGGCGGCGCCGAGCAGGTCGGAGCGTCCGAGCACCGTGGACGCGGTGGCGACGGCGGCCGGGGCCAGTCCGCCCCAAGCGTGCCAGAGGGTCTGCGACTTGTTCCACGGCATGATCGCGCCGAAAGGCCACTCGGTGGCGGAGCCGGAGGACATCGCGGCGACACCCTCGGTGAGCCGGGTCAGCGCGGTGCGGGCGGTGTCGTCGTCCGGGACGGCCGTGACGTAGGCGGCGAGGCCGAGCGCGGCCTCGGCGGAGGCATCCGCCCCGCCCGCGATGAGCCAGGCCGGCACATTCACGCCGTCGGCCACGTCGAAGGTGCCGTATTTTGCGAGCGACTGACGCTCGAGGGAGTCGAGCGAGAGGTGCAGGCGGTCCTGCAGGAACGCGGCGAAGTCGGGGTCGGCAGCCTGGAACGCGGCGTAGCCCTCGCCGAGGGCCCACATGGTGCGGGCCACCCAATAGGACTCGGCCGAGTCGCTCGGGTCGGGCAGTTCCACCGGGGTGGCGCTGGGGGTCAGGGTGCCGTCGGCCTGCTGCCAGAGCACCACGTTCCCCGCGTTCGGGCCGGTCGCGGTCTGCAGGTAGGTGAGGGAGCGCAGCGTCTGCACGGCGTGCTCGCGGCTGGTCTCATCACCGGTCTGCTGCCAGTGGCGCAGGTAGACGACCGCGGTGCGGGCGATGTCGTCGGCGTTGTAGGCGCCCTGGCTCCAATGCCCGGTCGCGGGGTCGAGCGACCCGCCGCCGACCCGGCCGTAACTGCCGTCCGCCTTCTTGTCGGCGTAGGTCCACGGCGCCTGCGCGGTGGGCTGCTGGTCGATTTCGTAGGTGGTGTGCCCGTCGACCGCGGTCAGCGGCACGGTGTCGAGCAGGAATGTGAGGTGGGACAGGTTGGTCAGCGGCGCGGACGCCGCGGGGGCGGGCCGGGTGGCGACGGCTCCGGCCGGTGCACCGGATGCGGCGGATGCGCCGGATGGCGGTGCCGCGGCGGCCGCGGCGGTGCCGGCTCCGAGTAGGAGCAGCGAGACCGCGGCGGTGAGGGCCACGGCTTTCAGAGATCGCGGGCGGGGGGACTGTGAGCGAACAGCGTTGTACGTCATTTCTTCTCTCCTGGTTCAGACTGAACCGGTTTGGTACAGCCAACTAAACCGGTTAAGGCGACGTGAGTCAAGAGAATTGGCACATTGCGTCCCCCATTCGGGGCCGGCTCAGCTTCGCGCGATCGGCACCTTCTTCGGTTCCTCGGCACCCTCGGGCACCGGCACGCGCACCTCGAGCACGCCGTCCCGGTAGGACGCCGTCACATCCTCTTCCTTGATTCCGCGGGGCAGCGCGATGTCGCGCGTGAACGAGCCGTACCGGAACTCGGTCCGGTAGCCGTCCTTGTCCTTGTGCTCGGTCTTTTCCTGCCGCTCGGCCTGGATGTGCAGCACGCCGTCGCTGACCGACACATCGACATCCTTTTCCGGGTCGATTCCGGGCAATTCCGCCCTCACAACCAAGTTGCCGCCGTCGCGGAATTCCTCCACCCGCAGGGCCGGAGCGTCCCAGTCGCCCTCGAAAAAGCGCCGCACCGGCTCCGGCATTTCGAAACGCTCGCGTTTTGCAAGTGCAGCCATGATTCGTCTCCTCCGTGATACCGAATGTTGATCCAGATGCCGCACACAGTACCCCCGGGGCCGGAGTCACGCTCCGGTCAGAGGCGGCGACAGCGGCGACGGATGCCCGCGCAGCAGGTTCCCAGCGACCCCGCTTAACCTGAACGAATGACCGTCATCCTCCAGCGCGAAATCGACGAAGGACGCAGCTCCGCCCACCCGATCCGGCGCTTCCTGCGCCGGAGCCGCGCCTGGGTGGATCAGCACCCTCGGCTGCGTTGGCTCTACCGCACTGTGGTCGGCGTACTCGGCTCCACGGTGGCCGTCATCGGGCTCATCCTGGTGCCCCTGCCGGGGCCCGGCTGGCTCGTCGTCTTCCTCGGCATCGCGATCCTGGGCACGGAATTCCCCACCGCGCACCGCATCTCGGTGGCCCTCAAGCGCATCCTGACTACGGTCTGGGCGTGGTGGCGCTCCCGGCGGGCGCGCGCGTCCGCCGGAGGGTCGACCGCTTCGGCTGGGTCCTAGGCCCGATCCGCTACCCCGCCCGCGGCGCCCGGGCCCGCGGCGCAGTTCGCCCGCACCTGGGCCGGCAGTGCGGTCAGCTTCGCCCGCCGCTCGTCCGTAAGCCCGGCCGGCAGCAGGCCCGGCAGGAGCAGCGCCCACATCTCCTCCACGCGCTGGAAGAGGTCCGCCCGCCCGGTGAGCACCTGGGAGACGGTCTGCACGCCCGTGAAGGCGGGGCTGATGAAGTGCGCGGCGGCCTCTACGTTCAGATCGGCCGAAACGTCGCCTTCATTGATCGCGCGTCGCAGCACCTTCCCGCAGACATCGATCCAGTCATGGAACGGACCGACCACCGGCACCGAGAAATTGGAGGCCTCCATGGTGAGACGGATGCCGGCACTCACCACCGGCTCGTCCCGCACCTGCGCCGCCAGCTCAAAGGTCATCAGGATGAGGGCTTGCAACCCGGGCATCGTGCCGTCCAGCAGCCTCTGACCCAAGCCGATCGAGGCCTCGTGCTGCGCCTCGATCACGGCGAGCGCGAGCGCCTCCTTGGACGCGAAATGAAAATAGAGTGCGCCCTTGCTCACCCCGGCGGCGACTTCCAGTCCGGCCAGGGTCGTACTGCCGTACCCGTGCTCCCGGAAGGCGACCGCCGCACCTCGGATGATCGCGGCCCGCGTTCCGATCGCCCGTTGTTGCTGCGCCATTCCACTCCTCGGTTATTCCGGCTTCCAGCGTAGCGACTGCCCGAACCGGGTCGCACACGGCCCCACGCATCCGTTGTATCGTCTCTGCCTCAATCGGCCCCACTCCGCCTCAATTGGCCCCACAGAAGATACCGTTTGGTATGGTTTAGGGACGAGACGCTGTGACAGGGGAAAAATAGCGTCTCAGGGGGTTCAACAGGGGAGGTCGCAATGATCGACAGTGCAAGCATGGTGCAGATGGCAGCACTCGGACTCGGCGGTCTCGCCGTTCTGGGCAGCGCGGCGCTGATCGCCGCCGCCCTGATACAGATCAGCCGGGCCATCCACCTTCGGCAGGCAGCGCGGGCGAGCTGGGTGCTGGCCGTCGTCTGCGCGCCGGTCTTCGGGGCGGTCGCCTGGTTCGCGGTCGGCAACCGGATCGACGCCGACCAGAGCTGACTGGAGCCGACCGCCGCCAGCGGTCGGCTCAGGTGTTCGGGCGCACGACCAGGACCGGGCACTTGGCGTGCCGCACGCACTGCTCGCTCACGGAACCCAGCAGCATGCCGCTAAGGCCGCCGCGACCTCGGGAGCCGACCACGAGCATCCGTGCGCCTCGGGACACGTCGATCAGGGACTTCAACGGACTGGCGTAGATGGCCCGGTAGGTGACCTTCACGTCGGGATGCTTGGCCACCTCGGCCATCACGGCCTCGCCGAGCTCAACGCGCACCGCGTCGGCATACTCCTCGATCGACGAGACATAGCCGAATTCCCAGTTGGCCGGGCGCGGCGCCGTGTCGATGGACCACGCGCGCACCAGCACGACCGGGGCGTGCAGCTGCTCGGCGAGGTCGAGCGCCACGGTCACGGCGTGATCGGCGTGACCCGATCCGTCGTGTCCGACGACGATGCTGTCGCTGGAAACGGGAGTCTGTTCTGGCTGTGTGTCAGGCATGACCCCAAACTACTCCGGGGGCCCGGGTCGCGACGCGCGCGCTGCTGCGTGTCGGCCGTCGACTCCCAGCCCCTTCCCGCAGTGCCCCGGTAAGGTCTCCCCTATGACGTACCCGGGCACGCCGCGTCGACGACTGACCGCACTGGCGATGGTCGTCACTCTGGCCGTGCTGGGCGGTGGCCTGGCGCTGGCCGCGTCGGTGCACACCGCCGACGAAGCCGCCGCGCCTACCGGATTCGCCCCCGGTGCGATCATCAGCGACTACAACTTCTACAACGCCGACTCTCTGAACGAGGGCGAGATCCAGTCGTTCCTGAGGGAGCGCTCCTGCATCCCCCGCGACGGCTCTCCGTGCCTGGCCGACTACGAGGAGAACACGATCTCCCAGCCGGCCCACGGCGAGGGGCACTGCACCACATACCCCGGGGGCCGCAACGAGTCGGCCGCCCGCATCATCGCGAAGGTATCCGCGGCCTGCTCCATCAGCCCGAAGGTGCTGCTCGTGCTGCTGCAGAAGGAGCAGTCCCTGCTCACCCGGCCGAGCGCATCCGGTTATCTGCGCGCCACCGGCTACGGCTGCCCCGACACGGCCGACTGCGACACGGCGTACTTCGGCTTATTCAACCAGGTTTACCGTGCCGCCTGGCAGTTCCGGCAATACACCCAGGAGCCCGAGCGCGCCTACAAGATCGGAACCGTGCGCGTGGGTTTCAATCCGGATGCGAGTTGCGGGGCGTCCTCCATCACCATCGAGAACCAGGCCACCGCGAACCTCTACAACTACACGCCGTACCAGCCCAATTCCGCCGCGCTGGCACGCCCGGGCACCGACGGCGACGGATGCTCGACGCACGGCAACCTGAACTTCTGGCGGTTCTACAACCAGTGGTTCGGTGCGTCGGAGGCCGTGGGCTATCCCACGGCGTTCAACTCGTGCCTGAACCTCGTCGGCGGCCAGCCCTGCCGCAAGCACGGGCTGTTGCCGACGCCCTGAGCGGTCCCGACGGTTCGCGTTTCCGTGCTGGCTTCTCCGCCGGTTTCTCCGCGCAGAGCGTAATCGCCCCGAGGCCCCGGGGCTCCGCCGAGTCCGGTCGCCCGGCCGGGCGAACACCCGTGACCTGGCACTCTCAACTCCTGGTCAGGCGGCATTCCTGGCCTGAATGTGCGCGCACCGGACGGCGACGGGGCCCGGTGACACACCCGACCGGAACGGCTGGGCAGCCAACCCGATTCCCAGCCCGCACGGACCGGCCCCCCACTCCCGGTACCTAAACTCCTCCGATGACTACGAACGATCGATCGGGTTTTTCGCCGACCGGCCGCCGCAATCGAAAGGATCCACTTTGAACAAGCACACGATCTCCCCGACAGCCGACACCTCCCGCACCAAGCGCGTCGCCCTCGGCGCCGCCTCCGTGCTGACCGCCGGGGCCCTTCTCGGCGTCGGCGCGCAGGGCGCCACCGCCGCCCCTCTCAGCGCCGAGCCCACAACGAGTTTCAGCGCGAGTGCCGGCACGAGCGGGGACTCCGGCGCCACGGCGCACGGCGAATTCCTGGCGTCGCTTTCGGCCGAACTTCGCGCAGACCTTTCCCACGGGCAGAGCGGCAATGTGAAGGCCCAGAAGGTGGCCACCACCCTCTCCGAGCACGCCGAGCTGTTCGACACCCTGCCGGCGAACCTGCAGGCTGACCTGACCGCGCTCACGGACGCTACCGGGGCGACCGACCGGGCCGCCGCCGCCGCCACCGTGCGCACCACCGCGCTGGCCGGCGGCTACGGCGAGGAGGTCACGAAGATCGCCGAGGCCGTGCGGGACAACCCGGAGCACCCGTTGGCCGCCGCCGTGGAGGCCGCCCTGGGCAGTGACCTCGGCACCGCGCCGGGCACCGCGGACACCGACCCGACCGCGGACGCCGGATCCTCGGTGACGGAACTGGCCCTCAAGCTGGCGGACAACCCCGCGCTCCTCGACGAGCTGCCGGCCGACCTGCAGGCCGACCTGGCCGAGCTGAAGAACGCGCCCGCCGCCGAGCAGGAGGCCGCCGCGCAGAAGCTCGAAGGATCCGCCCTCAGCGGCGACTACGGCAGCGTGGTCCAGAAGATCGCCGAGCGGGTCCAGGCGCACGTGGCTGCCGAGGCTGACGCCGGTGCCGGTGCCGACGCGGACATTCACCCCGGAAACTAGCACCGCCGCAGCAGAACGGATGCCCGGACGCGCAGTGCGCGTTCGGGCATCCGTCTGCCTTATCCCCCACTCGGGGACTGGCCGCCCGGAGGCGGCGCGGCTATGCTCGCCTCACCCGAGCGGCTGACCCGACAGCTCCGGCAACGCGTTCCCAAGGCAATTCTCATGGGCACCACAGGACCCCGAAGTTTTCGCTTCCCCGCGGTTTTCGCTGCCCCGCCGCTGTCCCCGGCCGGGCATCCGCAGGCCGACTCCCGCGGCGCAGAGCCTGACCGGCGGATGCACGCGCTCGGGGCGTGGGCGGGTCGCTCACGACTCACCATCGCCGCCTGGCTCGTCGGGCTGGCCGTCACCAGCGCCCTGCTGTGGAGCCCCGCCGTGGTCTTCGGGTTCCGCAATCCCTCGGCTCACCTCGTCCTCGACTCGGTCGACGCCTGCGTGGCGTTGCTGGTGGCGTCCCTCGTGTTCGGTCGGTTCCTGCGGCACGGGCGGCTGCAGGATCTGCTGCTCTTCCAGGGTCTCGTGCTGCTGGCCGCGGCGGGCCTGGGCCTGACCTACCTGACCGAGGTGCTCGGCGGAATCCGCGCGGGAACGCTCGACATCTGGCTTCCGCTGGCCATCCGAGTCGTGGGCGCCCTGCTGATCCTGGCCGCCGCCCTGGCGCACACGCGACCGGCGAAACGGATGCTCCGGCGCCGACTGCTGGCGCTGGCCCCCCTCCCCCTGGTGGCCGCGGTCTACCTCGCCCTCTGGACCGGCCGGGACCGGCTCCCCGTGGCGTTCGACCCGGGTTCCGCCCCGGTGTCCGCGGAGAACGCGCTCCTGACGGGCCATCCCGTGCTGCTCCTCGCCCAGGGCGCGGCGGCCGTGAGTTTCTTCATCGCCTCGGTGGCCTTTGCGTCACAGTCGGCCAAACGGGACGACGAACTGCTCCGCTGGCTCGGCCCGGCCTGTGCGCTCGGGGCGTTCGCCCGCCTGAACTACGTGCTCTTCCCATCCCTGTACACGGACTGGCTCTACACCGGGGATCTTCTCCGCACCGGCTGCTACCTGCTGCTGCTGGTCGGCGCGGCGCGGGAAATCCGCACCTACTGGCGGGCGCAGGTCACCGCGGCGGTGCTCGATGATCGGCGGCGGCTCGCCCGCGAGCTGCACGACGGAGTGATCCAGGAGCTCGCCTATATCCGCGCGGAAAGCCACGCCATTCCCGTGGATGTCGCATCCGGTATCCGTATCGTCAACGCCTGTGATCGCGCACTCGACGAGGCGCGGGCGGCCGTGCAGGCGCTCGGACGCACGAGCGATGAGCCGCTGAGTTTCACCGTTCACCGGGCGGCCACGGAGCTGGCCGCGAGGTACGGAATCGACCTGCGGGTCGACCTCGATGAGGCCATCACCGTCGATTCGGAGCAGCAGCACGCGCTGATGCGCATCACCCGGGAGGCGGTGTCCAACGCGGTGCACCACGGCAAAGCCATGGGGGTGCACATCCGGCTCAGCGAGGCCGGGGGCCGTCGGCGCCTCGCGATTGCGGACGACGGGGTGGGGTTCGATGTGCCGGCCGGCACCGACACCACCGGTTACGGCCTGGTCAGCATGCAGGCTCGGGCGCGGGCGCTTCCGGGCACGTTCAAGGTGGAGGCACGACCCGCGGGCGGAAGCGTGGTGACGGTCCAGTGGTAGACGGCACCGGCATCCGCGTCGTCATCGCCGACGACCATGCCCCGATACGATCGCTGATCCGCCAGGCCCTCGAGGCCGGTGGTTGCGAGATCTGCGGCGAGGGGGCAAGCGCAGCGGATGCGATCCGGCTCGCCCTCGATCACCGCCCCGACGTGGTGCTGCTCGATATCAACATGCCGGGGAACGGGATCCACGCAGCCCGGGAGATCGGCCGAAGCCTGCCGGAGACGCCCATCGTGATGCTCACGATGTCGAAGGACGACGACGACCTCTTCGATTCCCTGCGCGCGGGCGCCTCGGGCTACTTGCTCAAGGACACCGATCCCGGCGCCCTGCCGGGTGCCCTGCGGGCCGTGCTGGCGGGCGAGGCGGCCATGGCGCCGGAGCTCGTGCTGCGGGTGCTCGGCGAGTTCCGGGCGCCCGCGCGGCGCCGCTTCCTGCGCCGCTCCGTGGCCGCGGGCAAGCTCAGCGCGCGGGAGTGGGAGGTGATGGAGTTGCTCGCGGAGGGAAACTCCACCAAGGCGGTAGCCGCCCGGTTGTTCGTGTCGCCGACGACGGTGCGGGTGCACGTCTCGGCTGTGCTCCGCAAGCTCGCCCTCACGGACCGCGAGAGCGCCTTCGAGCTGCTCCGTGACGAACGCGGCGAGCGGGGCTCACCTCGGTCGTAGTGCCTGGCGGTCCGCGGTGGCCGGCACAATTCCCGTGTCTGGGGGCGCAGGACGGAAGGCCCCGAGTTCCGCTCGGGGCCTTCCGTGTTCCGCTTGCGCTTGCGCTCGGTGCTTACTTCAGCATGAAGTTGGCACTGATCGTGGAACCGTCCTGGGCGGTCATGGTGACCACGGCGCAGGTACCCGGCTTCTTGGGGGTCTGCCAGTTCTGGATGAACTGCCCCGACGTCGAGTCATACCGCAGGCTCGTGCCGCCCGTGGTGGTGAGTTCGATCGCATCCGTCACCGCGGACGAACCGGGGCAGGTCACGGCCGTGGCGGTGAAGCTCTTGACGGCCGAGACGCTGGTGAGTTCGGCACCGGAGAAGATCTCGAACTTCAGTGGGACGGAGCTGCCGCCCTTCACCGTGTTCCAGACGTTGGCTCCCATATCGACTGGGGCGTAGAAGCCCTTCAGGGTCCAGGCCAGCACCGTGTACGCGCTCCTCGACGTGCTCGTATTGCCGGCCGTGTCGGTGGCGGTCGCCAGGTACGAGTGATCCCCGACTGTGGTGCCGCCGCCGGTCACGACGCAGGAGGCAATTCCGGACAGGGCGTCGGTCGCGTAACAGTTGGGCGCGGCCGGGTTGCTTCCGTACTGGTAACTGCCGGTGGGGCCGCCCAGGAGAGCAACGGTGGGTGCGGTCGTGTCGATGTCGATCCCCGACACGCTCGCGGTCGCGGTGTTGCCGGCCCGGTCGGTCGCGGCGCCCGTCACTGACTGGCCCGCCCCCTCGACCAGGGTCACGTCGCCCGCACAGGTGGCGATGCCGGATCCCGCATCACGGCAGGTGAAGTCGACGACGACGTCCGCCGCGTACCAGCCGGCGGCGTTGGGAGCGGCCGGGTCGAGGGTGGACGAGATGGTCGGGTCGACGGAGTCGATGTTGATCCCGGTCGTCGTCACGGTCGTCGTGTTGCCGGCCTTGTCGGTCACGGTACCCGTCACCGACCGGTTTGCGCCGTCGTGCAGGGTTGTGTCGCCTGGGCACGTGGCGATTCCGGACCCTCCCACGTCCTCACACGTGAAGTGGACGATGACGCCCGCGTCCGTTGTGTACCAGCCGTCGTTGCCCTCGGGGGCGACCGGGTTGAGCGTGTACGAAATGGT